>JANOGB010000178.1:0-23877 GCA_031413955.1 Planctomycetota bacterium | reverse complement strand
CGCACCGCGGAGTCGCGGAGGGCGCGGAGGAAGAGGTCAGAAAAGGAGGGGCCTCCGGGGCTCCAGCTCTCCGAGAGTCGACGATCCGGAGGCCCATTCTTCTTCCTCTGCAAGGCTCCGCGTCCTCCGTGCCTCCGCGGTAACGAACTGGTAGCGCGCATAGGCGAGATCGGAGGCCAGCGTGTCCGAGAGCCAGGTCGTGATGGATGGCACCAAGAGCACGGTGAGGAAGATCGCCCCGATCGGCGCTCGCTTCCGCGCCAACCAGATCCCAGCCGCCGAGCTCCCGATCGCCATCACCCATCCGCCCAGCGCCGAGCCACCGAGCAGGGCGAGCACATCGCTGAACGCGGCCTCGCCCTTGCCACGCTGCGTGCCCAGCCACCGCAGGCTGCCGATCAGTGACTCCGCGGCGGGCGCGAACAGGGCCAGACACAGAGCTCCCGCGACACCGAAGGTGACCAAAGACCGGCGCAAGGCGGGGCCGAAGTGCTGCCTCCAGGCCAGTACCACGCCGATCACGGCCAGGCTCGCGACCGTGCCGGCCGTGCTGAGATGTATCCAGGGCAAGAGCGCGGACGCGAGCCCGGCGCCGATCCATGCGCCACGCCGTCCTTCGAGAGCCCGAACGAGGGTGAACACGAGCACGAGCGCCAGCAGGAACACGAGCGCGTACGAGCGTGCGAAGCGCGAGTAGTAGACGTGCAGCGGATGAAGGGCCAGCAGCAAGGTCGCCAGCCAGGCTGGTCCGCGCCCGACGAGGCGCCGCCCCAATGGATAGAGGAGCCACAGGCCGAGCACCCCGGCCAGCACCGAGGGCAAGCGATAGCTGAACACGGAAGCGCCGAAGACGTCCAGCGCGAGACGTTGCAGCACAGTCGTCCCGATCGGAGAGGCGACGACGTCGAAGTGGCTCAGGATGTGGGCATAGCCATTCGTCACATGAGCGTGCGCGTGCCTCTCGTCTCCAATGAGCGCCTGCCTCCACACTCCCGCCACGCGCACGTAGGTGCCGGCCAGCAGGAAGACGACCAGCACGGCGCGCGCCAGGATGGGCAACGCGGCCCCGTCTGTCCTTGCCGAGGCCGGCACTCCCTCCGAGGCGTCGAAGTCGCCGAGGTCATTCATCTCGGGCGAGACAGCGCGAACCACGAGGCATGCCCGGCGCGGGTCAGGAGCTTGGAGGCCCCGACTGCCGCGCGCGGACCTCCACAGGTAGCTGTGCAGGGCCACGGGCTGCGCGAACTGTGCTGGAGGAGCGTGCTCCGCGAGTCCTGGGACATCGCCCGATGCTAACCGGGCTGGGCAAAACGGAACGAGCGCTCAAGGACTCCTCATTTTTTTGGACGCGGGCCGAGACCCAGCTTGCGTTAACACGAGCATGGCGGGGCTCGACCCCGCGCGACGGATCGCTACACTCCCGCCCTCCCTCGCGCGCCGATGGCATCGCGAGCGCCGTCAGGACGCTCGAGCTCGTGCCGCGCGGCGGAGATCCAGGATCCCTGACCAATCTGACCAAGGAAGCAAGATGATCATCGTGGCCCTCGGCCTGTTCGCCCTCGCCCCCGTGCAAGGTACCCAGCCCGGTACCCAGGGCGGGATCTGGGATCGCTTGAAGCTCGAAGCCGATGGTCGGATGCGCGCCGAGGCGACCTTCGAGAACGTCGACACCAGCGATTTCGACGGCAACACCACTCCGGGGGGCGAGGCGGTCGAGGATCGCTATCGCGGCCGGATGCGGTTCCGCCTCGGTGCGAAGTACGAGCTCGCCGAGGACATCAGCCTCGGCGCCCGCCTCTCGACTGCCTCGGACGGCACGGGTAGCAACGACACCGATGCCAACAACCCGCACTGGGACTTCGGCGACGGTGACGGTTTCAGCGGCAGCGGCGTGGTCCTGGACCGCTACTACCTCGACTGGATGGCGAACAAGGATCTCCACGTGCTGGCCGGCAAGCAGCCGCATGCCTTTGCCGTGCCACCGATCTACGGCGACTTCCTGTGGGACTCGGACATCTCGCCTGCCGGTGTCGCCGCGACCTGGAAGCCCATGGTCACGGATGGACCCTCGTTCGACGCGCGCGTTGCTGCCTACGTGGCCGCCGAGACCTCGGCTGACCACGACCCGAAGATGCTCGGAGCCCAGGGCAACGTCTACCTCCCGATCGACGAGCTGAAGCTGCACGTCTCGACCGCCGTGTACGACTGGAAGAACATCGGCGATTCGCCCGCGGGCCTCGGGAACACCAATCAGGGCAACTCCGCCGCGGCGAACGGCGTCATCGATGCGGAGTTCCTGGTCTGGGAGGCCTTCGCCTCCGGCACGATCCCCGGGGGACCCCTGGACGAGATCACCGGCTACCTCCAGTTCATGCGCAACTTCGACGAGTCGGACAACGGGGTGGTGCTGGGCGGGCAGCTCGGCTCGAGCAAGTGGCAGCGCGGTAACTACAACGCCTTTCTCCTGCTGTACTCCCTGGATGGCGACGCCGTCTTCAGCCCGGTGGCGCAGGACGACACGCCGATCCCGGGCACGGGCGTGAGCGAAGTCGGCGACGGCGACGGCATGGATGGCCTCGTCGTGGGCGGCACCTACTACTGGCGCGACAACATCGCCCTGAAACTGTGGGTGCTGACCTCGGACGAGACCGGCGCCGACGACGATCCGATCCGCCTGCGCTTCGACATCGACTTCAAGGTCAAGTAGTCGCCTGGAAGTTCTCATGCGAGGGTCGCCGAGCATCAGCTCGGCGGCCCTCGCGCGCTTGCCGGACGCATGCGCGCGGGCCACGATGGCGCCCATGGGCCCCTTGCGCGATTCGATCGTGAGCGCGAGCGCGCGCAAGCTCGCGCAGGCTGGTCCGGAGCAGCGATGAGCGCGTTCCAGATCGAGGCGCGCCGATTCCGTGCGGGCGACGAGGAGCTCCTGCTCGAAGGCTTGCAGCGCTCCGCCCGCGCGGCCGGCGGCGGCCCGCGGCGCGAGCTGGCCGAGCTGCGCTGGCGCTACGGCGCGGCGCCGCACGGCGCGTGCGTCGCTTTCGCGCTGGATGGGCAGGCCCGGCCCGTGGCGGGCGTGTGCGCCACGCGCCACCGGGTGCGCTTCGAGGGCGGCGAGGTCTTCTGGCTCGAGATCGGCGACCTGTTCAACGATTTCTCCCAGGGCGCGGGGCTCGTGCGCGCACGCGCACTGCTCTCCGCCGGCCAGGCCTTCGCCGAGACCTTCGGCGGCTTCCCACCCGAGAAGCATCCGGTGCTGTACGGCTTGCCGGATCGACGCGCGCACCGTCTCGGCCTGCGGCATCTCGAGTGGGAGGTGCTGCGCTCGGAGAACGAGCTCGCGCTCGAGCTCTCGGGCGCCGCCCCCGAGCCTGGCAGCGACGTCGTGGTCGAGGACGTGTCGCGCTTTCCGGCGGAGGTCGAGCGCGCGTTCCACGGCCACGCCGAGGGCCGTGCGGCGATCCTGGTGCGCGACGCGGCCTACCTGAACTGGCGCTACGTCGCGCGTCCGGGGCCGCCCTTCGCGCTGGCGCTCGCGCGCCGCGCCGGCGAGCCGGTCGGCTACGCGGTCGTGCGCGACGGCCGGCTGTTCGACTGGGGCGCCCCGGCCGCGGACGAGCCCGTCGCCCGCGCGCTCCTCGCCTGGGCGTGCGCGCACGCCATGGGACAGGCGCATCTCACGGCCGTCGTGCCCGATTCCGCGCCCGAGTGGCTGCTCTTCCAGCGCCTCGGCTTCCGTGTACGCGGGACGCGCGAGTACCTGTGTTTCCGCAGCTTCCAGCGCCCCGCGATCATGAGCTGGCTCTACCAGCACTGGAGCTATTCGCGCGGCGACACGCTGCGTTGAAGGATTGCATGGCCGCCCCCAGGTACGACATCCGCCCGTTCCGGCCCGGCGACGAGGAGGGCATCCTGGCCACCTTCAACGCCGTGTTCGGCGAGAACGATCCAGCTTTCGTGCCGCGCACGCGCGCCGAGTGGGACTGGGCCTTCGCGCGCAATCCGGCCGGCCAGCGCATCTGGGTGGCCGAATGCGAGGGCAGGATCGCGGCCCAGTGCGCGGCGCTGCCGTACCGCGTGTTCGTCGACGGCAAGCAGACGAGCTTCACCCAGGGCGTCGACTCGATGGTGCACCCCGAGCATCGCAAGGGCCTGCGCCGGCCGGGGTTGTACGTCGAGACGGCCTATCCGTTCTTCCGGCAGTTCGGCGGCCACGGCGCCGACCTGCTGCACTACGGCTGGCCGGTCGAGCCCGCCTGGCGCATCGGGCGGACGTTTCTCGGCTACGAGCTCGTGCGCACGCAGATCGTCCACGCGCGCGACGTCGAGCCGGGCCGGCACACGATCCCGCCCGAGGTCGAGCGGCTGGAGCGCTTCGACGAGGACGTGCGCGCGCTCTACCTTCGCTGCCGGGTCCAGTGGGGCGCGAGCGTGATCCGCGACGCCGAGTATCTCACCTGGCGCTTTCTCGAGCGTCCGGGCATTCGCTACCACGTCTTCGCGGTGCGCGGCGCGGATCGAGCGCTGCGCGGCTACGCGATCTACCGGCGCGCCGAGCGCCCCTTCCCCGGCGGTGGCCTGATCATGGACTGGCTCGTGCCGGAGGACGAGCCCGAGGTGGGCGAGCTCCTGCGCGAGGCGGTCCTGGCCCAGGCGCGCGCCGACGGAGCCAAGGCCGTGCTGGCCGTTTTCCCGGAGTGGACGCCCTGGAACGGACGCTTCCAGGAGTGGGGCTTCCGCCTGCACACGACCCCGTATCTGCTGATCGGCATCGTGCAAGACTCGCGCTACGACACCTGGTGGCTGCGCGAGAACTGGTGGGTCCAACTGGCCGAGCTCGACGTCGTGTAGATAAACGTCGTGTAGAGAAAGACGTCGTTTGATGGGAGTCTTCCACGGATGACGGCCTTCGTTCCCCAGGATCTTGCCTTCGAAGCCCGCGTACGCGCGAGCTTCGCCCGCCAGCGCTTCATGGAGACCCTGGGAGCACGCCTCGTGCGCGTCGAGCCCGGGCTGTGCGAGATCGAGCTCGGCTACCGCGAGGATCTCACGCAGCAGCACGGCTACCTGCACGCCGCCGTGGGCACCGCGATCGCCGACTCGGCCGGCGGGTATGCGGCCTACACGCTCATGCCGGCCGGCTCGTCGGTGCTGGCGGTCGAGTTCAAGATCAACCTGCTCGAGCCGGCCCAGGGCGAGCGCTTCGTCGGCCGCGGACGGGTCGTGCGCGCGGGCAAGCGCTTGAGCGTGTGCGAGCTCGAGGTCGAGGCGTGGAGCAAGGGCCAGAAGGCGCGCTGCCTGTTCGGGCTGCAGACCGTGATGTGCCTGCCGGGAACGCCCGACGATCCGACTCGACGCTAGCAGCGAGAGTACGGAGCCAGGCACGGTCTCGCCGGATTCCGAGTGCGCGCAAGAGTGCGCGGAGCGCAGGCCGGAATCCGGCAAGACCGAGCCTGGCACCTCCCTCTCGCCGTCGGGACGGCCTCGAAGCGCTTGTTGGGACCAGAGTGGTTCCCCGGAAACGAAGACGCCGGCCCTGGGCCGGCGTCGTCGCGCGTCGGAGCGCTGGAAGAACTACTTCTTCTTGGGATCGGTGAACTTGGCCGGTCCACCGGGCTGATGATGCGGCTGGTGCGGGTGGTGCGGCTCATGATGCGGCTCATGATGCGGCTGCGAGGGCTTGCCACCGGGCGCCGGAGAGGAGGGCTTGGAAGGAGCGGTGTGGGCGGGCTTTTTGGGATCGTGTGCCATGGGTGTCACCAGAGTGGATTCGTCTGCCGGCGCCTCGGCGAACGCCGCCGGGGCGGAACGACCGAGGGACGCTACGAAGCGCAACCCAGCCCCGCGATACGCCCCTGGGCCGAGGCCGTAAGTCCTTGTTTCTCATTGCCTTGCGCGACCCCTTTCGGGCTTCCCGCGGCCCGTCGCGGCCCCTCGGCTCAGAAGCGCACCGCGTAGGTGATCTTGAAGGACAGCTCCTCGAACAGGGGCGCGGAGGAGCTCGAGTCGCTCTCGCGCGTCTGGTTGAAGACCAGGAAGACCTCCTGGTGCGGCACCGGGATCCAGCGCAGACGCGACTGCACGCCGAGCGTGTCGGACTCGGTGTCCCACTGCAGGAAGTTGTTCCAGGAGAGCTCGGGAGTGAACGAGAAGTTGGCGCGCAACTGCGCGAGTTGCGTGTCGAAGTCGCCGTTCGGGAGCGAGACGTCGTTGCGCTCGTAGGCGCAGCGGCCGTTGAAGAACGGGCCCGGATGCCAGAGCAGCGCCAGGCCCTGGCTGGTGCGCTCGCCGTCGAAGAAATCGCCCGCCTCGAGCGCGAGCACGGCCGACAGGGCGCGCTTCTCGGCCGACTCGAGCTCGAAGCGCCCGGCGGTGAAGTCGTACTCGCCGACCGGGATCGTGACGTCGTCCGCCAGACCATCCTCGTCGTGGATCAGGAACGGAGTGGTCAGCTCGTCATGCGTGTGCTCGAGCTCGAAGCGGACCGACTCACCCGACTCGAAGAAGACGCCCAGGGGCTGGAATTCCGTGCTCCAGGTCTCGAGCTCGCCGTCCGTGTCGGTGAAGAGCGTGCTCCCCAGGCCGAACTCGAGCTGGCGCACGCCGGGCAGGCCCGGCCGCGGCTGCAGGTCGATTCCTCCCTGGTAACGGCGGATGTCGCTGCGCGGCACGAAGCCCAGGGCCGGATCGAAGTGCTCCTGGATCTCGAGCGCGTCGAGCTCCCAGCTCAAGAAATCCCCGGGCGCGCTGAGCCCCAGGCCGAAGGCCGATTGACGGCTGGAGACATCCTCGGAGTCCGAGTACAGGAAGAACCCGGTCGTGATCAGATCCCGGCCCTCGTCGAACACGCTGGCGCGATGCGTCGCGTCGAATCCGTACAGGGCGTTGTCGCCCGTGCCGCCCGGTTGGCCGTCGGCCTCGGTCCCGGCCGGATTGCCGCGCGTGACGATGCCGCCGATCGTGGATTGCTCGCCCACGTTCTTCGTCAGGCGGCCAGCGAACAGGTTCTGACCGTCGAGCGCATCCAGCTCGTCCGTTTGCACGTCCAGGACGCCGATGCCGTAGTCGCCCGCGCGGCCCGTCAGCTTGGCGCCGGCCAGGATCGGCACCTCCTCGCCGTCCTCCGACAGCCCGATACGGCGGCTGAAGAACGGGATCAGCGCGCCGTCACCGCCGCCGCCGGAGTTGTTGAAGCCGAACTCGAACACGCCCGCGTCCTGCAGGAAGAAGTCGCGCCGCTCCGGGAAGAACAGCGGAAAACGCGTCAGGTTGATCTGGCGCTCGTCGACCTCGGTCTCGGCGAAGTCGGTGTTGACCGTCAGGCTGAAGGTCAGGCTGGGGATGAGCTTGTAGAAGAGGTCGAAGCCCGGCTCGCCCAGCAGGGTCTTGTTCTCGCTCTCGCGCTCGTTGCGCCAGTGCGAGACGTAGAAGGGCACGACGTCGAGGCCGATGCCCTGGCGGATGCCGGCCAGGCCCGCGAGGTCGCCGCAGCGATAGATGTTGAACAGCCGCTGGTCCCGGCTGGCATTCGTCCAGCGGGCCTCTTCGCGCTTGCGCCCGATGTAGCGCTCGATGTTGAAGCCCCAGGTCTCCTGGCCCGCGGCGAAGTTCAGGGTCTTGAACGGCAGCGCGAGCTCCGCGCTCCAACCCTCGGCGTCGATCTGCGCCGCGCCGTCCCAGATCCCGTCCCAGGGCTTGTTGAAGTTGGCGCCGTTGTTGGTGATGAGCGCGTCGCCCTTCGAGCCGCCGGCGTTGATCTGGAAGAAGAAGGCGTTGCGTCGGTCGAGAAAAGTGTCGAAGACGATCTCGACCCGGTCGTCCACTTCGAGGCGCGCGTCGCGCTCGCGGGTCGTGTTGACGATCTGATCCGGCTCGCGATCGAAGCAGCGGATCATCATGTAGAGGTTGTCGTCGTCGTGCGCGAAGCGGATGTCGCTCTTCTCGCTGGCCGGTACGCCAAGCTCCGGCTCGACCTGCGTCAGCTCGCCGATCGGCGTGGCGAGCTGCCAGGCGGCGTCGTCCAGGCGTCCGTCGATGTGCGGTGGGTCCGTGACGCGCGTGCTCATGGTCGCGGGGCGCGCTACGGGCCCGTCGCGTTCGGCCTCCTGCGCGGCGAGCGCGGCGCACGTGGCCAGCAAGGCGGTGGCGATTCGCGGAGCGGCCGGCATGGGGCGCGACATCCTGCCCTCCGTCGCGCCGAACGGGAGGTCCCTTGCGGCTCTCTTACTCCCCGCGCAGTTCGCGCGCGAGCAGTCGATGGAACTGGTACATGCCCGTCTCCGAGCACGCATAGCGGCCGGTGTCGTAGGAGCGCGACGAGACGCCGCGCTGCACCGACTCGCAGATGGCCACGTCTTCTTGCTGGACGTCGTCGCTCGCTTCCAGGCTGGCCTCGATGAAGCGCCGCGCGTCCTCGCCCTCGGTCTCGAGGAACCAGTAGTCGAACACGATCTCGCAGCGATCGACCGCCAGCGGCACGACCCAGTTCGTGTCCAGGATGTTCCCGTAGCGGTTCAGCATCAGGTTCGGGTGGATCCAGGCGTAGAGCGCGCCGGCGCCGATGCGTTCGCGGAAGTCGCGCCCGTGGAACTGGGCATCGCCCGCGCTCGGACAGCTCTGCACGTTGAAGCGCTCGAACAAGTCGGTGCGATAGGCAGCCATCTGCAGCTGTCCGGCCAGACCCTTGTGCAGATGCGCCACGTGGTAGCCGCCGTCGAGATAGTTGTCGACGAAGACCTTCCAGTTGCACTGCAGCGGATAGCGCCGGCGGTGGGCATGGCGCAGGCCGGCCATGCCGGATTCCGCCAGCAGGTTCGCGAGCGGCGCCAGCTCGTCCGCCAGCGGGCGCGCCGGTTTTCCGGGGTGCAGGAAGACCAGCGGACCCCAGACCTCGACGGGCACTTCCGGCAGGCTGAAACGGCGCCGGTCGAAGTCCTTCAGCGCGCCCATGTTCGGCGCGGAACGCAGGCTCCCGTCCAGCTCGTAGGTCCAGCCGTGATAGGGGCACACGAGCTGCTCGACGCAGCCCGAACCCTCGAGCAGTTGCGCCGCGTGGTGGCGGCACACGTTGGAGAGCGCGTGCAGGACGCCCTGCCGGTCGCGCAGCACGAGGTAGCTGTCGCCCACGACGTCGACGCGCACGTAGCTGCCCGGCTCGACCACGCGATCGGTGGGGCAGGCGTACTGCCAGGAGCGCCGGAAAACCGTCTCGGCCTCGCGCGCCAGGAGCGCGGGATGCGTGTACCACGAGGACGGCGGGGTCGAGGCCGCCTCGATGGGCAGCTCGTCGCGGAAGCGCTTCAGCTCCGCCTCGAGATCCAGGACGGAGCCCTTCATTGCACGCGTGCGCTCAGGATCGGCAGCATCCAGACGCCGTAGGCCGCGGGATCCCGGAACGCGGTGAGGATAGCGTCGAAGCTGCGGCGCACCTCGGTGACCGACAGCCGGCTGTTGGCGCCGATGATCTCCGTGTAGCCGTCGCGCCAGGCCTCGAAGATGCCGGTGAGCACGCCGCGCTCCACCCGCACGGTGTCGATCACGGCGTAGTCGACGCGCACGTCCACGAGTCCCAGGGCGTGCAGCCAGTGGTAGGCCTTGCGCCCGCAGTAGAGATCGGTCCCCATGCGCTCGCCGAGCGTGATCGGACCCTCGCGCCAGAAGCGGTCGCCGTCCACCGCGCACGGGTGGCAATGGATCATGCCGTAGTCCTCGGCCACGATGTGCAGGAGCCCGCCCGAGCGCGTGACGCGCTTCATCTCGGCCAGGATTCGGCGCGGCTCGGGCACGGCCTGGAGCATGTGCCGGCACACGGTGAGGTCGAAGGAACGATCGGGGAAGTCGAGGGCGAAGGCATCGCCGAGCCGGAACTCCGCACGCCGCCCGAGCTCCTGGCTGCGTTCGCGCGCGAGGGCGAGGTGCGGTTCGTGCACGTCGACCCCGACCAGCGAGACGCGCGGGTAATCGCGGCCCAGACGCAGGACGATCTCGCCCGTGCCGCAGCCGACGTCGAGGATCCGGGCGCGTTCGGCGAGCGCGTAGCGCTGGAACAGGGGACGCTCCTGGGGCCAGATTGCCTCGGCCTGGGCCGCCAGATTGCGCACCATCGACTCGTGCGCCATCTGTTCGGCTTGCGGGTTGCGCTCGCTCTTCATGGGGCGGCTCGTCATCTTGCCAGCTCTACGTCGGCAATCTCAACTTCACGACCACCGAAGAATCCGGCGCAGGCCGCGGCGCCATTCGGAAGCGGCAGCTCAGACGCTCCCCGCCGAGACGCAACCCTGCAGCGGCAGACTCGCCATCGTGTGCAGCCCGGGTTCGGCGGCGAGCAACGGCCGGATGACGTTGAGCACCAGAGCAGATGTGGCCGTGTCGCCGTGCACTCCGCCGGGCACGAGCAGCTCGACCGGGGGGTCGCCATCGATCACGGCTCGATCGCGCGGCTCTGCTTCGCCGAGCGTCGCCTGGAAGACCAGCTCGAGCGCGAGCCGTCCGCCGACCCAGCCGCGCGCCTCCTGGCGCACGCCGCGCGCGTTGCCCGCCGGGACGGGACCGAGGTCGCTCGCGAGGTCCCGCTCCGCCAGGACCGGCACGATCGTTTCTTCCCAGCGCTCGATGCGCCAGCCCAGGAAGTGGGCCAGGAAATGCAGTGACTCACCGAGGCCCACGTGCCGTAGCGTGCCCGCCGCCACGCGCCGCTCGAACTCCGCCAGCGGCAGCCCGACGCCGACCTTCTGCTGGAACGGCAAGCGGCGCTTGCCCGCGTCCTGGATGCGCTCGACGCGCACCGAACGCACGCTGTGGCAGGCGCTGGTGGCCGCGACCGGCAGGGCGTCCATCAGGAAGCCGGGGTTGATCCCGGTCCCGACGATCCGCGCGCCGCTGCGCACGGCGAGCTCGTGCAGCTCCTGGGCCAGGACGGGATGGCGCAGCCAGGGCCAGGCGAGTTCTTCACAGGTGCTGACCACCGAGCATCCGCGCGTCAGCAGCGTGCGGAACGTGTCCATGCACAGCTCCAGGTCGGAGCGCGTCGTGACCACTGCGCAACGGATGCTCTGCCACTCGCTCACTTCTTCGAGGCTGGAGCGGATGCGCGTCCCGGGACTCCCAGGGTGAGCGGCGGCGAGGCCGGGCACGAGCTCGGCCAGGTCGCGGTTCACGAGCGCGGGGGCCGGATCGACCGCGGCCACGACCCGCCCGAGGCCGCGCCGCTGCAGGTCGGCGACGATGCGCTGCCCGAGCGGGCCCAAGCCGACGTGGAGGAGCTGGTACATGCGCAGATTCTCCCAGCCACGGAGGTGGAGAGGAAGCGCTCGGGCGCGCGGGTGACTGGGGCCTCGCGGAACTGCCCATGGATTCGATTGTCCGAGCGGGGAGTCGCTACGCTAGGCCGGATGTTCAAGAAGTTCCTGCTGCCGACCGACCTTTCCACCGAGGGCGAGCGCGCCTTCCAGGCCGTGGCCGAGCTCGCGCGCGGGCGCGGCGCGAGCGTGGTGTTGCTGCACGTGATCGAGAACGTCGGCGTCGTGCCGGTGGGCAGCACCTTTCCGGCTCCGAGCTACTTGCCCGGCACCAAGGAGGAGCTCGAGCGCGTGCGCGCCGTGCTCGCGGAACGACGCGCGAAGTTCGGGCAAGGGATCGAGGTCGTGACCGAGGCCCTGGTCGCGCCCAGCGTCCCGCACGCCATCGCCGACTATGCGCTCAAGAACGGTTGCGACGTGATCGCGCTCTCGACCCACGGCCGTAGCGGCTTCCGGCGTCTGATCATGGGCAGCGTGGCCGAGGCGTTGATGCGCTCGGCGCGCGTGCCCGTGCTCATTTTTCCGCGCCAGGAATAGACGGGCTGGTCGGGTCAGCCGGCGGCCAGGGCTCGCTCGGCGCCGAGAGGCCCAGGCTCTCGTGCCGGATCTCCAGGGCGCCGTGCCGGCTGCGCAGCCACTGGGCCGCGCACCACACGGCGCGCTTCACGCCGTGCGTCGGATGGGGTTGACCGAGTGCGGACGGCTTCAGGAGCAGCGACGCTCCACGCGCCACGACGTCGATCCCGAACTGCTGGCGCAGGTGGCCTTCCTGGACCAGCGTCTCGAGCAACCACACCGGCGCGTCGGTGCGCTGGTACACGGCCTCGAGCTTGACCACGACCTCGACGTCCTGGTGTCGCTCGCGGAACAGGGCGGGGCGGAAGTCGCGGAAGAGCTCGCGGCTCGCGACCTCGCCGCTCAGGGTCAGCGTGGGCATCGAGATCTCGCTCGGCTGTGCGCGCGGCGGAGGGAGCTCCCGCGGAGTCCGAGTCTTGTGCCATTCAAAGTAGTGGATGGGAATGCCCTGGGCCATCGCCTTGAGCTGGTACTTGGTCGCGGCCCGACCCGCGAGCGCTGCGACCTCGATGGTCTCGTGGCTGGAGGCGAGCGCGGACTGGGCAACGAGCTCCTGCCCGAGCCACTGCGCGTACTCGGCGTGGTCGGTCACAACGGTGAGCCGGGCCCCGGGCTGCATGCGCTCGGCCAGGCACGCCAGGAATTCGCGCGCGAGCAGCCGGCGCTCGAGGTGGCGCGACTTCGGCCACGGACAGGGGTGATTGACGAACACCTCGCACAGGGAATCCGCTGCGAAGAGGTGCTGCACCAGGGCTTCGGCATCGCCGAGCAAGACGCGCACGTTGCCGTGTCCCGCGCGCTGCAGGCGCCGGAAGAGGTGCGTGGCCGCGGTCCAGGAGAGCTCGATCCCGACGTGGTCGCGCTCGGGCCGGGTGAGGCCCTGCTCGGCCAGGAACGAGCCGTTGCCGAAGCCGATCTCGAGCGCCAGCGGCGCGCTGCGCCCGAAGACGGTGTTCCAGGGAACCGGCCAGGACGAGCGTTGCCAGTCGACGACGTACTCCTGCAGCGACGTGGAGAGCGGGCGGGCCATGGCGAGGAGGTTTGACCACTCCGGACGCCTCGTCAACAATGTCGGGTCGGCTTCGTAGCTTCCGCTCCAACCAACCGGCCTCTGCCCACCGATCTCCAAGATGCGCATCGCTTCGCGCCCGTCGCCCCGGATTCCCCTCCTGCTGGCCTGCCTCTCACTCGCGAGCTGCGGCGGCAAGGAAAAAGAAGCCCAGCCGGTCGCTGCGAGCGGCTCGGCCGCCGCCGACCCGGCAGCCCCGACGAAGCCGGTGGCCTTCGCTCCGCCCAAGGCCGAGCCCGCTCCGGGTGAGAAGGGCTACGTCGCGCCGCCGAGCAAGATGCAGACACCGCCGCTGCTCCAGGCCACGGTCAAGGGCAACCTGGATGCCGTGAAGGCCCTGCTGGATGGCGGCGTCGACCCGAACGCGGCGCGCGAGGGCGGACTGACTTCCCTGCACGTGGCCGTGGGCGACAACAAGCTCGAGATCGCCAAGGCCTTGCTCGCCAAGGGCGCCGACACGGGCTGCCGGCAAGAGTTCGGCGCCACGCCGCTGCACCTGGCCGCGTCCCTGCCCCACGGTCTGCCGTTCGCCCGGTTGCTGCTCGAGCACAAGGCGGACGTCAACGCCAAGGACAAGAAGGACCAGACTCCGCTCCTCGCGGCAGCCAGCAACGGGTTGATCGACATCCTCGAGCTGCTGCTCGCCAATGGCGCCGCGATCGACGCCCAGAGCGCGGATGGCGGCACGGCCCTGGGCGCCGCGGTGCGCTTCGATCACAAGGAGGTCGCGGCCGTGCTGCTCGCTTCGGGGGCGAACGTCAACCTCGCGGACGGCCAGAAGAACGCTCCGCTGCACTACGCCGCCCGCACGGGGAACCGCGAGGTCGCCGAGCTCTTGCTAGCCAACGGAGCGGACATCCTTGCCAAGACGGTCGAGGAGGGAACGGCCTTCCAGCTCGCGGTCTACATGGAGCACGAAGAGCTGGCCAAGTACCTGCAGGGCCTCGAGGTGGCCGCGGGCGGCACGGGCGCCGAGCCCACCGGCACGCCGGAAAAGCCGGCGGCACCCCCCATGGCCAAGCCGAAGCCCAAGAAGCAGCAGCAACCGCCGAAGAAGAAGAACTAGCGTACGGAGCCAGGCACGGCTTCGCCGGATTCCGGGTGCGCGCAGGAGTGATGAGGAGCGAAGGGCGGAATCCGGCAAAGCCGAGCCAGGCACCGGGGACTCGCCGCGCTGCGAGCGACTACTGCACGTTCACCCAGGCGGCTTCCGAGGGGACTCCGGCGGCGCTGATCAGGAACAGCATGTAGTAGCCCGGAGGCACGAGGTTCCGGTTGGCCGGTGCGAGCACGTCGATCTGGTCGACGGAGTTCGTGTCCAGGATGAGCTGCACGTAGCGCTGGTTACAGTCCGTATGGTGCGTCACGGCGCCCGGGGAGATGAGCACGGCGCGCTCGACGGAATGACCGGAGGGCATCGGCTCGAAGCCGATCGAATGCACCATCGGATTCTCGGCGTGGTAGCCCATGGTCGTGGGCGCCACGGTGATGACCGGCCGCGGGTCGCCGTTGCTGAGATAAGACGGCACGAAGATCTGGTAGTCCCTGGTCGAGGTGTTCCCGCCGGCGCTGAGCACGCGTCCATCGGGCAAGAGGACGGCGGTCGAGTGATAGGTGCGCGGCGTGTCCAGCGGCGGGAGCTGGGTCCAGCCCGTGCCGTCGTAGAGCTCGGGATACCACACGACACCTCCGCTCGTCCCGCCCGCGGAGTTCCCGCCCACGACGAACAGGGAGCCATCCGGCAAGAGGACGGCGTTGGCGTACTTGCGCTTGTACGCCATCGACGGGGCCGCGCTCCAACCCTGGTTGGCGGCCGTCGGGTGCGAGACCTCGACCGAGCTCTGCGTGCCGCGGGAGATGAGGGCGGGTCCGCCCGTGCTACGCCGTGCCTTGGGGTAATCGATCCCGATTCCGCCGAGGATCAGGACCTCGTCCGTGTAGCTCCCGAACGCATCCGGGACGTAGGGCATCAGCACGGTGGTCTCGTAGATGCGCGTGTCGAAGGAGGAGTTCTTGCCCTTGATCCACACGCCCGGAGCACTCGTGTGCTCGAGCTTGGCGGCGTGCGAGGTCATGCCTGCCAGGAACACCTCTCCGGTGGTGAGCGCGTGCAGGCGCGGGTAGATGTAGAAGAGGCTGACGAAGTTCGTGGGTCCGGGGAAGAGCTGCGGGAGCTGCCATACGCCGGACGGTGGATTGAAGCCGGTCTGGAGGAAGACCTCGTAGTTGTTGGTCTCTTCGACGGGCTCTCCGGCGGCCGTGATTCCCCCGGCCACGAGCAGGGATCCGTTGCCGCGCAGCACCGCGGTGGGATACCAGCGATCGATGGCCAGGTCGGGCTGCTGGTACCAGACGCCGTCGTCGGGATGCCATAAGTAGGTCAGCTTGCCACCCACGTAGCTGCTGGCTCCGTCCTGGCATCCGCAGCCGCAACCCACGCCACAATCGGTGCAGGGCGGCGACAGGGAGGTGGGGGTTCCGCCGTGGGAGCAACCCTGCCCCGTGCACGGAGTCGAACCGACCGGAGCGATGGTCGGCTTCTTGCGCGGGAACGGTTCCGCGATCAGTCCCGGATACTGGGACGTGCCACCGGTCACGAGGAGGTCGCCCGCGCTCGTCCAGGCGAGACCGGCGCAGAAGAGATCGCCCTCGCCTTCCGGCATCGCCAGCAGGTAGTTCAGGAAGGCCGGGCCGCCGGGGGCGGCCGGATCGATGATCGACCAGCGCTGCAGCCACGACGGATTGGTCGAATCGGCGCGGATGTCCCACGCCATGACCTTGCCACGGTGCGGCCCCTTGGGGATCAGGGCCATGTGGGCCGCGTTGAAGCGCGGCAGGATCGGCGGGAAGCCCGTCATCTCGTGCTGGAAGGAAGGCTCCCACTGGCCGTTCGGCAACAGGGTCTCGTTCCTCGACCCGGACGGGACCGACAGCGGAGATCCGGCCTGGAACGTCAGAGCAAGGAGCAGAACACAGGTGAGCATCGGTTCGAGAGCGAAGGCGCCGTGCGAGGGGGCAGGGCATTGTAACGGGGCTGCCCGCCCATGGGTGTTTGCACCGCCGCGGCCCGTATGGAGGCAGATTCTGTTGCGCGAGCAGGCGAGGATCGCGCCGGGCACGGGCCGGTCAGAACGCTGCCGCGAGCGTCAGCTCGCCCTCATTCCCAGCCGCCGCCGAGGAGGCGGCCTCGATGCGCGCAAGTCCGGGCCGACGGTGAGGTTTTCAACATGCGCGATGCCCTGGCATCGAGGCAGAAGTTTCATCGCCGCGGTCACGACTGGTCGGTAGCCGCGTAGCGGCCGCGGCCGTTTTGCTCGCCCCCCCCCCTGGTTCGGCCCAGTCCCTGGTCCCTAGCCCGCAAGGAGACTCGACCCGTGCTTCCTCGCCCCACCCGACTGACTCTGCTCACTCTTTCCGTTCTGTTCGCCGGTCTGCCTCTGTCGGCAGCCCGGGACGATGACCATGACGATGATGATGACGATGACGATGACGAATGCGAGCACGGCGCCGTGTACGTGGCGACCAACGAGGTCGCGGCCAACGCCGTGCTCGTCTTCGCCCGTTGCGAGAAGGGCGAGCTGGACCCCATCCCCGCGGTGTTCCCGACCGGAGGCCAGGGCAGCGGTACTGGCCTCGGCAACCAGGGGGGCGTCGTCCTCAGCGACAACCAGAAGCTGCTGTTCGTCGTCAATGCCGGCAGTGACACGATCTCGGTCTTCGACGTCGATCACGACGGCCTCGAGCTCTTGTCCGTGACCCCGAGCGGGGGACGGCGCCCGGTGAGCGTGACCCAGCACGACAAAGTCCTGTACGTGCTCAACGCCGGTGGAGCGGTGGGCGCGAGCGACTTGATCGCGGGCTTCCGGGTCCACAAGGACGGTGACCTCGATCCCATCTCGGACTCCGTCCAGCCGTTGAGCGCCGCGAACACGGGCCCGGCGCAGGTCGGCTTCGACAGGCACGGCTCGGTGCTCGTCGTGACGGAGAAGGCCACCAATCTCCTCACCACGTACGAAGTGGACAAGCACGGCCGGGCCGGGTCCCCCTGCCCGCAGCCGTCGGTCGGAACGACCCCCTTCGGGTTCGCCTTCGGGAAGCACGGCCAGCTCTTCGTCTCCGAGGCCTTCGGGGGCGCGCCCGGAGCGAGCACCGTGACGTCGTACTTCCTGACGGACGAGGGCGAGCTGGAGGTTCTCGACCCGGCCGTGCCCACGACCGAGACGGCTGCCTGTTGGGTCGTGGTCAGCAAGGACGGGGATTTCGCATACGTCACGAACACGGCCGACGACACGGTCTCCGGGTTCAAGATCAAGCGCAACGGCGACCTGCGCCTGCTCGACACGGATGGGGTCACGGCCGAGACCGGGGACGGCCCGATCGACATGGCCTTCTCCAGGAACGGTCGGAACCTGTACACGCTGAACGCGGGTGATGGGACCGTGTCCGTCTTCCGCCGGAAGAGCGGCAAGGGTGCGCTCGACATGCTGCCCAGCGTCGGCGGTCTGCCCGCGAGTTCCAACGGTCTCGCCGCGCGCTGAACAAGCGGACAGTCCCGCTGTTCCGGGCCGGTCTTCCCGCACGAGCGCCATCGTGCGGTCGCCGGAGGCGACGCCGGGCGGTATCGTGCCGGGCATGATCGCCGCACTGCTCGCCACGTTCCTGGCCACGACCCCGACCCTGGGCGACGAGACCGACCTGCTGATCTTCGCCGACGGCAAGCAGCAGGCTTGCCGCGTCCTGCTCGAGACCGAGAGCAAGGTCGTCTACCGCGCTCGCAACAAGACCAGCGAGATCTCGCGCGCCGCGCTGAAGGACATCCAGTCCGTCGAGCGCAGCCTGGGCACCTTCCTGCTGCGCTTCGCGCGCGTGGATGTGCGCGACGTGGAGGCCCTGGTGGAGCTGGCGCTCTTCGCCGAGGAGAGCTTCCTCTCCGGCGAGGCCCACAACACCTGGATCCGCATACTGACCCTCGACCCGGAGAACGAGCAGGCCTGGACCAAGCTCGGCGGCGTCAAGCGCCGCGACGGCTGGGAGCTGCGCGTGCGCGGCCACTTCTACACGCTGGAGGAGCTGCGCACGCGCGCCAGCGACTGGCAGAACGCGCTCGAGCTGCGCACGGCCCACTTCCTGGTCCGCACGGACGGCTCCCCGGAGCGCGCGCTCGATCTCGCCCTCGACGTCGAGCGCGCCTACCTGACCTTCTACGACGTCTTCGGCAAGCCCCTCCAGCTCTACACCTTCGATGAGGTCCCCGAGATCCACCTCTTCAACGATCCGAAGGACTTCCGCGCGCCTCCCAGGCCCGGTCAGCCGGCCTGGTTCGAGCGCTCGGGGAACGTGCTCCACGTGAACGGCCAGCTCGCGACCGAACGCGGCCCGATCGTGGCCGAGTTCAGCGAGGCCCTGATCTTCAACGCCTTCCGGCGCACGCTCGCCAAGACGGGCGAGATCGAGCCCTGGGCGCGCGAGGGCCTCAAGCAAGCCTTCGCCTCTGCCATCCGGCCCGATCCGGGGCGCGTCGTCTTCGACTTCAACACGCCTCACGCGCCCCACTTCCAGGCCCAGGCCAGCGACGCGAAGCCCCTTTCCCTGACGCAGGTCCTGCGCGCGGGCTTCACCTCCTTCGACTCGGGCAGCGACCAGGCCCGCTACGCGGCGCAGGCCTACACCCTCCTCCACTTCCTCGTGTTCTTCGAGAACCAGAAGTACCGCATGGGGCTCGCGAACTACCTGCGCGAGTCCTACCTCGGCAAGGGCGGCGCCTCGAACTTCCTCGAGGCCCTTGGCGTCGACGAGAAGACGCTCGAGGGCCAGTGGACGAGCTACGTGAAGTCCAACGCCGCGGGCTGAAGCGCGCGCGCCGGACGTTCCCGTTCGCTCCAGCGCGCCGAGTCCGCCGGAACCGCCTCTCACTCCTGCGCGAACTCGGACTCGCGCGAAACCGTGCCGGGCTCCGTACTTTCGCCACGGCGCGGACCTCGGTCGTGTGCTCGGCCAGGAACGGGATCGACATGCTTCCTTGGACGAAGGGAGCATGGGAGCGGACGACGGGAACGCCAGTTCGAGGCGGCTGCCGATGCCGTCGTTACCGGCGACCTCGCGCTGCTCTAGCCCGAGAACAAGCGCTGCGGGGCGTCCAAACGGCGAAAGGGAGGTGCCTGGCTCGGTTTTGCACGAGTCCGCCGGAACCGCCTCTCAACTCCTGCGCGAACTCGGACTCGCGCGAAACCGTGCCAGGCTCCGTACTTTCGCCAGCCTGACGCATCGAAGCGCTTGTTCTGGGTCTAGCAGATGCGGCGGTGTAGGCGCGTGGTGAGCTGGGACCGCGAAGGATTCCAGAGGCTGGTCGTGCTCGTTCGACTTGCCGGCGCGGATGACGCGCGAGCTCCCGGCGGTTCGGCGAGCGAACAGCGCGCGAGGGAACGGTCGTCGTGGCGAGCGAGTCCGTCGTGCGGCGCCGTGCCCGTCAGGGAGTCCGGTCGTTCAACGGAGTCCTGCTGGTCTTCTTCGAGAAGACGATCCAGTCGTGGATCTCTGAGGGTCGCACCTTCGTCAGCATCTCGGTGTAGAGCGGGACGTGGTCGGCCACGAGACCGTGCTCGTCGGCCGTGGCGATGACGGTCGACTTCTTGAAGCACACGCCGCCCGGGTAGCGCCACTCGGGGTGGTTCGTGTCTTCACCGTCCTTCGAGCCCCGGTTGCCGTAGGGGTTGCCCTCGGCGAGGCGAAGAGACGCCACGATGCGACCCTCCGGCGCCAGCACCTTGCCCACGTTTTTCAGGAACTGCCCGAGCTGCCATCCGGCCGCGTGGGACAGGATCGAGTGGGACAGGACGTGGTCGAACTCGATCCCCAGGCTGCTCGCGTCGAAGTCGTCCACGCTGAGGAAGGTGGGGCGGGTCGCCTCCACCAGCGCGCGCACCTCCTCGACCTCCATCGCCTTCTCGCGCACCCACTCGTTCGGGTCGATCCCGACGAAGCGCCCGGGCTCCAGGAAACGCATGAGGTGACAGCCGGCGTTCAGGAACCCGCACCCCACCTCGAGCACGTTCGAGCTGGGCGTGAGCCCTTGCCGTCGCAGGAACTCGAACTGGATCTCGCCGCTCTTCGAATCGGTGCCCACGTAGACGCGGGCATCCTCGAAGGTCTGCCGGCCGATCATGCGGCGGAAACGTGGCCCCGCCTCGCGCAGGAATTTGGAGAGCTTGCTCATGGCTCGCGATCTTGCCGCCCTTCCGCGGACGGCGGTAGCCCTTTCAAGATGGTTCGAGGCCTCGCGCCCGTCGACTGCCCCTGAGGCGCGGCGCCCGCACGACGGCGGTGGAAGGGGCCCTTCGATTCGCTCCCGCGGTTCTCCCGCGGAGACTGTCCGTGATCGCAGACGAGGGAGCGAGCGAGGTCGCAACGCCCGCGTGGCGGACCTCGCGATCGACGAGACGGGGGACTGGCAGCTCGAGGTGAGCACTATGCCTTCGTACCGCCGCTACGGGCGCTACGACGCGCGCGTCGACTTCACGCTGCAGAACTTCGAGCCCCGGATCCTCGACCTGACCGCCGACCCAGGCGAGGTTCCTGACTCCCGACCGACAACCCTCTTCGCCGTCGCCACGGACGCCAACCCGGGCCAGGCCCTGACCTGCGACTGGACCCCGCTGAACGATGGAACGATCACCGGGAACCGCCGGCCGACGGTCCGATTCGACGCCCCCGATGTGTTCGCGCCGACGCCCGTGACCATCGCGCTGTTCGTCACCGACGAGCTGGGCGCATCCGCGACGGCAGCGGTGACCGTCCTGGTGACCCCGGTTGCTCGCAAGGTCCGTCCCGGCCCGGGAAGGCCGTAGCGGATCGTTCGCGCCTCGAAGCGCACGTGAGCCCCCGATACTCGTGGCGCGCGTCTACCAGGCGCCGCAAGTGCCTGGAAACCAGGCACTTTCAGGCTGGTGCGGAAGGCGGGATTTGAACCCGCACGGGTTGCCCCACGGGATCCTAAGTCCCGCGCGTCTGCCAGTTTCGCCACTTCCGCGGCGGTCGCGAGTCTAGCGCGAGGGTCGGCGCTCGTCGTCGAGGGGCGTCCAGCGAAAGCGCTCGAGGTCGATGCGCCCGGCCTTGGTGAGGACCACGCCTTCGCGGGCGAGGCGGCGGCGTTGGAGCGCGGCGCCGGGGCGCGGGCTGATGTGGCCGGAGGAGTTCACGACGCGCTGCCAGGGGAGCGCGCTCCCCGGCGCGAGAGTGGAGAGCACGCGGCCCACCAGGCGTGCGTGCCGCGGCAAGCCGGCTTCGCGCGCGACCTGGCCGTAGGAGGCGACGCGGCCGCGGGGGATGGAGTCGACCACGGCCAGGATGCGCGCGCGGCGCTCGTCGCGATCGATGGGGGACACGGGCAGCAGCCCCTGCGTTGCTCGGCTCAACGTCCGAAGACCAGATCCATCGCGTTGGTGTAGCTCGCGCTCGGGCCGCCGATCTGTACGGCCTGGGTGGCGATGCGGATGCCTGCCAGGTGCCAGTCGTTGGGCACGCGCACGTCCCAGGTGGCGAGCGGGCCGCTCTGCAGGGGAAGGAACGTGGCGTTGTCGAGGGAAGCGAGCAGCGTCTGGCCCGACGGCAGCGGCACCGAGACCGGGAGCAGCGAGACGATCACGTAGGCCGCGGTGTTGCTGCTCGCCGTCAGGTCGACGCGTGCGTGGAGGAAGCCGCCCAGCACGGGCGGCGTGGCCGAGTACGAGCTCGAGTTCCCCGGCGCGCTGCGCAGCGTGGCGCTCGCGGTCCGGCAGGTGCTCGCCAGCGGCGGTCCCATGCACGCGACTGCGGCCTTCGGAGCGCCCTCGTGCGCGTAGGGCTTCACCACCGGCAAGGTGAGCGTCTGATTCATGTCGTTCCAGAGGCCGAAGGCGTCCACCGTCGGCGAATCCTGGTCGGTCATGAAGCTGTACCAGTGCAGGAGCTCCACGTTCTCCTGCACCAGCATCGGCACGAGGCGCTCGCTGAAGAGCGCGAACAGCCGCCCATCCGTCTGCACGGCGCGCGCCGCGGCGGCCCAGGGCTGGCCGATCGACTTCAGGTTGAGCCCGCCCTCGTAGAGCTCGAGCCGCGGGTGCGAGCCGTCCGGGTTGAGCCAGGCGCGCGCGATGTCGGCGTGGCGCGCGAGCTGCGGCCGCAGCAGGTCGACCGTGGCGCTGGCGGTGGCGATCAGCTCGTCCGGGGTCGGGCAGTTCGGACAGGAGCTCGAGGTCGCGCCCGTCAGCCACGCATCGATGTCGGGCCGGCGCGGGCCGAGGTAGGCGGCCGGACCGACGGCGTCGAGGTGCGTGCCCGGCCTGAGGTGGGCGAGCACGCCCGCGAGATAGCTCGGATCCGCCGCGAAGCCGCCCACGTACTTCCGCAGGCGCTGCGGGTCCTGGCCGGTGCGAACGCCGCCGGCGAACACGCTCTCGGCCACGTCGAACAGGAGCTGGATCTGGCTCGCCACCTGCTCGCGGAAGGAGATGCCCTTGCGTCCGGCTTCGGCGTTCATCCAGCCGTTCACGGGGAAGCCCGTGTTCCAGATCTCGTTCGAGAGCTCGACCGTCAGGGTCAGTGCCGGGTCGAGCGCGGCGAAGGGCCGGCCGCCGAAGAGCCCGGGAAGGCCGGGCGAGCCGTCACGGATCGCGACCAGTTGCCGGGTGAGGAAGGTCACGTAATCGCCCTCGCCCAACGCGTTCGTGCGGTGGGGGAGCTGGAAGTGCAGGTTCATCCCGAGTGCGTTGCACAGCGCGACCTGGTACTCGGGCGCGACGCCGCGCGGCGTCCCCTGGCTGGGGGCAGCGGGCGTGATCACGCCCGCCAGATCGAACGCGAAACCGCCGCGCGCGACCGCTCGGCCGTACTCGTTCATGCGCGTCCAGTCGAGCGTGCGCCACGAGGCCGGACCGCGCCCGGCGTTGGTAGCGCGGACCTTTTCGAGGAACGGCGGCCAGAAGACGAATCCGGCACGCTCCATGCCCGGGAGCCACACGTGCACGTCGCGCACGGGGTCGGACGGGCTGGTCGCGGTCCACGAGATCGCGAGGAGCTCGTTGCCTGTCCCGCGCGTCGGATCGACGCGGACCTCGACGCGGTTCGGGCCGCGGTTCTGCTCGCCGGCGACGGACATGCCCTCGAGTCGCACGTGCCCTGCGCCGCGCCAGGTGACGACGAAAGATCCAGCGCGGCCGTCGGGAATCGTGCCCTCCATGGAGCCGAAGAGCATCGTGCCGTAGCGCTGACCCGTCGCGAGCTGCCCCGGATCGGGCCAGCCTGCGCCCAGTCCAGATCCCAGGGGGATCAGCGGCGCATCGCCCAGTGGACCGTTGTTCCAGTACGTGAACTTGCGCACGCGCTGGAAGGCGTCGGCGAACACGATCGCGCGCGAGCTCCAGGTCTGGAAGCTCGGGTTGATGCCGTACTCGAGCGCCGGCCCGCAGCCGGACTGGGCGTGCGCGCGCGTTGCAAGGAAGAGCAGCGCGCCAAGACCGGCGTAGCGCAGCGCGCGAGGGAGGAGGTTTCCGAGGAGGCGAGGAGAGGTCGCACGATCGCTGCGTGCCATGGGTCTCTTCCGGAGCCGGTGGACAGAGGAAGCCGGGACGACAATCCAGCGACGATTGCGGCCTCACACCGCCGGATCGATTCGGCACGAAATACCGCGCCGCGGCCGACCGATCCAGGAATTCGCAGTCATTATTTTGCGTCTTCCAAAGCCGGCTCCGAACTCGCAGAGGGCCTCGGGCGGACCCTTACTGGCGCGTGAAGGTGTCGAAGATCGTCGACTGCGAGTTCGCCGCTTGCGTGCCGCCGCCGGCCAGGAAGATGTGGCCCTGGTAGAGCACGGGGAAGATGCCGTGCCGCGGGTTGGGCATCCTGGCCTCGGAGCGCCAGGTGTTGGCCAGCGGGTCGTAGACGTCGACGCGGTCGTAGACACCG
>JANOGB010000177.1:0-4591 GCA_031413955.1 Planctomycetota bacterium | reverse complement strand
CCGGAGAACTTCCGGACCATCTCGACCGACTGCCCGCGCATTTCGTACGACACGCCCTGCGTGACAGCGGCCTGACCCTCGAGGGTCAGCGAGATCAGGTGCGCGTGCTCGACGGACCAGAGCAGGTCGCCCTCGGCCTGCGTGGTGAACTCGAGCTTGGTCTTGGCGCCCGGCGCGCCGCCGTGCTCGCTCGTGTACTCGCTCGATGCCACGGACTCGCCGGTGCGCGAGAGGTCGGCCTTGACGTGCAGCACGGATACCTTCACGCCGTCCTCCTCGCGCTGGCCCGCGTAGGTCACCTTGGCGTCGCCGTCCAGCGAGGCGTAGAGCGCCGCGTTCAGCTCGTGCTCAACGGCGTCCGGCTCGTCCTTGTCTGCGTCGTGGAAGGGGAGCCGGCCGCCGGGCCAGAGCACGGCGTGGAAGGCCGCCGGCTCGACGTCCCAGGAATCGCCCTTGGCGACCGGCTTGTCCGGCAGGAAGGCGCGCAGGTCCATGTCCTCGTCCAGTCCGTCGAGGAGCTTGGCGTCGAGCTTCTGGTCCGCCGCGGCCTGCACGCCGAAGCGCTCGTCGTCGGCATTCCAGGTGAACACCACGCGCTTGCCCTCCAGGTCGCAGGTCAACTTCTGGGTCTGCTCCATGACCTCGCCGTCGAACCGGGTCTCAGAGGCCGTCTGCTGCTGGTGCAGCTCGTCGAAGGTGCGCGCGAGCTTCTCCGGCCGGCCGCTGCCGACGGCCACGAGCTCGTCGGACACGACGAACTTCTCCTCGATGCTGAGCGAGCCGCTGGACTTCTTCGCCGGATCGAGGCGCTCCTCGCCGTCGAAGGTGACGCTCTCCGATTCGAGCTCGAACTCGCCGCTCGTCTCGCAGGTGCGCGTCACCTTGAGTCCCTTCTCCGGCGCATAGCGCACCTCGTCGGGGCCGGACGCGAAGTAGGCGAGGGCGAGCGCGGTGCCGAGGCTGAGCTTGAGGAGGTAGAGCTTCATGAGGAGAGCCTCGAGTGCGTCGGGCTGCTTCGATGTCGTGCGTGTGGATGTGTGGAACCGGCGGGAACGCTCAGCGCAACTCGAACTCGAGCGGGGACTCCTGCGGCAGGAGCGCGGGCACGTCGAAGGTGGTGCGCAGGGCGAGCCCGGTGTCGGTCTCGGCCTCGAGCTTGAACGTGCCCACGGGCAAGGCGACCAGGAGACTCGGTCCGAGGCCGGCGGTCGGGAAGTAGGAGCGCAGGACCCGGCGCGCGAACACCAGACCACCGCCTGCGTCACGCAGCTCGAGCGTGAAGACGTTCCACTCGCGTCGATCCATGCGGAAGCAGAGCGAGCGCTCCACGCCCGGCACCGTCGGGAGCCGGAGCTGCGTGCGCTCGCCGGGCCGGATCGAGAATGGCGCGCTGATCCGCCCGGTGCCCTCGGCCTCCAGGTCGAGCAGCCATTCTCCCGGCGGGAGCGCGGACACGCCCGGCCGTCCGTCGACGAGCTCGAGCACGGCAACCTGACCCAGGCCGGCGTCGAGCACCCTACCGCTCATGCTTCCGCTCGGATACGGATCGAGATCGAGCACGAGCGACCCGAGCGGCGCGGTCTCGATCCGTCCGAGGTCCACGTGCTCGCCCGGCGCGAGCTCGCCCCATGTAGCGAACAGCACCCGCTCGGCGTGCTCGACCGTGAAGGAGTAGCGACCCGCTCGCATGAGTTCGAAGTCGAACCGTCCTGCCTCGTCCCACGTCGGCGAGTGCGTGACTTCTTCGCGCAGAGCGACGCGGATGTCCGGGCTCGCACCCGCCGGCAAGAGTCCGGCCGCGTCCACGAACTCGCCATGGATCGAGCCGAGCGCCTCGGTCACGAGCACGAGCTCCGGTCCGGGCCCGACGTCGTCCCTGCGCAGCACGGGCCGATCCCGCGCGGCGTACAGCTCGACCCGGTACGGCGGCCGCCCGCAGTCGTCGAGGACGAAGCGACCGTCCGGCCCGACCGGCGCTGTCTTCGGGCCCGGCGCCATCTTCAGGCGGCTGTCCGTGCCGGTGAGATCCAGGGCGCGCACGAACCAGCCGTCCAGCGAAGTTCCGGGCGGCACCTCCACAGAACCGCGGATCGAATCGTCCTCGGCCAAGACGAGATCGCGCGACGTCTCGCCAGGACCCAGCGCGAGCGGAACGACGGTGGGCCCGCCTGCCGATCCCGGGGCCGGATCCAGACGCAACACGCTGGCGCGCGGCAAGAGCTCGAGCCGATAGCGCCCCGCGCCGTCGCTCGTGGTCCGTGGCAAGCGGAAGGGTACTTCATGCGCTCTCGCCCCGTCGCACTGGGTCGTCGTCAGCTTCACGCCGGCCGCTGGCTCGCCGGTGGACGTGCGCACGACGCCCGCGAGCACCGCAGGCGCGGTGAGCTCGATCTCGACGAAGGCGGTCGAGCCCTCCTCGGCAGACACGTTGGCGACCGCGATCGGATAGTCCTGCGCCTGGACGGCCACGGACAGTCCGAAGTCTGTGCGCGCGCCGGCCGCGAAGAACCGGCCCTGCTCGTCGGTCTCCTCGACGCGGAGACCGCGCGCCTCGAGGTAATAGCCCGGGTGCTCCGGATCCTCCTCGACGTGCCCGCTCGGAGCGCCGACCGCGACGATTGCCCCGGCAACGGGCCGGCCCCGTGGGTCCCGCACGATCCCGCGCAAGCCCGCCCCTGCCTGCTCGAGGACGAAGTCGATGCGCACGGTTCCGGCGCGGCCGTAGAGCCTCCGGAGCAGCGCCGGCGCGAAGCCCCCCGCGCGCGAGCTCACCGAGAACTCGGGCTGGACGGCGCGTATGCGGTAGGCGCCGTTCGCCGAGGCGTGCGTCCCGACGCGCGTCCCGAGCCAGTCGAGCGTCGCGAAGGAGCGGACCAGCAGCACCTCCGCGCCTGCGAGCGGCGCGCCCGCGGCGTCGACCACCGTGCCCTCCACGTCGACGCCGTCTGCGAGCTCGAACACGACCTCGGTGCGACCCTGCGCGGCGACTGTGAAGGTGCGCTCGCCGCCGCGATCGGCCTCGATGTGCACGCGGCCGGCGGCGAGCGCGGCCACCTCCGCCAGCCCACCCGCGTCGGTGCGCAGGCGGAGCACGGCGCGCTCACCGCGCGGGTCGTCCTCGGGATGGAGGATGAGGCCGACGTCGCACGCCGGCGTCCCGTCGGTCCAGCGAACGTGCACGAGCAAGCCGGAGTCCGCGGACCCGGCAAGCGCCGGAGCCTGCTCGGGCGCGAGCGCCGAGCGCTGGGCATCGCCGGGGACGGCCGGCGGCTCTGCGACCGCGGGTGCAACGCTCGCCCGCGAGGTGAGCTCGCCCGGCGCGTCACCATCCGAGCGCGGCACGAGCCGCCAGGCGAGCCCGCACACCAGGAGCACGACGACCGCGAACACGAGCTTCTGCATGGCTCCGACTCCGATCAGTGAAGCGACCCACGGCGTCACGGGCGCACGCGCCAGGACGAGCATCCCGCCCAACCACTGCGTTCGATTGCCGCCCGCCTGCCGGTCGAGCTCGGCGCAGAGCAGCGCCAGCCCGCGCGTGAGGCGCGACTCGATCGTCTTCTTCGTAGTTGCCTGGCGTTCCGCGATCGCGCCCGGCGCGAGGCCCTCGTGGAAGCGCAGCCAGAGCGTCGTGCGATACGGCTCCGCCAGCGTCTTCACGGCCGCGATCAGGCGCTCCTGGAGCTCGAGGCTGTCCAGCGCTTCGTCTTGCACCGGCAGGGCCTCTGGTCGCGCGGCGAAGAGCTCGCGCGCGCGGGCACGTTGCTCGCCCCGGCCGCGATTGATGGCCAGGTGCCTGGCCACGCGCGCAAGCCAGTTCCGCAGGGCGGCGGCCGATGCCGGCGGACGCTCGAGCGCGCGCAGGAAGGTCTCCTGCACCAAGTCCTCGGCCGCGGCCTCGCCGCGCACGAGCTGCCGCGCGAGGCGTTGCAGGAAAGCGCGCTGGCGCTCGAGGTCGGAGGCCTGGAATCCGGGGGAGTCGGACATGGGTTGCGGAGGCGGTCCGAGACCGCCCCCGTCGATCCTAGGGACACCGCCGGAGCCACGGGCCCTGCAAGTCAGCGGCAGTTTCGCGGATCCGGGTTGCGCCGGTCGATCGCCGCGCGCCAGCGCTCGTGTCCTGCCCGGGCGGCCGGCCCCGGGCCGAGGACCGTTCCGGCCGGAGCACCGTCGCCGATCAGGGCTCGAAGTCTCGGGCGCTCGATCGAGATCCGCGCCCGACCCCTTGCGCGTCGAGGAGCGTCCTGATCGTCAGCCGGACGTGGTCGGGAAGTTCCGACCAGGACGAGAGCAGGGCCTGGAGGTCGGGATCGGGGAACGGGAGTACGCCAAGCAGAACGCCAAGACAGGCTCGCTCCACTTCGACTCGTGCGACGCAACCTCTTTGTCCAGCAGGCTCTTGTTCCTGTTCGTGCGGAGGTCCGCATTCAGACTTCGGATCTGAAGGTCCGCCTGCTCCTCTATTGAGGCCCCGACCAGCGCGAGGATCGAACGACCTTCACTCGACACGGCAGTGTCGACGCGTCAAGCGCCCGCGCCCTCCTGGGGTAGCTCGATCGGGCGCATGCGGCCGGCGCGGATGTCGAAGGCC
>JANOGB010000176.1:0-13948 GCA_031413955.1 Planctomycetota bacterium | reverse complement strand
CTAAGACTTCCGGTCGGAAACATGGCTCTTCCCTCTGTCGGCTGCGGCCTGATGGGCCACGGCATCGTGCAGGTCGCCGCCCAGGGCGGCTTCCAGGTCGTCGCAGTCGAGACGAAGCAGGAGTTCCTCGACTCCGGGCTCGCGCGCATCGACAAGAGCCTGGCGAAGCTGGCCGACAAGGCGGTCGAGAAGGGCAAGACGCTGGAGCAAGCGAAGGCCGACGCGGCGGCCACGCGCGCGCGCATCACCGGCGCGCTCGCCAACAAGGATCTGGCCGACTGCGATCTCGTGGTCGAGGCCATCGTCGAGGACCTGGGCGTGAAGAAGAAGCTCTTTGCGGAGCTCGGGAAGCTCTGCAAGAAAGAGACGATCCTGGCCTCGAACACCTCCTCGTTCCCGATCGGCGAGATGGCCGAGGCGTCCGGACGGCCGCAGCGTTTCGTCGGGCTGCATTTCTTCAATCCGGTGCAGCTGATGAAGCTGGTGGAGGTCGTGCGCACGTCAAAGACCGACGAGAACGTGTTCGCGGCCGCACGCTCCTTCGGCGAGGCCGTGGGCAAGGTTCCCGTGGCGTGCAAGGACACGCCCGGCTTCGTGGTGAACCGCTTGCTGGTCCCGTACATGACGCAGGCGCTGCAGATGCTCGAGCGCGGCGACGCCAGCAAGGAAGACATCGACGCGGCCATGCAATACGGCTGCGGGTATCCGATGGGGCCGATCACGCTGACGGATTACGTCGGGCTCGACACCACGCTCTCGATCCTGGAGGGCTGGGTCGCGCGCTTCCCGAAGGAACCCGCCTTCGCCATCCCCGAGATCCTGCGCAAGAAAGTCGCGGAGAAGAAGCTCGGCCGGAAGAGCGGCGAGGGCTTCTACAAGTGGCAGGGTGACAAGAAGGTCTAGCGAGACCGACCGCGATGATCGCCGCTACATTCCTCCTCGCGCTCGCCGGTGAGGCCACCGGTGAGGCAAACGTCACGGTCGAGGCTCCGAGCTACTTCGTCGCCGGACAGCCCTACCCTGTGCGCCTCGAGCTCGAGGCGCCCGCCGACGGCGCGAGTCTCGAGGGTTGGCAGATCACGCCGGCCGCCTTCCTGGTCGATGGCAAGGCCCTGGCCGAGCACGGCAACCAGTCCGCGCTGGTGCTGAAGCCCGGCGAGAAGAAGACCATCGAGGTCGACCTCGCCAAGGCGCTGAAGACGGCGGCCGACTTCGAGCTCGCCTGGGGCGCGCAGCCTGCGAAGGTCGTGCGCGCCCTCGAAGCCGCGCCCAAGGCCCTGAAGTTCATGGACGAGGCGGCGCTGCCGGCGGCCGAGCTCGCCAGGTACTGGACGCTCCTGCGCACGAACCGCGGCGACATCCTGGTGGAGTTCTGGCCGGATGTGGCGCCGAACCACGTGCGCAACTTCCTCGATCTCTGCGCGACGGGCTTCTACGACGATGTCACGTTCCACCGAGTCATCCCGGGCTACATGATCCAGAGCGGGGATCCGGACGGCTCGGGCTCGGGCAGCGGCCCGCGCCGGCTCGCGGCGGAGTTCAACGCCAGGAAGCACCTGCGCGGAGTGCTCTCCGCGGCACGCCAGGGCACGCCCAACGTGCCGGGCCCAGAGGATCCGCTGAAGGACACGGCCAGCTGCCAGTTCTTCCTCGTGCACGCCGACTCCCCCAGTCTGGACGGCAACTACAGCGGCTTCGGCCAGGTCGTCACCGGCATGGACGCGGTCGACAGGATCGTCGGCACGCCGACCTCCGGCAGCCGGCCGCAAGTACCACAAGTGATCGAGCGCGCGCTCGTGATCAAGGCGCCCGCCGATGCGGTCGCCTGGAAGACCCAGCAAGAGGCCCAGAAGTAAGGCCAGAAAACAAGGACCGAGCCATGACCAAAGCCACGCTCACCGGAATCCGCGCCCGCATCGAGACCACCGCCGGCGCCATGACCTTCGAGTTCTTCAGCGACAAGGCCCCCGGACACGTCGACAACTTCGTGAAGCTGGCCGAGAAGGGCTTCTACGACGGCACCGGGTTCCACCGCGTGATCAAGGGCTTCATGATCCAGGGCGGCTGCCCGAAGGGCGACGGCACCGGCGGACCCGGCTACATGATCAAGGCCGAGTTCAACGACGTGCACCATGCTCGTGGTGTGCTCTCGATGGCGCGCTCGCAGAACCCGGACTCGGCTGGCTGCCAGTTCTTCGTGTGCCACGGCGAGGCGAGTTTCCTCGATCGCCAGTACACGGCCTTCGGGAAGCTGGTCGAGGGCGACGACGTGCTCGAGAAGATCGCCACCGCGCCCGTCCAGCCGGGCGGCGAGAAATCGAAGCCCGTCACGCCGGTCAAGATCACCAAGGTCACGGTCCAGCGGCCCACGGCCGAGGGCAAGAAGAAGTGAGCTACCAGAACCTCCTGCTCGAGGTCGCCGGCGGCGTGGCCACGCTGACCATCAACCGGCCGGACAAGCTCAACGCGCTCAACACGTCGACCTTGAACGAGATGGAGCAGGCCTTCGAGCACTGCCGCACGTCCGAGAGCGTGCGCGTCCTGATCGTGACCGGCGCCGGCGAGAAGGCGTTCGTGGCCGGTGCGGACATCCGCGAGCTCGCGCAGATGACGCCGCTCAGCGCCAAGGAGCTCGCCTACCGCGGGCAGCAGGTCCTGGCGCGCGTCGAGCACATGGGCAAGCCAACTGTGGCGATGATCAACGGCTTTGCCCTGGGGGGCGGCCTCGAGCTGGCGCTCGCCTGCAACCTGCGCACGGCCGCCACCACCGCCCGCCTGGGCTTGCCCGAGGTGAGTCTCGGCATCATCCCCGGTTACGGCGGCACCCAGCGCCTGAGCCGCGTCGCCGGCCCGGCCGTGGCCCGAGAATGGATCTTGACCGGAGATCAGTTTTCGGCCGAAGAGGCCCATCGAGTCGGCGTCGTCAACCGCGTGTTCCCCCCTGCCGAGCTGCGCGCCGGAACCATGAAGCTGGTCGAGTCCATCCTCACGCGCGGCCCCGTGGCCTTGCGCTTCGCGCTCGAGGCCATCAACCGCGGCGCGAACATTCCGCAGCGCGAGGGCGAGATCCTCGAGTGCGACCTGTTCGGCCTGGCGGCCTCGACCGAGGACATGCGCGAGGGCATGGCGGCCTTCCTCGAGAAGCGCAAGCCGAATTTCAAGGGCAAGTGATGCCGTTCTCTGTGAGTCTCTGTGTCCTCTGGGCCTCTGTGGTTGGATCGAGCCAACCACAGAGCCACAGAGGGCGCAGAGCCTCACAGAGGAACAGCAGGGAAAGGGAAGACCAAGCATGAAGACCGAGGTCGTGATCGTCGGCGGAGCGCGCACTCCGATGTGCGAGTACTCGGGCACGCCCGGCTACGGCAAGCTGAAGGAGCTCTCGGCCATCAAGCTCGGCGCGCACGCGGCCAAGCACGCGATCGAGCGCGCCAAGATCGACCCCGAGAGCATCCAGCACGTGGTGATCGGCAACGCGCTGCAGACCTCGGCCGACGCGATCTACGGCGCGCGCCACGTCGGGCTCGAGGCCGGCCTGCCGCAGGCGACCCCGGCCCTGACCGTGAATCGTCTGTGCGGTTCGGGCATCGAGGCCGCCGTGCAGGCTACGCACCTGATCCAGCTCGGCGAGGCCATGACCGTGCTGGCGGGCGGCATGGAAAACATGAGCCAGGCGCCGTTCGTGCTGCGTGGCGCGCGCGATGGCTTCCGCTTCGGCATGCAGCCGCAGCTCGAGGACCTGCTCTTCTCGGCGCTCAAGGACCCGTTGTGCGGGCTGTTCATGGCCGAGACGGCCCAGAAGATCGCCAGGCGTCTCGGGATCTCGCGCGAAAACCAGGACCTGTACGCGCTGCGCAGCCACAAGCTGGGCGCGGCGGCGGTCAAGGAGGGGCGCTTCGCCGAGGAGATCGCGCCTGTGCGCATCACGACCAAGAAGGGCGAGCTGGTGATCGACACGGACGACCACATCAAGCCCGACACGACGCTCGAGGCGCTGGCCAAGCTCAACGCGGCCTTCGGCAAGGACGGCACGGTCACGGCCGGCAACGCGAGCGGCATCGTCGACGGCGCGGCGGCGCTGGTGCTGACCACGGCCGAGCGCGCCAAGGCGGACGGCCTGGACGTGTTCGCGCGCGTGCGCGCCTCGGCCTCGGTCGGTGTCGATCCCTCCGAGATGGGCATCGGACCCGTGCCGGCGATCCGGAAGTGCCTGGAGCGCGCGGGCCTGAAGCTGGCCGACGTGGACCTGATCGAGATCAACGAGGCCTTCGCGGCCCAGTACCTGGGCTGCGAGAAGGAGCTCGGCCTGGACCGCGACAAGGTCAACGTGAACGGCGGCGCGATCTCGCTCGGGCATCCGCTGGGTGCCACGGGCACGCGCCTGATCCTGACGCTCATGCTGCAGCTGCGGCGCAGCCAGAAACGCTATGGCGTCGCCTCGGCCTGCATCGGCGGCGGCCAGGGCATCGCGATCCTGATCGAGAACCCGCGCGCCTGACCCTCTTGAACCCTTCTTCCTCTGTGCTCCTCCGCGCCCTCTGTGCCTCTGTGGTCGGTTTCATCCGAACCAACCACAGAGACGCAGAGGACACAGAGTCGCGCAGAGCCGAACGCGGAAGGAAAGAGATCTAGCCACCGTGAACTCCCTCGTCCACACGCGCGCCGACGGTACGCGGGTCGTGCGACTCGACCCGAAGAAGCGCGTCCTGTTCCTGACCAAGGATCTGGTCGCCATCAAGAAGCAGCTCAACGGCGAGCTCGACCTCTGCATGGACGAGGTCGCGCCGAGCGAGCTCCTGGACGACATCAACACCGACGTGATGACGCCGGCCTGGGTGTGTTTCCGGCACAAGCCGGAGGACATCGCGCTCGACGCCTACGCCGGCCTGATGGACGACAAGGCGAAGCGCGTGTTCGCCAGCCGCGCGCTCCTGGACGGCGGCTTCCAGGTGATCGTCTCCGGCCAGCGCAAGGGCACCGGCAGCTCGCGCGAGACGGCGCCGCAGGCCGAGAAATGGTGCGGCGTCGAGCTCGTGATCGCGGCCAGCTTCGCGCCGATCCACGAGCGCAACAACATCAACCTCGGCCAGCTCATGGCGGGCTACGACGTGCTCGTGCGCCTGCAGCGCGGCGAGGAGCTCGCGCTCTCCGAGTTCACGGCCAAGTACGACCCGCTCACGCGCGCCATCCTCGAAGCGGGGGGTCTGTTCCCGTTCTCGGCCAAGGTGCGCGCGGGCGAGACACGCGTGCCGCTGCCGGAGACGCCAGCGCGGCCCATGACCATGGCCGAGAAGATCCTGGCCGCGCACCTCATCGGCGGCGCGCAGGAGTCCTTCGTCGCGCCCGGCGACTGTGCGCTGGTGCGTGTCGACGCGGGCTACAGCCACGAGTTCACGACCGCCCAGGTGCACCACTTCCTCGCAGAGGAGTACGGCCCCGACTACCGCCTGCAGAACCCCGACAGGTTCGCGGTCTTCGAGGACCACCTGCTGTACGCCGACGGCGTGCCCAAGATGGCGCCGTTCGCGGCCCAGATCGAGACCCTGCGCCGGCTGCAGCGCGAGTTCCAGCAGCACACCGGCGTGCGCGACTACTCGGCCAGGGACGGCCTCTCGCCCGGCATCTGCCACCAGGTCGCGCGCGAGCAGTTCCTCGATCCGGGCGACTTCGTGCAGGCCACCGACTCGCACACCTGCATGGGCGGCGGCAACAACGCGCTGGCCTGGGGCGTGGGCGCGACCGAGTACGCTGGCCTGGTCCAGGCCGGCTTCACCTTCGTCAAGGTGCCGCAGTCGATCCGCTTCGAGCTCACGGGCAAGCTGCGCCCGGGCGTCACCGCCAAGGACGTCATCCTGCAGATCCTGGCCACGCATGCGGTGAACGAGGACACGCTCGATCGCGTGATGGAATTCGGCGGCCCGGGCCTGGCGACGCTCGAGATGGACGAACGCGCCACGCTGACCAATATGGCCACCGAGTGCTCGGCCAAGACCGGCATCTGCGAGGGCGACGAGGAGACCGCGCGCTGGATCGCGGAGCGGCGCCCTGGCGCCGATCCGCGTGCGCTACAGGCCAAGTTCGTTGCCCCGGACAAGGGCGCCCACTACGACGGCGGCGTGCATCGCCTCGACCTCTCCAGGGTCGAGCCCATGGCCGCCCGGCCCGGCGATCCGACCTACGGGACCAAGATCGCCGACCTGGGCGAGATCCAGATCGACATCGCCTACGCCGGCTCGTGCACGGCCGGCAAGGAACGCGACCTCGACTTCTACGCGCAGGTGATCGGCGAAGCCCTGGCCGCCGGCCGGCGCGTGAAGAAGGGCGTACGCATGCTGATCCAGTTCGGGTCCGCGGCCGTGCGCGACTACGCCGCCGCCAGGGGGTACCTCGAGCTGTTCGAGCGCGCCGGCGTGGAAGTGATCCAGCCCGGCTGCGGCGCTTGCATCGGTTGCGGTCCTGGGGTATCGGAGCGCGCGGATCAGGTCACCGTGAGCGCCATCAACCGCAACTTCACGGGTCGCAGCGGCCCCGGGAAGCTGTATCTCGCTTCGCCGCTGACCGTGGCCGCGAGCGCGATCGAGGGCAAGATCGTAGCTTACGAGCCGGGCATGTTCCGCGCGCGGGCTCAGCGCGTCAAAGTCTAGTCAGCCAGTAGCCTGGATCCCCCCTCCATGAAGCAGTTCGACATCGCAGTGATCGCCGGCGACGGCATCGGTCCGGAAGTGACGGCCGAGGAGCTGAAGGTCCTCGACGCGACCGCCGACGTCCACGGCTTCAAGCTGGACTACCACTCCTATCCTTTCGGCAGCGAGCACTACTTCAAGACGGGCGAGATCTTCCCCGACGCGGCCTTCGAGGAGATCAAGGGCATGGACGCGATCCTGCTCGGAGCCATCGGCGATCCGCGCGCGCCCGTCGGACTGATCGAGTACGGCGTCATCGCCAAGATGCGCTTCGAGCTCGACCTGTACGTGAACCTGCGCCCGATCAAGGTCTTCGACGAGCGCCTGTGCCCGCTCAAGAACAAGAAGGCCGAGGACATCGACATGGTCTTCGTGCGCGAGAATACCGAGGACGCCTACGTCGGCGCGCACGGCTTCACGCACAAGGGCCAGCCCAACGAGGTCGCGACCCAGGTCCTGGTCTACACGCGCGCCGGCGTCGAGCGCGTCATCCGCTACGCCTTCGAGTTCGCGCGCACGCGCAACAAGCGCAAGAAGGTCACGCTGATCGACAAGGCCAACGCCATGCGCTCGCACGACCTGTGGACGCGCACTTTCGCCGAGGTCGGGCGCGAGTACCCGGACATCACCCAGGACCATGCCTACGTCGACGCGGCCTGCATGTGGATGATCAAGAACCCCGAGTGGTTCGACGTGGCCGTGACCACCAACATGTTCGGCGACATCCTCACGGATCTCGGCGCCGTGCTGCAGGGCGGCCTGGGCATCGCCGCCAGCGCCAACATCCACCCGGGCAAGCGCGCGCTGTTCGAGCCGATCCACGGCTCCGCCCCGAAGTACGCCGGCCAGAACAGCGCCTCGCCGGTGGCCGCGATCATGGCCGGCAGCATGCTGCTCGAGTACCTGGGCCTGACGGAGGCCTCGCAATCGATCGAGGGCACGGTCCTGTCGCTGCTGCACTCCGGCCGCATCAAGGGCGTGAACAGCGGCCTGCACAAGTGCAACGAGGTCGGCGACATGGTCGCGACCGAGATCAGGTCGGCCGTGGCCGGCGCGAAGCACTAGAACGAACGCACCGCGGAGACGCGGAGGGCGCGGAGAAACAGAGAAGGACCGTGGGTCCTCCGGGGCTTCGACGCGCGGGAACTCGACGATCCGGAGGTCTTCCGCATTCTTCTTCTTTTCTTTGGGTTCCTCCGCGCTCTCCGCGTCTCCGCGGTGCGTTCGGTCCTGTAGAGTGAGCGTCGTGAGTTCGCCGCCCTTCCACCTCGCCTTCCCCGTGCGCGACGTCGAATCGACGCGCGCCTTCTACGCGGGCGTGCTCGGCTGCCCGGTCGGACGCAGCGCCGAGCGCTGGATCGACTTCGACTTCTTCGGGCACCAGCTCTCGGCCCACGTGGCGGCCGAGGACGCGCTCCCCACCAACGACGTCGACGGCGACGATGTGCCGGTGCGCCACTTCGGAGTCGTGCTCTCGATGGAGCGCTGGCGCACGCTGGTCGAGCGCTTGCGCGCGGCCGTGCAGGCTGGAGCCGTCGAGTTCCTGATCGAGCCGAAGACCCGCTTCATCGGCGAGGTGGGCGAGCAGGCGACGCTGTTCCTGCGCGACCCCTCGGGGAACGCACTCGAGTTCAAGGCCTTTGCGGACCCGACGAGATTGTTCCAAAGCGGAATGCCCTAAGCCGTTGGCTGGGCACTGGATGCTCGCGTGCTTCGCGCGCGCTCGAAAAAAGAGCGAGCGAGTTCATCCAACGCAGAACCCGGCCCTGGCATCTTGAGCTGCGTCTTTTCCGTCGCGCCCTTCTCGGGCTGCGCGGGTTGAGCGGTTCTGGTCCCTGTCTTCCGGCTGCTTCAAGGAACTTCCACCATGCCGACCGGTCCCTCGTTTTCGTTTCCGCCCGCTCGGGCACGAACCGCGCAAGCATTCCTGGGCTGGTTGGCTCTCTGCGCTGCGGCGTCGCGTCCTGCGGCGGAACCGCTGGCGCCGCTCCTGCAGCAGACGCAAGTCGTGGCCGTGCTCGAGACACGCGCGCCGCAGGTGTCCGAGTTCCTGCTGCGCGGAACCGTGCCGGTGCCGCCCGGCACCTTTCCCCGCGCCGACGGCAAGAACCCCTTCACGATCCTCGACTACAGCGGCCGGCCGCTCTTCACGCAGGCCGAGATCGTCAGTCGCTATCCCATGGACGCGGACGGAGCCGACGTGGTCGAGCTCCTGGCCCTCGTGGGGCGGGATCCGGCCCTCGCTCTCGATGCGCCCGCTCGTTACGCGGTGGTCCTGTTCCACCCGAACCCGCCGTTGCTCGAGTCACTCGAGCCGGTTCCGCAGGAGGTGGACGAGCTGCTCCTGGACCCCCGCGCGGTCGAGATCACGACCTACGACTGCTTCGGCAACTCCTACGTGGGTCGTCTGTTCGCCGGACCCCCAGGCGAGGTGCTGCACCATGGTCCTGTGCACGCCGAGATGCGCAAATACCTGAACCTGGCGTCCAGGCCGGGTGGCAGCACGCTGCCGCACTTCCTGGGCGTGCATGCCTACGTGAGCTGGTCCCGTGGCAGCTCGGGCGTGGGCCTGGAGCTGCGCTTTCACAATGCCCACGACGGTCACGATCAGTCGACCCTGCTCGACGATCCGCTCGACAAGGTCTATTTCGAGCGCATCGAGCTCTCCATGCCCGAAGGCTGGACTCTGCAGCAGGACTTCGACGATCCGCTGTTCGGACGCGAGCGACTGGCCGGTGGCCGACGCATCGTCGAGCTGGTGGGCCCCAATCCGAGCGGTGGGTTGCACGTCATGCGCTGGGGTGCCCAGTTCCATCGCCGCCTCGCACTCGCGCCGGCGCGGCCCGGAGCCACGCGTGCGGCGCGCGCCCGGTTGGACGGAGCGGGTCGGGCCTTCTGCACGCGCGGCTTCGATGCCCGTGGTCGCGAATACTGGTCCTGGTGGAACGCGGAGACCGCGCGTTACTTCCCGCAGCGCCACCAGCTCCCGCTGCTCGATCACTTGGGGCGCGCGCGGCTCGACTCCGAGATCGACAACGAGCTCGACTTTCTCACCTTGCATCTCGCGAACGGCACCGGGTCCGGGAACTACCCGATCTCGTCCGGCCGGCTCGGCTGGGGCCATCCCTACGGCGTGCCCTACGGCGGCATGACGGGCGGCAACGAGATCAACTGCTACGACGGGATCGTGGCCGCCGCCGCCGCCTCGCCGCGCGGCTTCAGCCTCTACACGGCGCTCCATCGCATGCAGAGCGATCGGCAGCCGAACGCGCTCTATCAGCTCGACGGTGCACCGTCCTCGGTCGAGGAATGGCTGATCGAGAACGGGGCGAACGACTACGTACCCTTCGAGCACTTCGTCGTGCCGCTCATCTTCGGGAGCCGTCCGGATCCCTTCGGTGTGCGCAGCGCTCCGCGCTTCCAGAGCGACTTCGTCCAGGCGAACGGGCTGCAGCCGGCCTACGAATCGCGCCATCTCAGCTACGACCCCTACGACTTCCAGCACTTCGTGCGTTACACGCGCTCCGCCAAGGTGCTCGCCTGGCTGGCGAACGACTCGCTGGCCAAGGACGACCTGCGCATGCAGGCGGAGAACTTCCACCTCTCCTACCACGCCAACGCCAACAACGCATTCAACGCCGCCCAGGGCTCGGGCCTCCTGAGCGCGATCCGCTCCGTCCAGAACCTTCCTCACAAGGGCTTCGGGTACGGGCGCGGCGAGGCCTGGGGCATCGACTGCGCCGTCGCGGTCTACTCGTTGTCGGAGCCGGATTGGCGCAAGCAGAAACTTCCCTGGCTCCAGCAGCAGGCCGAGGTCGTGCTCGACGGTCAGGCGGCTTGCAGCGGTTTCATCCAGGCCGCGGTCAGCCCGAAGGCCGTGGACGGCAAGTACCACGCGCGGCAGATGATCGAGCAATCGATCACCGAGCACGCGCTGGTGGGCTTGCACGAGAGCGTGTTCCGCGACGCCCTGCCCGGGCATGCCGCCATGGTGCGGGACATCCTGACGGATTCGCTGCGCGCCTTCGTATCCGATATGGCCTGGTTCCCGGGCGAGTCCGGGCCCTGGCGCTTCACCGGGGTCGGCCCCATCAATCGATCGTTGCCGGTGTGGTGCTCGCGCGCCCAGATGCCGGGCGACGCATGGACCGCGGGCGACCGCGAGACCTACCAGGATTGGTCGTCCTTCGCCTACGGTTACGAGCTCACTCGCGATCCGAAGTTCCTCGTCTACGCCCGCACCCAGATCGGCGCCTCGTCCCTGCCGGATCTGCTCGTGCGCCTGAGGAACGCCGGCACGAGCAACCTCCAGAACCAGGCCGCCCTGCTTGCACTCGTGCAACGGACCCTGGGCGAACTCTGACGGACGGGCCAGGGCTCGCGTGCCCGTTCTCGAATCCCCGGCCAGCAGGAGCGGGATCCGCTCGAAATCGGGCCACTGCAAGGCCACAGGCTCCCGGCGACATGGGTAGCCTGGTCCGCTGACCCTATGGCCACGAGCGGCCGACAACCCGATGCTGGCCTGACGGCCGACGAGTTCAGCGCGCGCTTCCAAGCAGGAGCGCGCGTGTTGTGGACCCTCGCGGCCGGACTGCTGGGCGACCGGGCGGAGGCCGAGGACGTCTGTCAGGAAGCCTTCCTGGCGGCCTACGGGAAGCGCGACCAGTTCGAACCCGGAACGAGTTTCCTCGCCTGGATGGGACGCTTCGTACGCAACGTGGCCGCGAACGAGCTGCGCAAGCGCGCGCGGCGCCAGACGGCCAGCACCGACCCGCTGGTCCTCGACCGCGGGGCCTCGCTTGCCGTCGGCGCGCCGCGCCCGGAGCACGAGCTCTACGACCAGGAGGAATTCGACGAGCGGCTCCTGTCCGCCCTGCGCGAACTCGGCGAGATTCCGCGCACGTGTCTCCTCCTGCGCACGCTGCGCGAACTCAGCTATGCCGAGATCGCCGCGCTGCTCGAGCTCCCGGAGGGCACCGCCATGAGCCACGTCCACCGCGCGCGCCTCTCCCTGCGCGCCAAGCTCGATCCAACGCTCGACGGAGTACGACCATGAACGACGCTCGCTCCCAGCCCGACGCTCTCGATCATGGCGACGCCCTCGACGGCGACGCTCTCGATAACCGTATCGACGCGGCGCTCCGGCGCCACTTCGTCCCACCCGCCAGCCTCGCGACGCTGGCCGCGCACTCGCTCCCGCCGCGCAAGGCACGGTTCCTGCCCTGGCTCGCGCTCGCGGTCTCCGTCGCGGCGACGGTCGCCTTGCTGCTGTGGGCGCGTCGGACAGCGACCGAACGGCGAGCGGACCACTCGGCGGAGCGACTGGCGGCCGGTGTCCCGCTGCCAGCCGAGTCGACTTTTTGCCGGCTCGTCGGTCCGCTCCTGGATGGCCAGCCGGAACTGGGGCTCATGCACAGCCCGGACCTCGAACGGCTCTACCGCGACATGGACGCCTGTCAGGGCGAGACCTCGACCGCGGCCTGCGGGACGAGCGACTTCCTGGCCGAGCGCATGAGCGCGACCTATGGGCAGCCGCTCGCGCTGCGGCCCGAGGCCGCCGGCCGCCTGCATGGACCCTTCGGCTCGGACGAATGGCCCACGGCCACGATCGTGACGGGCACGAGCGATGAGCGCACCGCCGTGCTGGTCGCCGACCGCGACACCACGCTGGCGTGCTGCGTGCGCATGCAGCTGCCCGACGACTCGGGCCTGCACCTCTTCACCCTGCAGGTCGGCGAAGTCGTGCTGACCGAGATCACGCCCTACGGGGAACCGCGGCTGCTGGCGTATTTCCAGTAGGAACGGCCCATTTCCAGCAGGAACGGCGCATTTCCAGTAGGAACGGCGTGTTTCCAGTAGGAACGCCGAGCGGAGAAGGGGAACCGCGCAGGGGTAGCGCAGACCCGGATCGGAGGCTGTCGTCGCACACTTCCGCTGCTACGCTCTCGCCTCGACGACCGTCTGTACGGCTCGCTCATGAATCACGCACGGTTCCTCGTCCTCCCGTTCCTCGCCGCCTGCACCCAGCCCACCGCCCACGCCGGCGACGGCCCGCCGCTCGGCAAGCCCGGCACGTTCCCGCTGGCGGAGATCCAGAGGATGGTGAAGGAACCCGCGCTGCACGTCGCCTTCCTGCCCGAGGCGCCGCTCGGGATCGCGCAGCCCCTGGCCGAGGTGATCCCGGCCGACAACCCGCTCACGCGTGCCAAGGTCGAGCTCGGCAGCCAGCTCTACTTCGACCCGCGCCTCTCCAAGGACCAGACCATCGCCTGCGCCACCTGCCATCACCCCAGCATGGGCTGGGCCGAGAACCAGCCGGTCTCGACCGGCATCCACGGCCAGAAGGGCGGCCGCAGCGCGCCCACGATCGCCAACCGCCTCCTGGGCGCGACGCAGTTCTGGGACGGGCGCGCGCAGACGCTCGAGGATCAGGCCCTCGGCCACATGGCCAACCCGATCGAGATGGGCTTCACGGTGGAGGGGGCGACCGAGCGCCTGAACGGCATCGAGGGCTACCGCATCCAGTTCGAGGCCGTCTTCGGCGGCCCGGCCACAGCGCAGCGCATCGCCAAGGCCATCGCCGCCTTCGAGCGCACGATCCTCACAGGCAACAGCAAGTTCGACGTGTACGAGCGCGCACTGCCCTTCCTCGACAACGAGCCCGAGGACGGGGACGAGCCCGCGTTCCTCGCGCGCATGCGCGAGGCACTCGCCGCGGAGGAGAAACACCGGCTGAGCGAGTCGGCCCTGCGCGGGCGCGCGCTCTTCTTCGACAAGGCGAAGTGCAGCACCTGCCACGTCGGCCAGGATCTGACCGACGAGCTGTTCCACAACCTCGGCATCGGCATGGACAGGAAGGAGCCCGACCTCGGCCGCTTCGTGGTCACGCAGGTGGAGAAGGACAAGGGCGCCTTCAAGACTCCGACCGTGCGCAACGTCGCCCGGACCGCGCCCTATATGCACGACGGCAGCCTCACGACCCTGCGCGAGGTGGTCGAGCACTACGCCAAGGGTGGCACGAAGAACACGTGGCTGTCGGACAAGATCGTGCCGCTGGACCTGAGCGAGCAGGAGAAGCAGGACTTGGTGACCTTCCTGGAGGAAGGCCTGACCGGCGAGACGACGCCGGTCTCGATCCCGCGCCTGCCGTAGCTCAACCGGGAGCGCCGGGCTCCAGCCCGCCCTTGGGCTGTACCACCAGATGATAGTCCGACAGCAGATACGGCAGGTCGGCGTTGCCTGTTGACAAGGTCATCACAACATTCGTG
>JANOGB010000175.1:0-2134 GCA_031413955.1 Planctomycetota bacterium | reverse complement strand
CCTGCGGGCACGACGACGCTGAAGTCCCCGCACGCGTTCGTGTTGTCCGAGGGGGTGAAGAGCTTCTTGCCGCTCGCGCTGATCATCACGTCGAGGTCAGCACTCGTCACGGCCTGGTCCATGGAGTCGAGCACGTTCCCGGTGAGGAAGAAGCCCGGCCGGAGCGTGACGTCACCTAGGTCCGTGTTGGCGCTCAGGGTGCGCTCCAGGGCCTTCGGAGCCAAGGTCGGACAGACGTCGTCCGTCCTGAACTGCACCTCGATCTGCGTCGTCGGAACTGCGATCGTGAAGTTCCCGAAGGCGTTCGTGTGGTCTCCCTGCAAGGGGACTTTCTTGCCCGTTCCGAGGTCGACCACGTCCACGTTCACGTCCGCCACTGGGAAGCCGTTCACGTCCTGCGTCCGGCCGCTCAGGGACACGCCGAGGGGTAGGGTGATCGTCCCCATGTTCTTGGTGCCCGAGACCACCACGTTGTTCACCTCCACCACAAGCAACGTCGTGGTGGGCGGGGCGGGCGGTTTGAAGACGATCCGGTAGACGCCCGGGTTGATCGTCGTGGTGAAGAACCCGTTGGCGTCGGTGCCGTCGTTGAAGAGCGTCGCCTGGCCGCCGTTGAAGAGGTCGATGGCGTCGATGTTCACGCCGGGCACGCCCACTCCGTTGGGATCGACGACCTGGCCGGTGATGAAGTCGGCCGCAGCAGGGGAGGCGAACAGAGACAGCGATAGGACGGAGAAGAAGATTCGTGCGTACATGGATGTAGGGGCCTGGCATCTGCGAGCCATGCCGCCGATCCCCCGGGGATAGGGAGCCCACCCTCGAGGCGGGCCGGTACAGTTTATCCGCTTCCGGCACGCGCGTCATGCCGTCGCCAGCAAGGCTTCCCCAACGCCTCTGCCCTCGGTGACGACCTTCCCGCGCGCGATCAGCCGCTTCATGACCGGCCGCATCGTGGTGGTGTCCGTGCCGAGGGCCGCGGTGATCTGCTCGCCGCGCTGGCCGGGGTTGGCGCTGACGTACGCGAGGGGGCGCCTGCCAGGTCGTCGATCTCCTTGAGCGAGCGCCAGGCCCGGGTCCGCACGACGGCGGTTTCGTTCAGCCCGAGGCAAGCGCTCGAATGCGGGCAGTGAGAAAGGAAGCTCGCCTCAACTATCGCTGACCCGTCCACACCGGCGCTTGAACCGGCTGTTGAGGGGCAGTCTGCATGGGTGTCGCTCGTTCGATTGCGGCGAGATCGAAGAACCGGAGCGTCGTTGTCGTCGAGTTCTTGTTAGACACGGCTCCGGTGAAGGAGTTGAACTCCACCATGCTTTTCTCGATCACCAGGTTGCCTCGGCCGTCGCTGGAAATGGACGTGACGAACGGGCCGGCTGTTGTGCAACCGCTTGCGAGCAGGAGAGTGAGCAGGATACCGAGGTGAGCGCCCATGGGTGGTCCTTGGGAGAAGGGGGGGGACGGGGACATCTCGGCGAACGTAGCTCTGGATCCGAAGCTGAACTGGCTCTTGTTTCGATCGCCCATCCAACCTCGACCGGCAGCCGGTCCGGCCGGCGACGGGTACGATCGAGTCGCCGCCATGAAGTTCGGCTTCCGCCGCCCCTCGATCAGGAAGCGCATCGCCGCGCGCACATCCTGGCGGCGCTACGTCCGCCACTCGCTCGGCCTGAAGGCCCCGCGCGGCTGGAGCTGGCTCACGAACCCGAGGAAGGCGGCCTACAACCGGGTCTACAGTCGGACCACGAAGGGCTGCTTGGTCCTCTTCGTGGCCGGGCTGCTCCTCACCGGGATCGCCACGGCGGGGCTCTTCCGGGTTGCCTGAGCTCCGCTGTCTCGCGAGCGCGCTGCGGCTGGTATTCTCCGCCGCACCCTGGGGAGGATGGTGAACCTCGCCGTCGAGCTGCTGCGAAAACTGCTGTCCGGCGAGATCAAAACCCGGTCCCGCCGCCACCTGGTCCAGGCCCGGTCCTTCGCCGACCTCCTGGAACGCTCGATCCGGTCCTACCAGAACCGCGCCATCGAGGCCGCCCAGGTGATCGAGGAGCTGATCGGGCTGGCCAAGCAGATGCGCGAGGCGGACCAGCGCGGTGAGGAGCTGGGCCTCAGCGAAGACGAGCTCGCGTTCTACGACGCGCTG
>JANOGB010000174.1:0-5892 GCA_031413955.1 Planctomycetota bacterium | reverse complement strand
TCGGTCGGCCCTGCCGTTCACCTTCCTGCTGCTCGACCTGTGGCCGCTCTCCCGGTGGAAGCTTCGTGCTGGGAACGGCAGCGGAGGACCGATTCCCTGGCCCCTGCTTCGCCCCCTGCTTCGCGAGAAGGTGCCCCTCTTCGCTCTCTCGGTCGCCTCCTGCGCGGCGACGATTCTCGCGCAGCGCAGCGGGAGGGCGGTGGCGACGCTCGACGCCTTCCCGCTGGCGAGCCGACTGGGAAACGCCGTCGTCTCCTACGCCACCTATCTGTGGAAGACGCTCTGGCCCTCCGGCCTGTCTTTCTTCTACTTGCCCTCGAAGCTGGATCCCTGGCAGATCGGACTGTCCGCTCTCGTGTTGGCCGCGGTGACCGTTGCCGCCTTTCGCGCTCGGTCGCGACGACCGTATCTCCTCGTGGGATGGCTCTGGTTCGTCGGGACCCTGGTTCCAGTCATCGGGCTCGTCCAGGTGGGGAGCCAAGGGATGGCGAATCGCTACACCTACGTGCCGCTCGTCGGGCTCTTCCTCATGGCGGCTTGGGGCGTGCCGGACCTGGTCGAGTCCTTGCAGAGGAGGCGGGTGAACGCGGCTCCGCGCTGGTTGGCTCTTCCGGTGGTGGCGCTGCTCCTGATGCTCGCCGTCGAGACGCGCACGGAGACTCGCTACTGGCGAGACTCCGCCAGCCTCTTCGAGCGGGCGCTCCAGGTGAGTCCCGACAACTACCTGGCCCACTTCGGCCTCGGGTTGATGCTGTCACACGAGGGCAAGATCGACGAGGCGATCGGCCAGTATCAGACCACGCTTCGGCTGCGGCCCGACGACGCCAGGACCCACGGCAACCTGGCCTTGCTCCTGACCGGCGTGGGCAAGCTCGAGGAAGCCCGCGCCCACGCGCAAGAAGCCGTGCGACTCTACCCGGGGTACCCGGACGCCCACTCCAACCTGGGAGTCGTGCTTGCAGCGGAAGGGCGCACGGAGGAAGCCATCCAGGAGTACCAGGAGGCCCTCGCGATCGACCCCGACGACCCCCAGGTCCGCAACAATCTCGGGAGCGCGCTCGCCAAGCTGGGAAGAATGGGCGAAGCGATCCTGGAATTCCGCTCCGCGATCCGCTCGAGGCCCGACTACAAGCTGGCCCGCGGGAACCTCGCCAGGGCTCTCTTCGCCACGAGCCGCTTTGCGGACGCCTGGAAGGAGATCCAGGAGTCCCGTCGCCTCGGGTTCGGTGTGCCGCCGGATCTCCTCCGGGACCTTTCCGCGAGGATGCCCGAGCCGCGCGCGCCCTAGACCGACGCCAGGCGGTACGCGCGTTTCCCGATGCTCAGCGCGACCGCGTGTAGGCCCTTCTGGCGCGGTAGAGCTGCAAGCGCTCCTCGAGCAGGCGACGCTGCTCGGCGTCCTGCGCGCGCTGGACGGATTGCTCCTGCGTCCGCACCGCCTGCTCGAAATCACCCTGCCGCGCGTAGGCCGCAGCCAGGACCTCGAGCGCGTAATCGGCTTTGTGCTGGAACGCGTACCTGGCGAGCTGCACGGCTCGCTCGCCATCGAGCAGGGACTCGTCGGGTCCCGTGGCCAGGATCCATGCCGCGTCACGGGCCGTATTCGCCTGGGGCAGCCCCGACTCGAAGGACTTCTCGTAGCACTCGAGGGCCTTGCGCCACGCGCCCGTCTGTTCGTAGATCCCTGCCAGAGTGATCAGGGCCAGCGGTTGACCCGGCGAACGCGCGAGGACCGCCTCGAGGAGCCGGATCGCTTCCTCGGGACGGTTCTTCGCCTCGATGACCGCCAGCGCGATCGAAGCCTCGGGATCGCCGGGGCGGATGTCGTTGACGGCCCGGAATTGGCTGCGTGCGGCCTCGACCTCGCCCAGCTTCAGCAGCAGCGCGCCGAGGTTGTAGCGTGCGCGCACCTCGATTGGATCGAGGAGGATGGCCTGCTCGAACTCGGAGCGCGCGGCCGCGAGGTCGTTCTCCGTGAACAGCATGCACCCGCGCAAAGCGCGCGTCTCGGCCGAGGGCGGGGCGAGGGCCTCGGCGCGCGCGAGGTGTTCGCGGACCTCCGCGAGATCGCCCCGCTTGAGCGCGATGTCGGCCAGGATCGCGTGCGGATCCGGCCGGGAGGGGTCGAGTTCCAGCGCGCTCTCGGCGCAGTTCCCGGCACGGTCGACGTCTCCAGTCTCGAGCAGGAAGCGCGCGAATCCGAGCCACAGGGGCGCGCGCGACGGGTTGGCCTGGATGGCCTGCTCGAAGAGCTCCGTCGCCTGGTCGACCTTGCCATCGGCGTGCGCCAGGGTTGCCAGGCGGACCAGCGTCTCGGGATGGCCGGGGCGGACCTCCAGTGCGGCGCGATAGGTCTCGATGGCCTGCGGGAGCAGGCGTTCGACCTCCTGCGCCAGCCCCAGGCTGTAGCGCGCCTGGACGAAGCTCGGGCGGATGCGAATGGCGTCCTCGAAATGCTCGCGCGCACGGCCGGCCTCGCGCCGCTCCAGGTACACGAGCCCGAGATGGTTGTGCGCGATCCAGTTCCCATCGGTGACCTCCAGCGCGCGCTCGAACAGCGCGCGGCTGTCCCGCCAGTACGGGAGCGTGCGCGCGGTGACGACGACCAGCGCCCCGCTCACGCCCAGTCCGGAGAGCGTCAGAGCCGTGCGCAGGGCTGCGCGCTCGCGTAGCGCCTCGGCGAGACCGAAGACGAGCGCCAGAGCGAGGCCGATCGTCGGCAGGTAGGTGTAACGATCGGCCCAGGCATGGTCGCCGACCGGCACCAGTCCCAGCACGGGCACCAGCATGCCGAGGAACCAGAACCAGCCGGTGAACAGGGCCGGGCAGCGCGGGCGTAGGAGCCAGACGCCCAGCGAGACCACCAGGATCAGCGCCACGCCGCTCAGCCCGGATGCGAGCACGCTCCCGCCCCTGGTTGGTCCACCGAACCCGAGCAACGGGTTCGGATAGAAAACGGCCAGGCCGCTCGGCCACACGCTGGCGCGCAGATAGGCAAGCACGCCCGTGCCAGCGGTCGAGATGCGCTCGACGACGGATAGAGCGGCCAGGTCACCGAGCGCGCCGCCGGCGCGCTGGGCGAGAACGGTGACCACGCACGAGGCTGCGACCACGAGGATCAAGGGCACCTTCTCGAGCAGTACCCGGGAGTGGGAGGGCGTGTCCGGCTGCGGCGTGGCGCGCAAGCGTCCCAGCGGCCACACGTCCAGCAAGAGCAGCACGAAGGGCGCCGTCACCAGGGTGGGCTTGGCCATGCAACCGAGGATCAGGAGAGTCACGACCGACACGTAGGCCCAGAGGCCCCGCGTGCGCGCGTAGCGCGCGTAGGCGATCAGGAGCCCGAAGAAGCATGCGCTCGCGAGCAATTCCTTGCGCTCGGCGATCCAGGCCACGCACTGCACGCGCAAGGGATGAGCCGCGAACAGCACGGCCACCAGCAGGCTCGGCCAGAAGTGCCGCGTGAGGCCGACGAGGGCCAGCAAGAGCAGGCCGGCATTCAGCGCGTGCAAGCCGGCGTTCACGCCGTGCATGGGCCCGGGCGCGAGGCCGAACAGCTCGACGTCGAGCATGTGAGAAAGCCAGCTCAGCGGGTGCCAGTTGCCGGCGTGGAAGCCGAAGGCCCAACGCGCGCCATCCGCGCTCAGGCCGCGCGACACGACCGGGTTCTCCGTCACGTAGTCCGGGTCGCCGTAGTTCAGGAACTCGAAGCTCGTCGTGCTCGCGAACAACCCGAAGGTGAGCACGGCCAGGAGACAGGCGGCTCCCAGACAGCGGCCCCGCGCAACGGGCTCTTCTCGGTTCATGCTGAGGGCCGGTCGGAGGCGGGGAACGAGAGGGTGCCGCGGGCCCTCCAGTCTGCAGGAACCGAGGCTCCTGTTCGCGACCACGACCCAAGGAGGACGCCCCATTCCTGATCGGTGACAGGCCGCCGACAGGCGGCGGCGTGTCTCCCACGCAATTCCTTCAACGGCGGCGCACGTTGGAGCGGAGCGTGACCGGGAACTGGCAGGTCGATTCGTTCCCCGAGGCGTCGGTGGCCGTGCAGGTCACGACGGTCGTGCCGGGAGGAAAGTAGCTCCCCGAGGGCGGCGAGCAAACGACGCTGGGCGAGGGATCCAGGTTGTCGGTGGCAGTGACGGTGAAGGTCACTACCTCGCCCGCTCCATTCGCGGGGCTGTCGCGGAACGAGATCGACGGGCAGTCGAGGACGGGCGGAGTCGTGTCCAGGCAGCCCCACTTGGCGAGGAAGCTGTCGCCGGAGTCGAAGGCGCTCCAGAATCCTCCGCCGGCGTAGAGCGCGGGGCCGGCTCCGTGGTCGTACACCGCCAGGGTGTTGACCTCGTTGTTGATGCCGCTTCCGAGCGCGCTCCAGCTCGAGCCGTCCCAACGGGCGATGCAGTTCGCCGCGCCACCGCCCGCGGTCGTGAACTGGCCACCGGCATAGAGCGCGGGGCCGCCGCCGTCGTCGTGTACGGCCAGGGCGTAGACGGTGACGCCGTTCATTCCGCTTCCCAGCGCGCTCCAGCTCGAGCCGTTCCACCGGGCGATGCGGTTCGCTGCGCCGCCGCCCGCAGTCGTGAAGTAGCCACCGGCGTAGAGCGCGGGACCGCCGCCGTCGTCATACACCGCCAGGGCGTTGACGATGGTGCCACCGTTCAACCCGCTTCCGAGCGCGCTCCAGCTCGAGCCGTTCCACCGGGCGATGTAGTTCGCCGCGCCGCCGCCCGCGGTCGTGAAGGTGCCACCGGCGTAGAGCGCGGGGCCGCCGCCGTCGTCGTACGTCGCCAGGGCGTGGACGTTGCTGTTCAACCCGCTCCAGAGCTTGCTCCAGCTCGAGCCGTTCCAGCGGGCGATGTGGTTCGCCGCGACACCGCCCGCGGTCGTGAAGTAGCCACCGGCGTAGAGTGCCGGGCCCCCGCCGTCGTCGTACACCGCCAGTGCGAGGACCCCGTCGTTCACCCCGCCTCCCACCGCGCTCCAGCTCGAACCGTCCCACCGGGCGATGCGGGTCGCCACCCCTGCGCTCGTGAAGAAACCACCGGCGTAGAGCGCGGGGCCACCGCCGTCGTCGTACACGGCCAAGGCGAGGAAGGCGCCATTCGTCCCGGTTCCAAGCGCGCTCCAGCTCGAGCCGTCCCAGCGGGCGATGCCGCCCACCGACGTGCCACCCGCGCTCGTGAAGCTGCCACCGGCGTAGAGCGCGGGGCCGCCGCCGTCGTCGTACACCGCCAGAGCCCTGACGGTGCTGCTCATCCCGCTTCCCAGCGTGCTCCAGCTCGAGCCGTCCCACTTGGCGATGTAGTACGCCTGGTCGTCCGCTGCGGTGGAGAAGAACCCGCCCGTGAAGAGCTCCGGGCCGCCGCCGTCGTCGTACGCCTCCAGCGCGTACACGTCGTTGTCCATCCCGCTTCCGAGCGCGCTCCAGCTCGAGCCGTCCCAGCGGGCGATGTAGTTCGCCGCCCCGCCGCCCGCGGTCGTGAACTGGCCACCGGCATGGAGCACGGGGCCGCCGCCGTCGTCGTACACCGCCAGCGCGAAGATCTGGCTGTTCACCCCGCTTCCCAGCGTGCTCCAGCTCGAGCCGTTCCACCTGGCGATGCGGTTCGCCGCCCCGCCGCCTGCGGTCGTGAAGTTTCCAGCAGCGTAGAGCGCTGAGCCGCCGCCGTCGTCGTACACCGCCAGGGCGCGGACGCTCGCGACGGGGCCGTCCATCCCGCTTCCCAGCGCGCTCCAGCTCGAGCCGTCCCACCTGGCGATGCGGCTCGCCGCCGCGCCGCCAGCGGTCGTGAAGCTTCCACCGGCGTATAGCGCGGGGCCCCCGCCGTCGTCGTACACCACCAGGGCGAAGACGGTGCAGCACGGCCCGCTTCCGAGCGCGCACCAGCACGAGCC
>JANOGB010000173.1:0-2305 GCA_031413955.1 Planctomycetota bacterium | reverse complement strand
CTCCAGCCCGGCTCTGCTTCTTGGCTTCTTGCGCTTCCTTGCTCACTCCGAAGTCTTCGCGAAGCGGAATCAAGAAGAAGCCGGGCTGGAGCCCGGCGCTCCCGGATGAGTCTCAGCGGATGCTCGCGAGCAGCGCGGTCAGCGCGACGTGGCGAAGTGCCCGCGAGCGAGCCGCCCAGGAAGAACGCCTTGCCCGCGTTCTCGGCCCGAGCGTGAGGGTGAGCGTGCCGCAGATCTGTGTTTCCGGTCCCGTGAACGCGCCCCCGGAGATCTGGCGCTAGCATGAGGACGCTCCTCTGCAGGAGCGTTGGCGACGGTTCGTACCATCGGGAAGGTGACGTGATGCGGGATTCGAAGCAGCACTCGCGGCTGGCGTTCCTGGCGCTCGTGGGAGGGATGGGCTCCGTCCTCGCGCTCTCGGCCACGGCCCAGTCCATGCTCGATCTCCTCGCGCGGCCTGGCGATCACCTGGGCAGCACGGTCCTTCCGGCGGGCGACTTCGATCACGACGGCACTCCGGACGTGCTGCTCGGCATCGACCAGACTTACGGCAAGCAACGGCCGACCTACGTCCGTGGCGCGACGTGCATCCTCTCCGGACGGAACGGGGAGCTGCTCTTCTTCGTGACCGGCGATCACTACGAGGCGCTCAGCGCTCGTCCGCCGGATGCCTATTTCGGCCGGGAGTGCGGCATGGTGGGCGACCTGGACCAGGACGGCGTGTGCGACGTGCTCGTGGTCCACGGGAACCCGAAGGTCCTCCGCAGGATCGTGGCCTTCTCGGGCCAGACGCGCGCGATCCTGTTCGAGATCGACGACCCCTATCGACACACGGACTTCGGCGACCAGATCGTGCGCCTCGGCGATCTCGTCGATCCCCAGGGCAACCTCGTGCCCGACGGCGTGCCCGACTTCGCCGTGACCGCGCCTTCGAATCCTGTCTCGGTCTCGCCTCCGACCTATCCCGGGCTCGTGCGCATCTACTCCGGAGCTTCCCCCGGCAACGGACCGGTCGTCACGCTCGGAGGGCGGAGCGCGCTGGCGGGGTTCGGCCGTTCGATCGCCCAGATCGGCGATCTGGACGGGGACGGTCGTCCGGGACTGGCCGTGGGCGCACCGGGCGGGGGCTACGTCGAACTCTTCGACGGGCCCGGTTTCCTCTCCTGGGCCGTGCTGACCACCGCGCTCCGGCCCGCGGCCCTGTTCGGCCATTCGCTCGCCAATCTCGGCGACATCGACGGCAACGGGACGACCGAGCTCGCGATCGGGGCTCCCGGTACCCTGCAAGGCACGGGACGGGTGCTCGTGTACTCCCTCGATCCTCTCGGACCGACGAACCCGGTTGTCCAGCTCGATCCGTTCAGCGCCTCACCGGGCAGCGGGTTCGGATCCCAGGTGGCCGGGCTGCCCGTCGATCCCTTGACCGGGCGCGGCCTGCTGGACCTGGATCACGACGGTAATCCCGATCCCTTCTTCGACTGGAATCGGGACGGCAAGGCCGACTACCTGGTCAGCGCGCGCGGGCTCGACAACTTCCTGGGTGGGAACACGGGTGCGGGCGGCGTCTTTCTCGTGCGCGGCTCGGGCATGGCATTCGAGTCCGCCGTGGAGGCGATCCACCAGGGGCCGGGTGACCCGCTCACCTACTCGTATCTGCCTGGACGCACGCCGAGGCTCGAGGAGTGGTTCGGATTCCGGGCCGTGATCCTCGGCAACCCGGCCGGCGAGAGCCAGGCACGCCTCGCGATCGGGACTCCGCGCGACGAGCGGTACCGCGGCAGCCTCGCGCTGCTGCGCCCGCCGATGCTGCACTTCGACGACGATACGTTCTCACGCGCGAACGACGGGCTGGGCACGAGTCGCCAGCTGGAGGTCGATTGTGGGCCGCGGTACGCGGGCCGGGGTTTTCGGATCCTCGCCTCGACCACCGGGACTTTTCCGGGCCAGCCGCTCCAGGGCTCTCGCGTGCCCCTCAACGACGACGGTCCGAGCGGATTGTGGCAGCACACGCTCGCCGGCGTCGCCGGGGGAACGCCGCTCGGCTTCTCGCAGCTCACGGGCCTGCTGGATGCGGCGGGGCGCGCGACGATCACGCTTGCAGTCACCGCCCCGACCGCGGGGCACCCCTGGTTCGACACCTTCCGGCAGCATTACGTCCTGGTGCTGATGAAGCCGGGCCTGCCCAACACGTTCGCGCAGGTGGGAGCGGCGACGCACTTGTTGATCCGGTGAAGTACGGAGTCTCCGACTCCGTACTTCGCGAACGAAGGTGAGCTAGCCCGCCACGATCCTCAGCTCCGTCCCG
>JANOGB010000172.1:0-1508 GCA_031413955.1 Planctomycetota bacterium | reverse complement strand
TCCAGCAGTGGATCGCTGATCGCGTCCGGCTGGATCGGCCCCGCGAGCGCGACGGACAGGAGCTCGACCCTGCCGAGTACGTCTGGATCGGCGAGGAAGAGCACGCGCGTCTCGTCGGGCGTGAGCTGGAAGCTCAGGACGCTGCCGCCGGTCCGGCCCATCGGCAGCGGACCGTTCAGCCGCTCGGTCTGGAGGGCTGCGAGGGAGGTGGGAAGAACGAGCAACGCGAGTCCCACGAGACGGGAGTACGACATCCAATCCTCGCTAGCTAGCAGCGGCGGGCCTGAGACGGTCCATTCTCGAGGACCATGGATGGCCGACCCACGCGGTTCGTTGGCGGAATTCCGGAGCCTCGAGCCAGCGCGCGCATCCGCTGCCGAATCCTGAGCACTCGCGCCAACCTGCCCTGGTAGCTTACGCGAGCCATGCCGCACACCGAGAAGGCTCCGCGCACGCGCGAGCTGCCGAGCCTGGTCGAACCCGTCGACCCGGCGCGCTTCGTCGAGGTCACGGGCGAGCGCATCGCCCTGCTCGGGCACGAGGAAGGGCCCTTCGAGTGCTGGTTCTGGCCCATCAAGGTGCTCTCCGACCTGCGCTTCACGCTGCTGCGCGGCGGGGTTCCGCTCGAGCTCCCCGAGCGTGAGATCACGGTCCTGCCGGGCGAGCTCCTCTACATCTGGAAGGGCGCGGGCGTGCAGTTGCGCACCGAGGTCTTCGCCTGCCGCGAACGCCCCGGGCTCGCCTTCGGCTTCGCGCTCGACAGCAGCGAACCGCTCGACCTCGAGGTCTCGTTCCGTTGCGACTTCCGGCCCATGTGGCCAGCCGGGCTCGGCGGCCAGCTCGTGCGCACCGACAAGGTCACGGGCGCCTTCGCGCTGAGCGAGGAACTCGGACGCTTCGCGGTCCTGCTGGGAGCCAGCGAGGCGCGCGTCGAGTTCGAGGCGGCCGACCACGCCCTGCCCGCCGGTCCCGTGCGCATCTTCATCCCGATGGCTGCCGGCGGCTCGAGCTCGGTGCTGGCCATCGCCGGCGCGGAGATCCAGCCCGGCCCGCTCAGCGACGGCGCGCGCCGCGGCGCGGGCCAGGCGGCGACCGGCTTCGCGCTCGCCGAGCGCGCCATCGGCGAGACGCGCGAGCTGTGGTGGCGTCTGGTGTCCGATTTCTCGGCCGAGCGCGAGGCGGTGCGCGCGCACTGGCGCGAGCACCAGGCGCGCGTGCTGCACATCGAGACGCCCTATCCTGCCCTCGACCAGGCGTTCCGGTGGGCCCAGATCGCGATCGAGCGCGCCTGGGTGCGCGTCGACGGGCTCGGTCGCGGCCTGGTCGCCGGGCTCGGGACCAGCGCGAACGGCGAGCGCCCGGGCCATGCCTGGTTCTTCGACGGCGACGCGCTGGCGGCCTCGCGCGCGCTGTCCACCTCGGGCGACTTCGCGTCCGCGCGCGACGTCCTGCGCTTCGTGGCCGCGCACCAGCGCGCCGACGGCAAGATGATGCACGAGCTCACGCTC
>JANOGB010000171.1:0-9598 GCA_031413955.1 Planctomycetota bacterium | reverse complement strand
CCGGGCCGCGGGCTTGTGTACCTCGACCGGCGTCGTCGAAGCCGGCTGCAAGACGGCCATCGGAACGCGCTGCAAGCGCGCCGGGATGCATTGGACCGTCGCCGGGGCGGACGCGATCATCGCCCTGCGCTGCTGCAACCTCAGCGGCCGCTTCGAGGACTTCTGGGCGCGCCGAGCCCAGCGCCGGGGGACCGCATGACCCCCCCTCACCTCACAATCCTGACGTGCGCCCCAGCATCCGCTCTGCCACCGTGCATCCCGAAGAGCGGGTCAGAACAGCTTGTCCAGGGCGTCCTGCCCGCGGCTGCTGAAGTCGGCGTTGAGGTCGGCGCTGCGGTTCTGCGAGTGGATCTCCGTGAGGATATCCGCGATCCGGCCGCCCGTTTCCTGAGCGTAGAAGCGCACCATCCCCAGGTTCGTGCGTCCGTCGAAGAGCGTCGCGAGCAGCGTGCGCTCGCCGATCAACTGCAGCTGGATCGAGTCGCGCGTGCCCTGGTGGAACAGGATCGCGAATTCGTTCTCGCCCAGTAGGCGCGCCATCTCGCGCGTGGCCGCGAACGAGCCTGCGATCAGGGCCGAAACTGTGTCTTCAGAGGTGCGCACGGGCTCGCCGCGGCGCGTCACCAGGTGTCCGTCACGGTCGACCAGCAGCGCGCAGCGCGCTTTCGAGAGCTCGAGGAAGGTGTCGATCTCGGCGTTCAGGCGCTGGATGTCGTTCTCGTAGAAGACGAGGCGTGACTTGCGCAGGTTCTCGTCGCGGGATACGGGCTCTCGGCTCATTTGTATTCGCTCCTCTACAGAACGTTCATCAGCACCCAGGCCAGGACCGCCCCCACGCAGGCTCCGCCCATGATCAGGAACGGCGTCAACTTGCCGCCTTTGCTTTTCTCTGGCTCGGCAGCTCGCGCCTTGGGCGCGGCGCGCCCCTTGCCCTTGCCCTGAGCCGGAGCCGGGGCGGGCGCGGCTCGCGTCGGACGCGGAGCGGCAGCGGGAGGCGCCGCGGGCCTGGCACCGGGAAGGTGCAAGGCAGGGCGCGGCTGGGAGCGCGTTTGTGACAAGTGTGCACCTGGCTGAGCGAGCTGCAGTCCGCCTTGCGCGTGCTGCGCGTGCTGCGCGTGCTGCATGTGCTGGGGTGGTGCGGCGTGGGGCTGGCCCGCATGGAAGCCACCTGCCATCGGCGGCGGTGCAGAGTGCTGAGAATAGCTCGGCTGGCCCACGGGCCCGGGCAGGGGCGCGTGAGGATGAGCGGGTGGCGCGAACGGCGCCGACGGGCGGCTCGGCGCGGGCGGACGCATGGGAGCGCCGGGACGGGCCTGGGGCGCACCGGAGAGCGCCGGCGCGTTCGGCGCCGGGTAGGCGGTAGCCTTCTGCCCGCTCTCGTTCATGATGTTCCTCAGCACGCTTGCGGCCAGCGCCTTGAGCGTCGGGAAGACCCCCTGCCCCGAGTTGGCGATGGCCTCGAAGATCGGCGCATTGTGCGGATTCAGGAGGCGTCCCAGCTCTTCCACCGACATGGCGTCCGGCAGGTCGCGCTTGTTGAGCTGGATGGCGTGCGGGAGCGTGGCCAGACTCTTCCCGTACTCGTTCAGGTTCTCCTCGAGGTTGCGCAGCGACTCGAGATTCTGGTTGATCATCGAGGCCGACGAGTCGGCGATGAAGATGATCCCGTCGACGCCCTGCAGCACCAGCTTGCGCGTCGAGTTGTAGTAGACCTGGCCGGGCACGGTGTAGAGCTGGAAGGCCGTACGCATCCCGGCCACAGTGCCCAGGTCGAGCGGCATGTAGTCGAAGAACAACGTCCTGTCGCCGTCGGTGCTGATGCTGGTCAGATCGCCGCGGTTGCCCTCGGGCGCGCGCTGGTGGATGATCTCCAGATTGGTCGTCTTGCCGGACATGCCAGGTCCGTAGTAGACGACCTTCAGGTTGACGGACTTCTGGGCGAAGTTGATCTGGACCATGGTTCAGTTTCCCCGGGGATGCCCAGGGCGCGAGGCCGGGCTCAGGCCTTCTTCGACCGGCGTCGAGCCCTGGCGGTAGGGAATCGGCGCCGCAGGTTCGGAAGCCGGGCCGCTGGACGGCGGAGTATGATCGGCATGCGCCCGTGCGTGCCGGCCGCGCTCGATGCGGGCCAGCGTGCCATCCATGGACAGACGCACGTCCTCGGGCGATGTCTCACGCCCGAGGCACACCACGAGACAAGCGCTTTCCGAGCGCCGCAGGACGAGCGTGCCGCGGGCTGCACGCAGACAAGCGCGCTCGGGCGTGTGCCAGCCGAGTGGCGCCACGGCCTGGCTGATGTCGTTCAGCCAGGCGGCCGCCAGGGCCGCCAGACTCTCCTCGTGGGTCGAGTCCGTGGATCCGTGCACGTGCGCGATCGGCACGCCGTCGTGGGAGATCAAGAGCACGAACGCGACGCCGGGCAGACGCGCGAGGGGTTCGAGGAGGGCGATCATGCTTGTACTCCTGCTACGCCGGGAGCGGCACGGGAACTTCCGGCAGCGGTCGCGGCATTCAGTCCCGCCATGCTGAGCAGGGCTTCCTCACGCGAGCGCCCGAGCGGCCCGGTGCACAGGATTGCGCCCGCGTCCTGCTCGCCAGGAGCGATCGAGAGCGTCCCGAACGAGCCCTCGAGCTGGATCTGGAACACCTGCCCCAGGCCGAGCCGGCGGGCCGTCGCGCGCGAGCCGGCCAGGATCGATTGCACCGAACGGGCAGTGCGCTCGGCCGTGGCGCCTTTGGGCCCTTGCACGAGCGCCGTCGAACCGCGCACGTAGAGCACGGCCTGGACGTCGGGCTGGAGCGCCAGCTCGCGCAGGAGCGCCTGCACGCTGCCCGCCGAGGTGCGCGCTTCCGCCAGGCTGTCCTCGCCGGCCAGCCTGCCCGTGCGCTCGACCTCGTACAGCGCGCGCTCGAAGGGCGGTGCATCCTCGGCCCGCGCGGAGAGCGTGCGATAGCGCCCTTCCAGCTCCAGCGTCCCCGGTTCGGCCGCGAGACACCGGGCGGCGCAATCCCGCGCGTCCTTCCAGGCACCGATGCGCGTCAAGAGGTCGAGCTTGGCGCGCAGCGGCCGCAGATCGCCGGGCAGGTGCTCGATGGCCGTGTCGAGAGCGGACAGCGCGCTACGGCCCTGCTCGCGCCCGCGGTCGGCATAGAAGCGCGCGAGCAGGACTCGCGCGAGCAGGTAGCGCGCCTCGGGGTCCTGGTCGCGCGCCAACCAGCGCGTGAGCTCCTCCTCCGCGCGCGTGAGTTCGTCCGACTCGATCAGGATCTCGCACAGCTCGCGCCACAGCGGCGCACGCGGGGCCTGGGCGAGCTGGCGGTGCAGCTCGGCCAGGCGCTGCTCGCGCTCGGCGCGGCGCGTGCGCTGGTGGTAGCGCGAGAGCTGGATGTTCTCCGGGAAGGCGGCCAAGCCCTCGACGCACGTGCGCTGGGCATCGCCCGTCTTGCCGGCCTGCGCGCATTGCTGGGCCAGCATCAGGTAGTTGCGCGGCGTCGGGTCCTCCGCCAGGGCGCGGCGGGCGCGGCGGACGCGCCCCAGGAAAAACAGACGATTGAGGAGATTCATGGCTTGTCCTTGGCGCTCGCCTCCAGGTCCGCGACGTCGCGCGAAACGCGCTCGAAGTGGACCCAGTTCGGGCCGCCGTACTCGAGGGCCTGGTGGAAGGCCTCCAGGGCTCCGGCGAGATCGCCCGCCTGGGCACACGCCAGGCCGCGCACACGGCACAGGTCGGCGGCTTCGAGGAGCTCCCGCGCCGACCGTTCGGTGGCTTCGCGCGCCTCTTCGACTTTCGCGTCCAGGACCGCGAGCTGCACGCGCAACGTCGTGCGCTCGGTCAGGACCTGCAGGGCTCCGTGCCACAACGGGTGGCTGGCGATGAATTGCTCCAGGTCGGCGAGGCGGCGCTTGAGCGCGGGCACGTTGCCCGGTGCGGCCTGGGGCAGGCCGCGCAATTCCTCGCGCAGGCGGAATTCGCGCAGCAGGGCGTAGGAGAGCCCCAGCGAGAGCAGCGCGACCACGAACAGGTACCGGAGACTGCCGCTGCGGCGCTGCGAGCGCTTGACACGCTTGAAGCGCAGATCGCGCATCAGACGCGCGGCGTCCTTGCGCCCGGGATCGAGCTGCAGAACCTCACGCAGCCAGCCAGCCGCCTCGTTGTTGCGGCCCTCGCGGATGAGCTTCTGAGCGCGCTCGAAGTAGCGGCCGACCAGGTCCTGGACCATGCCCTGGCGGCACATGAGCTGCGAGAGATCGCGTTCCAGCGATTCATGACCCGGAAAGTGCCGCTGCAGGATCTCGAACACCGCCAGCGCGCGCTCGATGGCGGCGTTGCGCTCGAGCATTGCCGCCAGTCTCCGTCCGGTCGCAACCGTGGGCAGCCGCAAGCGCTTGGCCAGGGACGGATGCGCCAGCGCCACGATCACCAGTCCCTCGAGCACGTCCGGATCGGCACCCTCGCCGTTCGCAACCGACGAGAGCACCTCGACGCACTCCTCCGCCGTGCGGGCATCCATGTGCGCAACCTCGGCGATGCGCAGGTGTAGATGCTCGCGCGACTCGCTCCTCTTCTCCGGCGCGCCGTTGACGGCGAGCATGGCGTCGCGAACGATCAGCGTGGTGGTCATGAGAGATTCCTGCTCCGTTCCGGCGGCGACCTCGTCACCGCTCTGGGATGCAGGAAAAGACGGGTTCGTATCGGCGCCGTAGGAGCGGCGTCTGTAGGCCAATCAGCGCGCCCGGGCCGGGGATCCGGAAGGTCCTTCGCTGCGCTCCCGTTCCTGCCCCGCGGGCGAACCCGCGTCATTCCACCCCGTGCACGCGGGCCAGGGTGTGGCTCGCGAGCGGCAGCCCGCCAGCCGGCCTTGGCCCTGCCCAGCCCATGCAGTAGAGTCCCGGCCCGCTCGCGCCGCAGGAATGAAGAAAACCCCGCTCCATCTGGTCCACGTCGCCCTCGGCGCGCGCATGGTCGAGTTCGCGGGCTGGGACATGCCGGTGCAGTACGGCTCCATTCTCGAGGAGGGCCGGACCGTGCGCTCGGCCTGCGGCCTGTTCGACCTGTCCCACATGGGACGCTTCGAGGTCCAGGGCCGCGAGGCGGTCGCGCTGGTCGATCGCGTGTGCACCAACCACTGCGCCAAGATGCCGGTGGGCAGCATCCGCTACTCGCTCCTCTGTCGCGCGGACGGGCGCGCGCTCGACGACCTGTTGATCTACCGCGAGGAAGAAGGCGTCTACCTGGTGGTCAATGCCGCCAACAGCGAGCGCGACCTGGAGTGGATCCGCACGCACGCACGGGGGCTCGCCGCCGAGGTGCACGACACGACCCTCGACACGGCCATGCTCGCGCTCCAGGGGCCGCGCTCGCAGGAGATCCTGGCACGCATCACGCGCGACGTGGATCTCGCGCGCCTCAAGTACTACGGCTTCGGCTTCGGCACGGTGGCCGGCCTGCCCCGCACGCGCATCAGCCGCACGGGCTACACAGGCGAAGACGGCTTCGAGCTGTACCTCCCGGCCGCGGAGGGCGTGCGCGTGTGGCACGAGCTGATGGCCGCGGGCACGCCGCTTGGCTTGAAGCCCATCGGCCTGGGCGCGCGCGACGTGCTGCGCCTCGAGGCGGGCATGGCGCTCTACGGCCATGAGCTCTCCGAGGAATCGAATCCGCGCGAGGCGGGCATCGAGTTCGCCCTGGCGCTCACCATCGAGAAGGGCGACTTCATCGGCCGCGCGGGCCTGGAAGCCCTCGGCCAGACCCGACGCGCGCGCCTGGTCGGGATCACCACCACGGGCCCGCGCGTGCCGCGCCAGGGCCTGGAGCTCTTCCACGGCGGCGAGCTCGCCGGAAGGGTGGCCTCCGGCGGCGTCTCGCCCACCCTGGGCACGAACATCGGCTCGGCCTTCGTGCGGCTGGGCCTGGACCGCGAAGGGCTCGAGCTCGAGCTGGACGTGCGCGGGAAGCGCCAGCCAGCCCGCGTGCGCGAACTCCCCTTCTACTCCCGCACCCGCAAGAAATAGGATCCCTGCCCCATGCGCCCCAACGATCGCAAGTACACCAAGTCCCACGAGTGGGTGAAGCTCGCCGGCGAGGATGTCGTCGTCGGCATCACCGATTTCGCCGTGCAGGAGCTGTGCAGCGGCAACGAGGGCGACCTCGTCTATTGCGATCTGCCCGAACCGGGACGCACGATCGAGGCCGGCGAGACCTTCGGCGAGATCGAATCGGTCAAGGCCGTGGCCGACCTCAATGCCCCCGTGGCCGGCGTCGTGAGCGAGATCAACGTCAACGTCGAGGAGCACCTCGAGATCCTCTCGCGCGACCCCTGGAACCAGGGCTGGCTGATCAAGCTGCAGCCGCGCTCCAAGGCCCTCGACGGACCGGAGCTGATGGACGCCGCGGCCTACGAGGCGTTCATCACGGCTTCGAAGCACTGACGCCGGTCTGCCGTGACCGGCCGCGAGCCGTGGCGTCTACTCGTCACCTGGGACGGCGAGCCCGGCTGGAACATGGCCCTGGACGAGGCCCTGCTGGCCAGCGCGGATCCGCGGCCTACGCTGCGCTTCTACACCTGGAAGCCGCACGCGCTCTCGCTCGGCTACTTCCAGCGCTGGCGTGAACTCGAGCCCTTCACGGGCGCGGCCGTGCTCGTGCGGCGCTTCAGCGGCGGCGGCGCGATCCACCACGCGGACGAGCTGACCTTCTCGATCGCCGCGGGCGGCGAGCACGCGCTCTTCCGCGGCGAGGTGCGCCGCTCCTACGAGCACATCCATGGTCTGCTGGCGCGCGCCTTCGCAGACCTCGGTGTGACCGCGACCCTGCGCGGAAACGAGGCTCTGCGCTCCGACCGCGCCCAGAGCGGCATGTGCTTCCACCGCTCGACGCCCCTCGACCTCGCCTGGGACGAGCGCAAGGGTGTCGGCTCCGCGCAGCGCCGGAGCGCGGGGCGCGTGCTGCACCACGGCTCGATCAAGCTCGGCGCGAGCGCGCTGGAGGAAGGCGTGGCCGGCCTGCGAACGCATGCACCGCGCCTGGAACCTGCCGCGCTCGCCTGCGCGCTCCAGGCCGCCTTCGAGCGCGAGCTCGGCTGTGACTTCGCGCCCGAGGAACCCGGCCCGGCCGAGCACGAGCACGCCGCCGCGCGCGCGTCCTTCTATCGCTCCGAGGCCTTCGTGCGGCGCCGCTGAAGCCAGCCTCGCCCGCAACCCGGCCAGCGTGGTTACCCCGCCTGGATTCGAACCAGGAATGACTGGACCAAAACCAGTTGTGTTACCGTTACACCACGGGGTAGTGGGCCGCGCGCGGAGCCCGTGGGTCGCGCGCGGGCGCGGGACGATACCAATGCCCCGCGAGGGGGTCAATCGCGCGCATCCCGCAGGCGCTGCCAGGCGAGGAACAGCGCCGTGCGCGCGGCGACGCGGCGAATGGAATCGCGGTCGACCGGAGGCAGACGACGCTCGCTGCTGTGGAGCTCGCCGCTGAGGACGGTCGCGAAGCACACGAGCCCGACGGGTTTCGTCGCGCTGCCGCCCTCCGGACCCGCGACCCCGGTTATGGCGAAGGCTAGCGCGCTGCCGCTCACGCGCGCCGCGCCCAGCGCCATGGCCTCGGCCACTTCGCGGCTGACGGCGCCGTGCGCGCGCAGGAGCTCGCGCGGGACGCCCAGCAGAGCCGCCTTGGCCTCGTCGGAGTAGGTGACGAAACCCTGGGCGAAGACCCGGCTGATGCCTGGAACGCGCGTGAGCAGCTCGAGCGCTTGCCCGCCGGTACAGGACTCGGCCGCACTGATGGAGACGCCGCGCGCCAGGAGTTCGCGCGCGAGAACGCGCTCCACTTCCCACTCGTCCTCGCTGTAGAGGTGCGCAGTGAAACGCTCGCGCAGCTCGGCTGCGCGCTGTTCCAGGGCCGCCAGCGAGCTGGCCGAGCCGTCGCGCGCGCGCAGCGCGGCCGTGAGCGTACCGTCACGCACCGTGCACCCCAGGCGCGGATCGGCATCGCGCGCCATCCACGCGCCGCTCTGCTCGGCGAACACGCTCTCCGGGATGCCGAATAGATGCAGACGGCGCTCCGCGAGCGCGGGGCGCGTCCAGCCCTGCGTCTCGAGCCAGGGCAGCACCTCCTCTTGCCAGACCACGCCCAGCTCGCGCGGCGGCCCCGGCAGCGCGAGGACCGCCTGCCCACCGTGCTCGACCAGGAAGCCGGGCGCGGTCCCGGCGCGATTCCTGAGGATGCGCGCGCCGCGCGGAAAGAGCGCCTGGCGCCGGTTCGTGGCGCTCATGGCGACAGCGCGCCGCTCGAACCAGGCGCGCACCTCGGTCAAGGCCTCGGCGCTCTCGAACAGCTCGCGCCCGAGGGCGCGCGCGATCCCATGGCGCGTCACGTCGTCGAGCGTCGGGCCGAGACCGCCGCCGACGAACACGAGCTCGCCGTGCGCCAGGCCGCGCTGTACGGCCGCGGCCACGAGCGGCTCGTCGTCGCCCACGATCTCGATCGCCTCGACCGCGATGCCGGAGCGCGCGAGCTCGCGTGCCATCCAGCCCGAATTGGTGTCGGCCTGCGCGCCGGACAGGAGCTCGTCCCCCACCGCGATCAGGACCGCCCGGACGTGCGCGCTCACGCCGTAGCCTCCGCGCTGGAGCGCGTCACGAAGCGCGCGCCCAGGATGCCGACCTCGTACAGCAGGATCATCGGCGCGGCCATGGCCACCTGCGAGAAGACGTCGGGCCCGGGCGTCAGGAGCGCCGACAAGCCGAAGGCCGCGATCACGAAGTACCCGCGCAGGCTGGCGAAGGTCGCTGGCCGCACCATGCCGACAAGGCCCAGGAAGGTCATCAGCATCGGCAGCTGGAACACGAGCCCCATGGACAGGCACAGCGTGGTCAGGAAGCCGAAGTAGAACTCGAGGCGGATGTCGGGCTTGACCAGCTCGAGCGGCGCGCTCTGCATCGAATAGAACATCCCGTAGGGCACGAGCACGAAGTAGCTGAACAGGACTCCGCCCGCGAACAGCGCGAGCGCTGGCGGGAAGAAGTAGCGCACCCAGCGGCGCTCGCGCGAGTACAGACCGGCGGCGACGAATTGCCACAGCTGCCACAGCAAGATGGGCGCCCCCAGGACCAGCGCGGCATAGCCGGCCACCTTGAGCACGAACCACATCGACTCGGTCGGCGACTGGGCCGTCAAGCGCGGGTCGATGGCGAAGCGGAAGGTGCCATCCGGCTCGAAGTAGCGCTCGCGCTGCTCGGGATGCTCCTCGACGATCCGCTTCGTCTCGGCGAGGTAGTGCTCGTTGAGCCAGCCCACGACCTGCAGGTGCGGGCGCAGGATCACCACGGCGATCTCGCGGTTGAAGAAGAGCGCCACCACGAAGGCCAAGGCCACGGCGATCACCCCACGGAACAGGCGCTTGCGCAGCTCGTCCAGGTGCTCGCCCAGCGTCATGCGCGTGCCGGCGAACGGATCGTCGGCCGGGGGCCCGGCTGTGGCGGCCATCCGCTGATCTTATTCTTCTTGGCTGCCGCCCGAGACGCCACGAGCCAGCGACCCTCCCGGGCCACCGGCTCGCGCGCGGCTTCGAGCGTGGCCTACTGGCCGGCGCCCAGGCG
>JANOGB010000170.1:0-13486 GCA_031413955.1 Planctomycetota bacterium | reverse complement strand
CATGCTGCAGCCCGGTCTCTTGTACCTCTTGCTGGCGCTCTTCCCCACCATGGCGGAGTCCGCCTCGACTCTCTCGGCCTAGTTCGTGGAGTGATCGCGCGCGCGCGGCTCGCGCTGCTCGCCTCCGGCGGCGGACGCTCGCTCGAGAACCTGCATCAGGTGAGCGCGCGCGGCGAGCTCGCGGCCGAGCTGGTGCTCGTGATCAGCGACCGGCCCGCGATCGGCGCGCTCGAGCGTTGCGCGCGGCTCGGCATCCCTGCGCTCGTGCTGCCCTACCAGGAGCTGGGCGGCGCCGCGGGCTTTTCCACGCGCGTCTTCGCCGAGCTCGATGCTCGTCAGGTCGAGCTGTGCGTGCTGGCCGGCTTCCTGCGCCTGGTGCAGGTCCCGCCCCACTGGTCGGGCCGCGTGATCAACATCCACCCCGCGCTGCTCCCGGCCTTCGGCGGCAAGGGCTTCTACGGCGACCGCGTGCACGCCGCCGTGCTCGCCGCGGGCGCGCGCGAGAGCGGCTGCACGGTGCACTTCGTCGACGACCACTACGACCACGGCCAGCCGATCCTGCAGAAGCGCGTGCCGGTCCTCTCCGGCGACGACGTGCACACCCTGGCCGAGCGCGTGTTCGCGGAGGAGCAGCGCGCGCTGCCGGAAGCCATCCGCAAGGTGCTGGCGGGCGCGCAGGCGCTGTAGCCCGTCGCACCCACGTCGGGCGGGCGTGCTTGCGGCCGCGCCCTCGACCTCGCGGGGATAGACTGGGGCCTGCCGGACGGGCTCCTCGCTCGCGGAGAATCCCCTCGGAGTCGAGCAGCTCTCCGTGCGACCCATGCGCCGCTTGCTTCGTCTTGCCTTGGCCTTCGCGTTCGTGCCGTGCTCGTTCCACGCCCTCGCCGCCGCGCAATCGGTGCGCTTGAACGGCCCGCTGGCCCGCGGCCTCGGTCGCGTCAGCCAGTCCGCCCTCACGCGGGATGGGCTCAGCGTCTTGTACGTCGCCAACGGGAACCTGTACCGCGTGGCGAGCACCGGCGGCCCGAGCACTGCGCTCGACGCGCCCCTCGGTCCGGACTGGGACGTGCTCTCGCTCCAGCTCGACGCCGCCGGCAGCCGCGCCGTGTTCGCCGCCCGCCAGGGGGACGAGGGCGAGCCCCAGCTCTTCGGCGTGGCCGTGGCGGGCGGGCCCGTGACGCCACTCGCCCCTGGCGCGAGCTTCGCGCTCAGCCCCGACGGCGCCTGGGTCGTCTTCCGCTCGCTCACGGGGCCGGTAGAGCTCTTCAGCGTGCCCACCGCGGGCGGAGCCGTCACACGGCTGAACGGCCCCCTGGTCGCGGGCGGCGACGCGTTCGCGTTCCTGATCACGCCCGACAGCACGCGCGTCGTGTACCGCGCCGATCAGCGTCGATGAACGCTCCGAGCTCTTCAGCGTCCCGCTCGACGGCTCCGCGCCGGCCGTGCGCCTCAATCCTCCCGCGGGCAGCCAGCGCGGCGAGGTGCAGGGCTTCGCGCTCTCCTCCGACTCAGAGAGCGTGGTCTTCGACGCGACGGTGGTCGGAGGACGCAACAACCTCTTCAGCGTCCCCGTCGCCGGCGGCACGCCCGTGCAGCTCGACCCGGCGTTCCAGAACGGGCGCGCGCGGAACCTCGCCCTCAGCCCGGACGGGCGCTGGGTCGTCTATCTCGCGACGCATCTCTCGCCCCGGGACGAGCTCTTCGCCGTGCCCATCGACGGCAGCGCCAGCCCGCTGCGGCTCCACCCGCCCGTTCCGCCGGGGGGAAGCGTGGAAGAGTTCCTCATCAGCCCCGACTCGCAGCAAGTCGTCTTCCGCGGCGACCCGCTGGTCTCCGACGCCGTGTCGCTCTTCACCGTCCCGATCGCGGGCGGAGCGAATTCGCCGCTCACCGCTCCGCCGCTCGCGCCGTTCTCCCTCCGCGCCATCACGCCCGGCGGCGCGCGCGTGCTCTTCAGCGCGCCCGACGGCCTCTTCAGCGTGCCGCTCGCCGGGGGGCCGGTCGCCGAGATCCACGACCAGACGGGTACCCCGCTCCTCACCCCGGACGGCCGGCGGGTCCTGTTCCAGGACACGAGCCGCGTCCTGCGCAGCGCACTGGTGGACGGCAGCGCGCCGAGCGTGGCCCTGCTCACGGCCACGCGCTTCGGTGGGCTGCCGCTCTACACCAGCCCGGATGGCCTGCGGGTCTTCCTCGAGGACGGGCTCGAGCACGCCGACTCGCCCGAGCTCTTCCGCATCTCGATCACGGGCGGGCGCCTGGCCAAGCTCAACGTGCCGCTCGAGCCGACCGGCGCGCCCCGCGGTTCGGTCGCGTGGTATCAGCTCACCCCGGATCAGAAGAGCGCGCTGTATGCGGCTGACCAGGAGGTCTTCGGACGACGCGGGCTCTACGAGGTTCACGCCGACGCCAGCTCGGGGCCGGTGCGTCTCGATGGAGCCACCGGTAGCGTTCTCGACTTCCAGCTCACGCGCGACGGACGGCGCCTGGTCTTCCTGCAGCGCACGGGATCCTCCCCGCAGTCGTCGACGGAGCTCCACAGTCGTCCGATCGGCGGCGGACCCATCGTGCGCCTGGACTCGCCGGCCTCGCCCGCGGGCGGCGCGAGCTCGTTCGCGCTGGATCCGAGCAGTCGGCGCGTGGCCTATCTCGCGGACGAAGACGGCGACGGCCGGCGGGAGCTGCGCGGGATCCCCGTGGCGGGCGGGGCGAGCGTGCTCTGGAGCGGAGTGCTCGCGCCCGGCGCGCAGGTCCCGTCTTTCTCGTTCACACCCGACGGCGAGCGCATCCTGTACCTCGCCGACGAAGACGTGGCCGACGGGGTCGAGCTCTTCAGCCGCGCGACCAGCGCTCCCGGTGTCGTCCGCTTGAACCTGCCGCTCGGACCGGGAGAGCGGGTGGAATCCTTCCAGGTCAGCCCCGACGGCGCGCGCGCCGTTTTCATCGAGATCCGCGGCGGTGGCAGGAACTTGATGAGCGTCCCTCCCGCGGGGGGCGCGCCAGTCCGCTTCACTCTCCCGGGCGGAGTGGCGCTCCATCCCTACTTCGTCCTGCGGCTCGGGTTCAGCGGCGCGCGCGCGGTCTTCCTCGCGTCCCGCGGCACGAGTTTCTTCTCGAATGAGCTCTTCAGCGCACCCATCTCCGGCGGAGACGCCCTCCGGCTGAGCCAGGACCTTCCGACCAACGACCAGATCATCGACTTCGAGCTGAGCCCGGACGGCGGGCGCGTGCTGTTCCGCCTTTCCGAGGCTTCCAGGCTCTTCAGCGTCTCCGTACTGGGAGGTCCCGTCGCGCCCATCGCTCCGACCCTCTTCGCCCAGGAAGGCTACGCGTTCACATCGGATGGGAGCCGGGCGCTCTTCGTGGCCTTCGACACGGTCCCACCGCGCGTGCACCTCTTCTCCGCGCCCGTCGCGGGCGGGGCGGAGACGCGCCTCAGCGGAGCGCTCGGCGTGCACTTCCCCATCCCTGAATTCTCACCCTCCAAGGTGTCCACCGCGGGCGCCTGGGCCGGCTTCGTCGCCGGCAACGCGCAGCTCTACGCCGTGCGCACGGACGGACAGGGCGGCCCCCAGCTCGTCAACGAGTCGACCAGCGCGGTGGAGCCCACATCCTTCCTCTTCGGTCGCGAGCGGATCTTCTACCGGGGCAGCGAGGAGGGCTTCTTCTTCGGCTTCGGCTCCTTCGAGCTCTTCTCACGCCCCTACTCGACCCTCGCCCCGGCGAGACCCGCACGCTGAACGACGGCCAGGTCGCCGGCGGGCTAGAATCGGGTCCTCCCCTGCGAGACCCAAATGCTCACGCTCCTGAAGGCCCTGCCCGTACTGTCCTTCCTGTCCCCCGCCTTCGCGTGGCAGACGGTCGCGCGCCAGGCGCCGCTCGGCGGGCCGCAAGCGCTGGGCGGAGTCGACGTGCCGCTGGCACGCATGCCGAACGTCGAGAACATCGGCAACACGGCCGGAGCGGCCTTTCTCGACTACGACGGCGACTCGTGGATCGACCTCTATGTGAACTACACCGGCAAGTTGTGGCGCAACGTGGGCGGGACGACCTTCACGCAGGTCGCCGACCTGGATGCCTTCTTGCCGCCGCTCGCGGACCGCTACGGCGCCGCCTGCGGGGACTTCGACAACGACGGCCTGCCGGACATCGCCTGCGAGCCGCGCGGCGATTGCTTCTATCTGCTCAAGAACCTGGACGGCGCCGGCCACTTCCAGGAGATCGCCACCGACCCCGCGCTCGTCCTCGATCCGCCCCCCTGCACGATGTTCGCCGAGGCCTTCTGCTGGGCCGACGTCGACGTCGACGGCGATCTCGACCTGTGGGCCACGGCCTACCAGGACGAGGTGCAGTCCGGGAGCGGCGGCAACCAGTTCTTCGAGAACCTCGGCCCCACCGGTCCGGGCGGCGCCTATCGCCTCGCGCGCCGGACGGCGGAGAGCGGCCTCGGCATCCCCGACAACGTCTCGCGCCCCGAGGGCGCGCAGTTCGTCGACGTCGACCGCGACGGCGACCTCGATGCCTATGCCAACGGCACCACCTACCAGAACGTGACCGCCGGCGCGGGGCCGCGCTTTCTGCAGCTCCTGCGCGCGTCGACGGGCATCACGCTGGCCGCGCGCCTGGACGAGGGCGTCGCCTTCTGCGACTACGATCTCGACGGCGACCAGGACTTGCTGGTGGTCTACAAGGGCTTCGGCAACCGCATCTGGGAGAACGAGGGCGACGGGACCTTCGTCGACGCGGTGGGCGTGCTCGAGCGGCCCGGCGACGGCTCGACCGAGGGTTGTTCCGCCGAGGACTGGGACCTGGACGGCGACCTGGACGTGAGCACCGGGCACATCTTCCGCCGCAACCTGCTGGTCGAGAACGGCGAGCGCTACTTGCGCATCGCCACGCACTCGATCGAGAGCTTCCTCGACTTTCCGGCCCCCACCTGGGGCGATTGGGACAAGGACGGCGACCTCGACTGCATGATGGCCAACTGGCGCGGCCGGGGGACGTTCCTGCGCAACTACACCTATGGCCCGGCGACGCCCGCGCTCGACAGGTTGGCGCTGCGCGTCCGGCCCGTGAACGACTCCCTGCTGGTCGCGCGCGGTCTGGAGACCGAGTTCGGCGCCACGGTCGAGGTGCGCGTGCACGGCGACACGCGCGGCTTCGTGCGCCGGCGCTTCGTGGCCAGCTCGCACGGCTACCTGCAGCAGAGCGAATACGCGCTGACCTTCGGTTTGCCGCCGGGCCCGGATCCCGACGAGCCCGCGCGCGGCGTGCTGTTCGATCTCTTGGTCGACTTCCCGAGCCTGCCCGCCGCAGGACTCCTGCGCATCGACCGCACGGTGAACCCGGTGCTCGGCGGCCTCGAGCTCGCCGCGCTCACCCAGCGCGAGATCACCGTCTTCCGCAGCGGCCTCGTGCGCATCGACGGCGTCGACTTCGCCCCGCGCGCGACCGTCGCGCACCGGCTGGCCTCCAGCGGAGGACTCGTCCTGCCGCGCCCGAGCGCGGCGCTCGTCGAGCCCGTGCCGGTCCCCGAGGAACGCTGGTTCGTGGGCATGGAGCTCGACACGGCCCTCGCCAGCGGCGCGCTGCGCATCGAAGAGCTCGTGCTCGACGGCCAGCTCGCCCCCGCCGGCCTCGCGCGGTGCGACGCGAATGTGCTGCTGCTCGACGTGACGCCCGGCGAGCCCGTGCGCCGCCTGCGCCAGGAAGCGTTGGCCACGTCGCCGCGCAACGACCGCAGCTTCCTGCCGCTCGCCTGGATCCTGAAGCCGCAGCGCGTCTATCGCGTGCTGTGCCGCGTGACCGAGCTGCGCGCCTCGCCGCGCGGCGAGGGGGCCGCGGCGCTCGCCAACCGCGGCGCGCTGTCCTTCGCCAGCCCCGCCCCCTGCGACGACTCGCTGGCGGCCAGCGCGCCGCTCGATCCCACCGCGAACTACTTCGAGCTGCGCTACCGCACGGGCGTGCCCGCGCTCGGCGCCGGCAACCTGCGCTGACGCAGTCCGCCCGCCGCGCCGCTCCTCACGCCTGCACCACGACGGGTGTCGTGTCGCCCAGGGCCTCGCGCGCGGCCTGGATCGCCTCGCGGCTGCCGGTCAGGGCCAGCACGTCCTCGGCGCGGAGCTTCTCGCGCCCGGTGGGCGCGACCAGGCTGCCCTGCGCGCGCGTGATGGCGATCACCGAGGCGCCGGTGCGCGCGCGCAAGTCGAGCTCGGCCAGGCTCTTGCCCACCGCCGAACTGCCGGGCCCGAGGCGCACGGGCGTCATCGCGCCGAGGCCGGGCAAGAGCGGCTGCACGTCTTCCAGCGAGAGCTCCTCGCGCCCGCCCTGACGCGCCAGCACCTCGACCACGACCTGGGCCCCGGCACGCACATGGTCCTCGAGGTCGCTGGCGCGGCGCCAGAAGTTCAGGGCCAGCCCGCACAGGGCGAGCAGCACCACGCCGGCCTGGTAGAGGATCGGCACGAAGGGCTGCGTCAGCGCGAGCAGCGGGCCGCCGACCACGATCACGATCGCGAGCTGCAAGGCAACCACGAAGGCTCTGCGCGGCGCGGCGGCGAAGTCGGGCAGGCCGCCCTGCTGGCGCGGCAAGGCTGCGGCCGCGATCTCGGCTCCGAGTGCGCGCGACAGGCGCACGATCCCGACCACGAACGGCAGCGCGATCAGGCCCGCCACCAGCAGCACGAGCGCGCGCCCCACGGCGTGCGTGAAGTGCAGGCTGCTCTCGCCGAGCACGGCCACGAGGCGCTCCTTGAAGAGCGACGTACCGATGACCACGCCCGCGAAGCAGAGCACGTCGAGCACCAGCCAGCCGGCGTGGCGCAGGAGACGAAAACGCAGCGGGTCGCGCTTGGAGCGCGCGCGCAGGTCCTCCATCCACGAGCCGTGGAGCGAGGCGAAGGTGCGCAGCGGGCGCGGCAAGCGGTGCTCGATCGACAGCGCCAGCGGCTCCGAGGCGCGCACCAGCCCGGGCGTCAGGAAGGTCGTGATGACCGAGACGCTCACCGCGATCCCGTACAGAGCCGGCTCGATCGCGCCGCTGGCCACGCCCACGCCTGCGAGGATGAAGGAGAACTCGCCGATCTGCGGCATGCTCATGCCTGCCTGCAGCGCGGTCGAGGGGTCGTAGCCGGAGAGGAAGGCGCCCAGCGTGACGCTCAGCACCTTGCCGACCACCACCACGCCCACGAACAGGAGCACCGCGCCCCAGTTCTCGACCACGACCAGGGGGTCGACCAGCGTCCCGACCGAGACGAAGAACACCGCCGCGAACAGGTCGCGCAGCGGGGACACCAGGCGCTCGACCTGGCGGTGGCGGCCCGACTCGGACACGAGCGACCCGGCCAGGAAGGCGCCCAGGGCCACCGAGTAGCCGGCGCGCTCGGCCAGCAGCGCGAAGGCGAAGCACAGCCCGACGCTCGCCACCAGCAGCGTCTCGGGGCTGGCGAGCTTGGCCACCGCGCGGATCACGCGCGGCACGAACAGGTATCCGCCCACGATGAGCGCGAACAGGAACGCCCCGAGGCGCCCGGCCGTGCTGGCGAGCACACCCACCGGCTGGCCCTCGCCGGTCGCCACCGCGGTCAGGATGGCGAGCATCAGGATCGCCGCCAGGTCCTCGATGATCAGCACGCCCAGCACCAGGTCGGACAGACGCCGGGCGACGCCACGCTCGGCGAAGACCTTGGCGATGATCATCGTGCTCGAGATCGACACGATCGCGCCGGCGAAGAAGCTCTGCTGGCTCGACCAGCCCAGCGCGCGCCCGGCGATGTAGCCGAGCCACAGCATGGCGAGGATGTCGATCAGCCCCACCAGGCCGGCGCGCGGGAAGACGTGCACGAGCTTGCGCAGGCTGAACTCGAGGCCGATCGAGAACATCACCAGGATCACGCCGAGCTCCGAGAGCGTCTCCAGCGACGAGCGGCTGGCGAACAGCGGCACCGGCGTGTAGGGCCCCACGATCACCCCGGCCAGGAGGTAGCCGAGCACGACTGGCTGACGCAGCCGGCGGAACAGGATCGTGGTGACCGCGGCCACGCACAAGACCAGCGCCAGGTCGGCCAGGAAGGTTTCTTCCATGACCTCGCATCGTGTCGCTTCGCCCCCCGGGAACGCCAGGCTCCAGCCTGGCTCTTTTCTCCTTTCGTCTTCCGTCCTTCTCCGCCGCGACGCCCGAGAAGAGCGGAAGAAGAAAGAAGAGAGAGCCGGGCTGGAGCCCGGCGCTCCCGGTGGAATCAGACGCGCACGAGCGCCACGGTCGCCTTGCCCTCGCCGACCTCGCCCTCGGCCGTGAACCAGCCGGCCACGGGCGCGCCGAGCTCGAGCTCGACGGCCAGGGTCTGCTCGCGGATGTAGGGCCCGTGCTCACGCACGGCCTCGGCCAGGGCGGCGTCGCCGGAGACGCGCAGGCGGATGCGGTCGGAGATGTCGAACTTGGCGTCCTTGCGGGCTTGCTGGATGAGGCGCACGAGGTCGCGCGCGAGGCCTTCGCGCTCGAGCGCGGCAGTCGGATTCGTGTCGAGTCCGATGACTGACTTCCTGTCCGACAATGGCGCTACTGCCAGACCCGCGGAGATCCGCTCCCCGCCAGGGACGAGTCCAGATGCCCACTCTCCTTCGAGCACCCGCACCTCGCCTTCCTCCGTCGAAACCATGAGGTCCGCGCCGTCCATGCGCCACTTTCCCGTCTTCACGGCAGGAAGAACCGCCTTCAATTTGCCCCCGAGCCGCGGGCCGGCCTTCTTGGAATTCACGGTAGCCGTGATCCGTGCGTAGTTCTGTTCGTTGGGATCGAACTCCACTTCCTTGACGTTGACCTCGCTGACAATGAGGTCCTTGAAGCGCCTCAATGTCCCTGCCCAATCGCCGGCAACGACGAGCAGCGCCAGTGGCAGGCGGACGCGCAGCCGCTTCTCCTCGCGCAGTCCAAGCGCGCTCGAACACACCTCGCGCACGCGGTCCATGTCGCGCACGAGCTCGGCATCCGCCGGGAACTTCGCGGCGTCGGGCCAATCCGTGAGGTGCACACTGCGCTCGCCCGTCAACCCGCGATAGACCTCCTCCGTGACGAGCGGCAGGAACGGCGCGCTCATCCGGCACAGCGTCGTCAGCACCGTGTAGAGCGTGTCGTACGCATCGCGCTTGTCCTGGTCCTGCTCGCCCCTCCAGAACCTCGGCCGACTGCGGCGGATGTACCAGTTGTTGAGCGCGTCGAGGAAGGTGCGGATCTCGGCGCAGGCGCCGGCGAGGTCGTAGGCCTCCATCGCGGCGGTGACGCGCTCGAGCGTCGTGCGCAGCTTGGCCAGGATGTAGCGATCGAGGACTCCGCTCGCATCGCTGCGAACGGTGGCGCGGATCCCGTCGGCGTTCGCGTACAGACAGAAGAAGCTGTAGGCGTTCCAGATCGGGTGGATGACAAGGCGCACGACCTCGGCGATCGCCTTGCCGTCCTTGGCGATGTTGAGATCCCCGCCACGCAGGATGGGCGAGCTGCACAGGAACCAGCGCAGTGCGTCGGAACCGTGGGTGGCGAAGACCTCGTCGGGATCGGGATAGTTCTTCAGCCGCTTGGAGAGCTTCTGGCCCTCCTCGTCCTGCACGACGCCGTGGCAGATGCAGTTCTTGAAGGGCTCGCGCTCGAACAAGGCCGTCGACAACACCATCAGCGTGTAGAACCAGCCGCGCGTCTGGGACACGTACTCGACGATGAAGTCGGCCGGCGCGTGGCTTTCGAACCACTCGCGGTTCTCGAACGGGTAATGCACCTGCGCGAAGGGCATCGAGCCCGACTCGAACCAGCAGTCGAGCACGTCCTCGACGCGCCGCATCTTCGACTTGCCGCTCGGGTCATCCGGGTTCGCCCGCACGAGCTGATCGATGAACGGGCGGTGCAGGTCCTTCGGCTTCACGCCGAAGTCACGCTCGAGCTCGGCCAGGCTGCCGTACACGTCGATGCGCGGGTATTTCGGGTCGTCCGAGCGCCAGACCGGGATCGGCGAGCCCCAGAAACGGTTGCGCGAGATCGACCAGTCGCGCGCGCCCTCCAGCCACTTGCCGAATTGACCATCGCGGACGTGCGCGGGGATCCAGCGGATCCGCTGGTTGAGCTCCACCATCCTGTCGCGGATGGCCGTGACCTTCACGAACCACGACGACAGCGCCTTGTAGATCAGCGGCTGGTCCGTGCGCCAGCAGTGCGGGTAGTTGTGCACGATCGTGTCGTGGCGCACGAGCACGCCGCGCTGCTTCAGCACGGCGAGGATCGGCTTGTTGGCCTCGAACACGTTCAGCCCCTGCCAGTCGGGCACCGCGCTCGTGAAGCGGCCCTTCTCGTCGACCGGGCACACGATCTCGATGCCGTTCTCGGCGCACACGCGCTGGTCGTCCTCGCCGAAGCCCGGCGCCAGGTGCACGATGCCGGTGCCCTCGGCCGTGTCGACGAAGTCGCCGGCCAGGATGCGGAAGGCGTTCTTCGCGTTCTCGAAGAAAGGGAACAAAGGCTGGTAGCCGCGTCCGACGAGCTCGCGACCCTTCAGCGTGCCGACCTGGGCGGCACCGGCGAGCTCCTTCTTGTACTTGTCCACCACGCCGGCCCCGAGCACGACACGCTTGCCGTCCTGCTCGAACAGCGCGTACTCGATCTCCGCTCCGACCGCGGCCGCCAGGTTCGAGGGCAGGGTCCAGGGCGTCGTGGTCCAGATCCACAGCTCCATCGGACCCGCATCGTTCGCCGCGCGCTCGAGCGCGAAACGCACGGTCACGGCCGGGTCCTGGCGCTCGCGGTAGGCGTCGTCCATGCGCGTCTCGAAGTTCGAGACGGGCGTCTCGGCCGCCCACGAGTACGGCATGACGCGGTAGCTCTCGTAGACCAGGCCTTTCTTGTACAGCTCGGCGAAGGCCCACATCACGCTCTCCATGTAGGAGGCGTCCATGGTCTTGTAGTCGTTCGCGAAATCGACCCAGCGCGCTTGACGAGCCACGTAGCGCTCCCACTCGCGGGTGTACTTCATCACCGACGAGCGGCAGTGCGCGTTGAAGCGCTCGATACCGTACTCGGTGATCTTCGCGCGCCCGGCGATGCCGAGCTCCTTCTCGGACTCCATCTCGGCCGGCAGGCCGTGGCAGTCCCAGCCGAAGCGCCGCTCGACGCGCTTGCCACGCATCGTCTGGTAGCGCGGCACGATGTCCTCGACGTAGCCCGTCAACAGGTGCCCGTAGTGCGGCAGCCCGTTCGCGAAGGGCGGGCCGTCGTAGAACACGAACTCGGGCGCGTCGCGGCGGTTCTCGATCGAGGCGCGGAAGAGGTCCTGGGCCTGCCAGTAGGCGAGCACGCGCTCCTCGAGCTCGGCCAGGCGGGGCTGGGAGGGAACCTCGGGGTAGGGACGCGGCGGCATGCGGGGCGCGAGTGTAGGGAAGCGCGGCATGCGGCTCCACGCGCAGCTTCTCTATGATGAGCAGAGGTCTATGATGCTCGCAGGTCCGTGATGATCGCAGGTCTGTCTGCGAACGGAAGTCGCCATGTCCTCTTGCCTCCTCGCGCTGCTCGGCGTTGCCCTCCTCGCGTCGCCTTCTCCCCTTCCTCGCGGGCCACGTGCTGCGCAAGAAAAGCCTGCTGCGCAGAAGGAACAGGCGCCGAAGCCCGCCCAGGCTCCCGAGTACCCGGCCGCCAAGCCCTACAAGCTCAACTGGCGCATCGCCGGCGAGCTGACCCTGCCCGACCTCGACGGCAAGGAGCGCGCGCTCTTCGCCGAGAGCCAGGGCAAGGTGCTGGTGCTCGTGTTCTGGTCCTACCGCGACCCCGTGTCGCTCGCCTACGCCCCCGTGCTGGCCGAGCTGCAGGCAAAGCACGCCGAGAAGCTCGCGCTCTACCTGGTGGACGCGAACAACGATGAGATCGCCGGCGGGGGCGAGCCCCTGGCGCGGCTGCGCGCGGTCGTGCAGGAGCGGGTGACGCTGCCGGTGCTGATCGACCACCAGAACCGCCTGGCCGACGACTTCCAGGCCAAGACCAACTCACAAGCCTTCTTGCTCGACCCCAATCACATCCTGCGCTACCACGGCGGCATCGACGACGACCCGCGCGGCGAGCGCCGCAAGCAGGACCTCGCGGTCCAGGCGCAGCTCGGCCTGGCGCTCGCGACCGTGCTCAACGGTGCCCAGCCCGAGTACAACTGGACCATCCCGGCCGGGCGGCCACTCAAGCGCGCGCCCAAGGCCGCCAGCGAGCAGGGGCGCTGATGCGCGCGCTGTGCAGCCTGGCGCTCGCGGCGCTGCTCGCCTGTGCCGCTCTCGCGGGCTGCGGCGCGGACTGGCACTGGACGACTCCGCCCGTGCTCGACGAGGCGGCGCTGCTCGAGCACCTGCGCCCGCGCGGCGAGGAGCGGCTGGTGGTCGCGAACTTCTGGGCCACCTGGTGAGGGACCTGCCTGGCAGAGATGCCGGAGCTGGTCGAGCTCCATCGCACGGTCGGAACGCGCGGGGTGCGCGTCGTGGCGGTCTCGCTCGACCTGCCCGACCCCGCGCAGGTGAAGAGCGCCGAAGAGCTCGGCGACTTCGCGGAACGGCGCGGGCTCGCGCTCCCGATCGTCGCCTTCCAGGGCGACTTGAGCGCGCTGACCGAGCGCCTGAAGCTGCCCGGCGGCCCGCCCTGCACGCTGCTCTTCGACCGCGACGCGCACGAGGTCGGGCGGATCGAGGGTGGCGTCGAGGGTGACGAGCTCCAGGCGCTCATCACCAAGGCTCTGGCGCGCTGAGTTCGCGCGAACCCGTTCCACTCATCCGGGAGCGCCGGGCTCCAGCCCGGCTCTTCCTCTCTTCTTCTTCGGGGCTTCAGGAGGTTGTGTGGGTCGTGGTCATGGAGGGGAGGATGTTGGCGAGAGGGTGCGGTGCTCGCACGTCGGGGCCCCGCCGTGCGCGGGAGCGAGGTGGCCAGCCCGTGGCGCCCGTGCAGTCGCGCTCGAAAGACGCCCCGCGGTCCGCGGCGCGTTGACGCGCGCCTGGCTGCGCCGGACCGCGTGGCGCCTTTCGAGCTCGACTGCAGGGTGACCCGGACTGTCTCCCGCGCGCGACAACCCCGGCAAGCTCGCGGAGGTTGGAGTTGGCGAAGGTGCGGAATCGAGAAGGCGCAAAAAAAACTGGATCGCGCGAGCGAGTCGGGTGAGGCGTGCTCCTTGGCCGCATGAAGACCAAGTCACGTCAGCGTGAGTTCGGGTTCACCAACTGGGGCGGCAAACGGCGCGGGGCGGGGCGCAAGCCGAAGGGAGAGCGCGCGGGCGTGTCGCACGCGCCGAGAGCGAAGCTCGCGGCGCGTTTTCCGGTGCTGGTGACGATGCGGCTCGTGGCCGGGCTCGAGTCTCTGCGAGCCAAGGACTCGCACGCGGCGTTGCAGGAGGCGTTCACGGCGAGCTCGAAGGCGGAGTTCCGCGTCGTGGAGTACTCCGTGCAATCGAATCACCTTCATGTCCTCGTCGAGTCGAAGGACGAA
>JANOGB010000169.1:0-25592 GCA_031413955.1 Planctomycetota bacterium | reverse complement strand
CTCCTGGTGGCACGTCAACAACCTGGGCGTCGGGCTGCATGCCTACGGCAAGACCGAGGGCGTGCTGCTCGCCCTGTACACTTACTATGGAATCGGCGTGGCGATCGTGATCGGATCGTTGGTCTGGCGACTCGGCGCACGACAGGCCGGCGCAAGCGCGGAAGCCAAGCAGGCTCCGCAAGCTTCCTAGGCTCGCTCTCGACCCGCTCACCATGGAGATGACCGCCAGTCGCATCCTGGACGGCAAAGCCGTCGCCCAGATCGTTCGAGCAGAGGTGGCGGAGCACGTGCGCGTGCTGCGCGCGCGCGGCGTGGCGCCGGGGCTCGCGGTGGTGCTGGTGGGGGGCGACCCTGCCAGCCAGGTGTACGTCAACAACAAGGACAAGGCCGCGGCCGAGGCGGGCTTCGAGGTGCGCACCCTGCGCCTGCCGGCGAGCACGTCCCAGGCGGATCTCCTGGCAAGGGTGGAGGAGCTGAATCGCGACCGCGGCGTGCACGGGATCTTGATTCAGCTCCCGCTGCCGAAGGGCCTCGCGGCCGAACCGCTGCTCGAGCGCCTGGACCCGCACAAGGACGTGGACGGGCTCACGGCGCACAACGTGGCTGCACTGTGGCGCGGCGAGCCGGGACACGTGCCGTGCACCCCGGCGGGCTGCATCGAGCTGCTCGATCGGGCCGGGCTCGCGATCGAGGGCAAGCGCGCGGTCGTGATCGGGCGCTCGCAACTGGTGGGCAAGCCGCTGGCGGCGCTCTTGCTGGCGCGCAACGCGACCGTGACGCTGGCGCACTCGCGCACGCGTGATCTCCCGAGCGTCGCGCGCGAGGCCGAGATCCTGGTGGCCGCGGTCGGGCGCGCGAAGCTGGTGCGCGCGAGCTGGGTGCGGCCGGGCGCGGTCGTGCTCGACGTGGGCATCAACCGGCTCGAGGACGGCCGCCTGTGCGGCGACGTCGATTTCCACGAGGTGCTGCCGATCGCCGCTGCGATCACCCCGGTCCCGGGCGGCATCGGGCCGATGACGATCGCCATGCTGCTCGCCAACACCGCTCGGGCCGCGGCGCGCGCGGCCGGGCCGGACGGACGCGAGCTCACGAAGTAGGGCTCACCGTGCCGGCTTCCTGGCAGGATCCGCCCGAGACGCGAGGGACCTCCCTCGGCATGCCGTCTCTCACGCGCGTGGTGAAGGCGCTTCTGCTCACCAACGTCGGGCTGTTCGTCCTGCAGTGGGTCGTGCTGGAGGGCTGGTTCCCGCGCGCCTTCGAGTTCCTCGGCGATGCCTTCGCGCTCAGCCCGTTGCAGTGGCGCGCCGCCTTCCCGTTCGTGCCGCTGTGGCAGCTCGTGAGCTACGGCTTCCTGCACAGCGGTCCGACGCACCTGCTCTACAACCTCCTGTTCCTGTACTTCATGGGCACGATGCTGGAGCAGGAGCTCGGCAATCGGCGCTTCCTGGTCTTCTACCTGCTCGCGGTGGCGCTGGCCGGCGCGTGCCAGCTCGGGCTCGGGTTGGCCCTCGGACAGGTCGCGCCGATCGTGGGCGCGTCGGGCGGTGTGCTCGCGGTCGTCTTCGCGATGGCCACGCTGCACCCGCACCTGCGTGTGATTTTCATCATCGTACCGCTGACGCTGCGCACCTTCGCGCTCATCTACGGAGCCCTGGAGCTGTTCGGCGCGCTCATGCAGGTGAAGGGCGCGGTCAGCAACGTGGCCAGCTTCGCGCACCTCAGCGGCGCGCTGTTCGGCTATCTCGGGGTGCGTCTGGGCTGGGTCTGGCGCGACCCCCTGGCCGACGTGGGGGTGTGGAGCGCGCAGCGCGGCGCGGCGCGTGCCGTCGCGGACAAGGAGCGCCTGGACACGCTGCTGGCCAAGATCAGTCGCGACGGGATCCACGAGCTCTCCACGCGCGAGCGGGCCTTCCTGAAGCGCGTTTCCAGGCGAAAGTAGCGCGCGTGGCTACCCGGCGCCGGAGCAACGTAGCCAGGCGCTGGAGGGGAGCGGGAAGTGCATGCGAACTTCGGTGACAGGACACTAGACTGCGCTCGTCGCTCGAACACAGGCATTCCCCGTCATGAGCCCGTTACCCTTCGGCCGCGTCCTCGCCCTGGTCCTCGCTCTTCCGCTGCTCGCGCCGTTCGCCTCGGCGCAGTACGACAGCGTCTTCATGCAGGAGTTCCGCAAGCTCATGCTGATCAAGGCCGAGGACGAGATGGTCACCCTCATGCGCCGGAACGAGGCCTCGGCCGTCATTGCGATCATCGACGTGTGCGACGCCATCGGCAAGGGCTCGAGCGACGAGCTCGAGGCCGAGATCGAGGCCCTGGGGCGGATCTGGAAGACGGTCTACGGCACGCGCTTCGTCGAGATCCAGTACAACTACTTTTCCGTCGACCTCAGGCCAGCGCTCAAGAAGCACCGCCTGGAGCTAATCGACAAGTACAAGCTGCAGCGCACCGAGTTCGAGGCGGCCGAGAAGGCCAAGGACACGGCCAAGCTCTTCCCGCTCGGGTTCACGTTCCAGGCCATGGGCGCCGAGTTCGCCGAGCTCGGAGATGCGTTCATGGCCGCGCAGTGCTATCGAACCTACGCCACTTGCTACGAGGATACGGTCAACGGTCCGCGCGCCGACCTGCGCAAGGCTTGCGAGGGCTGGGGACTCTTCTTGGCGGCGCGGGAGAGCATCGACCTCAAGGAGCCGAGCTACGTCCTGGCCAAGCTGCGCCACGAGAAGCTCGTGGCCGATGGCTTCAGCGTTCCGGTCGAGGAAGGACAACCGGGCGACGCCGGCGCTGCGCCGGGCAACGCAAGCGCGCCGGGCGGTGTGGCGGCCGTTCCGCTGAACGCCACCTTCGAGCTCGTGACGGACATCGAGGCCATTCGCAGGCCGCTGTTCACGGCCGACCCCACCTTTCAGCTCTGGTCGACGGTCAACCTGCTGAAGGTCGAGTCGAAGGGCACCTTCACCACCATGGAGGAGTCGCCGACCGTCCTGCGCACGGGCGCCAACAAGGCCTCGGTGGACGTGGATGGCGACGGCAAGGGCGACGTGGACATCCCGCTGACGGGCAACATCGCTCCGGTCCAGGTCACGCTCGGCTCGGGCGCGGGCCTGCGCACCTGGGGCTTCCTGGCGAAGATCGGTCAGCAGCGCGACACCTACCAGGGCTTCGCCTACAACCTGGGGCCCGACGACACGCAGATGAGCATCTACGTGGCGCCGGCGGGCAGCCTGGTGGGCACGGTCAACGGGGTGCGCGTGCGCGTGATCGACGACAACCTGGACGGCCGCTATGGCAGCGAACCGAAGTTGTGGGGCTTCGCGGGTCTGGTCGAAGGTTCCAGCCAGCGCGATGTCGACTCGGTCGTGATCGGCGATGCGAAGATGGCGCGCCCCTGGAGTCGGCTGCAGAAGATCGGCGACGCCTGGTTCGAGCTCACGCCGAACGAGAATGGCAGCGACATCTCGGCGGCGCCCGCACAAGTCCAGAGCGGGACCCTGCAGCTCGACCTCAAGGGTCTGCCCGTCTCCTGGCTGATCGTGCGCGGCCTGGGCGAGGAGAGCGAGAGTCTGTTCTTCGAGTTGGTCAACGGCGGCACGAACAAGGTCGACGTGCCGGCCGGTACCTACGAGGTCTATTCCGGCCAGATCGCGAACGGCAAGAAGGACCAGATGATGAAGGCGCTCATCCTGCCGGCTCGAGTGCGCGCTCCTGGAAGGTCGCCGCGGGCGAGACCACCAAGCTCGAGCTCGGCCTGCCGCTGACGCTGGACTTCGAGGTCAGGCATGACGACGAGACCATGACGATCGAAGGACCGTCGCTCTTGGTCTCGGGAAGGGGCGGGGAGACGTACCAGCGTCTCTGGAATTGCGTGCTCAGCCCCGAGGTCAACATGCGCAAGGCCGGCAGCGGCAAGGGCAAGAAGGAGACCAGGCTCGTGCCCGTCCTCAGCCAGGAGGAACACGAGACGCACAAGTACGACTTCCAGACGGTCTGGTTCCCGATCGGCGAGCCGATCCAGAAGCCCATTCCCGGCGAGGACTTCGAGGTGCAGCTGTTCGAGAAGAAGCACAAGCTCTTCGGCAAGCTCGAGTCCGACTGGAAGGGCAAGTAAGCAGCGCGATGCTCGACCTGAAGTTCATCCGTGCCAACGCGGATGCGGTCAAGGCCGGCGCGCGCAAGAAGCGCGTGGAATGCGACGTCGACGGCCTCTTGCGCCTGGACGAGGAGCGCCGCGCGCTGACCCCGGGCGTCGACGGTCTGCGTGCGCGCCAGAAGATCGGCGGCAAGGAGATGGGCAAGGCCAGCCCGGAAGCGCGCGCGCTGATCCTCGCAGATCAGGGGAAGATCAAGGAAGAGCTGAAGGGGCTCGAGGCGCGCCTGGCAACGCTCGAGAAGGCCATGACCGAGCTGCAGCTCCGCATCCCGAACGTGCCCGCGCCTGAGGTGCCGGAAGGCAAGACCGACGCCGACAATGTCGAGCTCGAGCGCGTCGGCCGGCCGCCGGTTTTCGACTTCGCGCCGCGCGACCACATCGAGCTCGGGACCAGGCAAGGCTGGCTCGACGTCGAGGCCGGCGCGCGTCTGGCGGGCTCGCGCAACTACGTCCTCAAGGGCGATCTCGCGCTGCTCGAGGACGCGGTCCTGCGCCTGGCCATGGAGCACATGCTCGCCAAGGGCTTCGTGCCGCTCTCGGTGCCGACCCTGGTGCGTTACGAGCCGCTGCTCGGCACGGGCTACTTCCCGGGCGGAGAGGAGCAGACCTACAAGACCGACGCGCGCGACGAGCTGTATCTCGTGGGCACGGCCGAGGTGCCAGTCACGGCCCTGCACGCGGGCGAGATCCTGGACGTGACCGCGCTGCCGAAGCTGTACGTCGCGCGCAGCGCCTGCTACCGGCGCGAGGCCGGCACCTACGGCAAGGACACGCGCGGCATCTACCGCGTGCACCAGTTCCAGAAGGTCGAGCAGGTCGTGATCGACGTCGCCGACGACGCGCAGAGCCTCGCGCACCACCGGGCGATCCTGAAGAACTCCATGGAGGTGCTCGACCTGTGCGAACTGCACTACCGCGTGGTCAACGTGTGTGGCGGCGACCTGGGCGTGCCGCACGTGCAGAAGTTCGACATCGAGACCTGGATGCCCTCGCGCCAGGGCTTCGGCGAGACGCACTCGGCCTCGCGCTTCCACGATTATCAGGCGCGGCGCCTGGACCTGCGCTACCGCGACGAGGAGGGCAAGGTGCGCGTGTGCCACACGCTCAACAACACCGTGGCGGCCAGCACGCGCATGCTGATCGCCTTGCTCGAGAACCACCAGCAGGCAGACGGCACGGTGCACTTGCCCGCGGCCCTGCGGAAGTACATGGGCGGGCGCGAACGCATCGGCCGGCCGCTCGCCCAGCCGGGCTGAGCACGGCCGACCGGCTCAGCGGTCCGCGGGGGGTGGCGCTTGCGGGTCGGATTCCGCGTTGACCGTTGGCCTGGCGATGCGCGGGATCACGGGCACGACGCCGAGCTCCTGGGCCGCGGCGAGGGCGGCCGGGAAGCGAAAGACGCGCTGGTAGGTGACCGTGCTGCGCGTGACCACGAGCTGTTCGCGCACCAGGCGCGGTGCGAGCTCGAGCACGAGCTCGATCTCGATGCGCGCGGGCAGGCCCACGAACTCGCCGCCCGCGTCGCCCCAGGCCTCGACCGGCTCGGCCTCGACCCCGTCCTCGCGGTAGATGCGGATCTCGAAGGCCTTGACGCGGTCGTGCAGGAAGGCGAACTCGCCGCCGTCGAAGGGCTTGTCGTCGACGCCGAAGTCTTCGCGCCGGTAGAGCTCGAGGAAGTCGTCGGAGGTGGGGTTGGGGCGCAGGTGGTAGCCGACCTCGTTGACGTCGGCGCGGCGGAAGGAGTCGCCGGCGTGCTCGCGGTGCGGCAGCAGCCCGTCCGTGGTGCACACGAAGTCGATCGAATCCGCTTCGAAGCCCGAGGTCACGCGGTTCTCGATGCGCAGCGCGAAGCGCGCGTCGCGGTCGTAGACCGACAGGGCGCGCAGGTCGTTCTCGATCTGCTGCAGGATCGCGGGGCCGGCCAGTTGCTGCTCCTGGATGTTGTGGATCGCGTCCCGGCTAGCGCGCGCCGCGTTCAGGATTTGCGTCACGGTCACCATGATCCCGGCCATGATGACGAGCGTCAGCATGACCTCGATCAGCGTGAAGCCTGCGCCGGCTCCGGTCCGGGGGCGCGCGCGGTTCATTCCGGGCTCTCCTCGGCGGGCGGGGCCTCGCCCTCCTCGCCGCCGTAGACCTGTTCCCACGGCATCCAGCGCTCGAGCGTCAGCGTGCTCTCGCGCTCGGTGAGGCGCGGGTAGCCGACGCGGATGCGCACCTTCTCGAAGGGTTCCTCGGCCTGCTCTTCGTCGTCTCCACTGCCGTTGTCGTCCTCGCGATCGCGGCGCTCGCGCTCCCGTTCGCGCTCGTACGCCCAGTTGTCGTGGTAGCTCGATTCCCGGTCGTAGCTCGCGCTCGACTGGCTGAAGTCCTCCTCGCCGAACACGAGCTCGTAGTGGAAGTCCTCGTAGCCCTCCTCGGCGTAGGTGCCGGTCAGCGTGCTGCCGTCACCGTCCAGCTCCTCCCAGAAGAGCCCGGCTTCGACCCGTCCGAGGGTGAGCAGGGCCAGCTCGCGCGCCACCTTGCGGTAGTGGGTCTCGGCCGCCGAGACCTTGGCCGTGCCGAGGCCCTGGAGCACGAGCACCAGACCGATGCTGACGATCAGGAGCGTGACCGCCACCTCGGCCAAGGTGAAGCCGGCGCGCTTGCCACGCGGCGCGCGTCTCACCGGAAGTCTCCCTCGTCGACCGGCTCGCGCGTGAACAAACCGTCGTGCATGCGGACTTCGCCCGTCAGCGGCAGGACCTCCAGCGTGAACTCGCGCTCGAACAGCGCCTGGCTCAGCTGCACCGTGTGGTGTGCGGAACCGCCGAGCGGCAGGAAGTACACATCCACCTTGCCGCTGGTGTAGGGCTGGTCGTCGACCGTGACCTGCAGGAGATCGATGCCTTTCTCCTTCAGGTCGGTCTCGTGCGCCCACATGCGCTCGGCATCTTCCTCGCTGGTCGCGAAGCCACCGCCGGGCTTGAAGGGCGTGCGCACCCGGTAGGTGTCCTGGTCGAGGTCGTACTGGATGCGAAACTCGCGGTTGCGCGCGATCGCGTCGGAGCGCGTGCCGTACAGCACCTCGGACAGGTTGCGGATGGCGGTGTTGAACTGCTGGTTGGGCAGCATGGACGCCCAGGACGTCACCGCGATGCCGCCCAATAGGCCGAGGATGATGACCACGACCATCAGCTCGACGAGCGTGAAGGCGTGCTCGCGTCCTGACGGCGGCCGGCGCGGGCTCACTTGATCTCGCCGCTCTTGATCTTGATGTTGTCGATGTCGGCGTCGTCGCCCTCGCCGCCGGGGATGCCGTCCTTGCCATAGGAGATCACGCGGAACTTCTGCGAGCCGCTGGGGGCGGGCTCGAAGAAGTACTCGGTCCCCCAGGGGTCCTTGGGCACGGTCTCGGTGTCCAGGAACGAGTGCCCGTTCGCGTCGGGCGTGACCAGGGCCTCGAGGCTGTCGGGGTAGCGCCCGCCGTTCTCGATGGCGTAACCCGTGACGGCCTCGGCGATGGTCGTGATGTCGGCCTTGGCCTTGACGAGGTTCGCTTTGCCGAGCTTGGAGATGACGTTAGGGACGACCAGGGTGGCGAGCAAGCCGATGATGACGATCACCACCATCAGCTCGGCCAGCGAAAAGCCTGCGCGGGATGCGTGTCGCGTTCTCATGATTCGAACTCTCCTGACATCAGACGTTGCCGACCTGCAGGATGGGCAGGACGATGGCCCACACGATGAAGCCGACCACCACGGCCAGAAAGATGATCATGATCGGCTCGAGCACAGTGGTGATGCGTTCGGTGACGACCTCGATCTCTTCGTCGTAGGCGTTGGCGATGTTGTCGAGCATCTCTTCGAGCTTTCCCGACTGTTCGCCCACCGCGACCATGTAGCCGACCACCGAAGGAAAGGCGCCGGTCGCCTTGAGCGGCGTGGCAATGTCGGTGCCCTCCAGGATACGCACGCGGATGTGTTCGGTGGCGTCGGCCATGATGCGGTTGCCTACCACCGTCTGCACGATCTCCAGGCTGCGCACGGCCGGCACGCCCGAGGACAGCAGGGTCGAGAGCGTGCGCGTGAAGCGCGCCACCGAGGACTTGCGCAGGAGCTCGCCCACGATCGGGATGCGCAGCTTGAAGCGGTCGATCGCGAGCTGGCCGCCCTTGGTCTTGTAGACGCGGTTGTAGAGCACCGACAACGCCGCGATCCCCAGCGGCAGCACGATCCAGTAGCTCTTGAAGGCGTCGCTGATGGTGATCAGGACGCGTGTCGGCAGCGGCATGGTCTGGCCCGTGTCCGTCAGCATCTCCGTGATCTTCGGCACCACGAAGGTCATCAGGATGCTGACCACCAGGAGCCCGATGGCGATCATCAGCATCGGGTAGGTCAGGGCCGACACGACCTTGCGCTGCAGCGCGCGCTGGCGCTGCAAGAAGTCCGCCAGGCGCCGTAGTACCACGTCGACCTGGCCGGTGGCCTCGCCGGCCTTGACCATGTTGACGTACAGGGGCGTGAAGTAGCGGGGGTATTCGGCCAGGGCGTCGCCGAAGGACACGCCTTGCGTGATGCGCTCGCGGATCGTGCGGAACATGGTCTCCTGCGCACGCGTGTCGGCCTGGTCGATCACGGCCGATAGCATCTCGGCCATGGGGATGCCGGCGCCGAGCATGGTGCCCATCTGGCGCGTGACCGCGGCGACGAGCTCGAGCTCGCGCCCACCGGGGCCGCCCGAGGACTCGCGCAGCTTCTGCAGCCTGGCCAGCCACACCGTGCGCCGGTACGGCGCGTTCGTGCCCTGCACCGATGCGGCCGAGCCCTTGCGCTTGCCCGAGCGCACCTCGCGCAGCTCGCTCACCAGGATGTTGTCGCGCCGCAGGCGCTGGCGCGCCTCGCGCGGCGTGTCCGCGTCGACCACGCCGGTCTTGTTGGCGCCTCCCGAGCCGTAGGCCTTGTACTCGTAGATGGGCATCTAGATCGGTCTCATCCCATGTCGAGCTGCGTCACGCGCAGGACCTCGTCGGGCGTGGTCAGGCGCTGCAGGATCTTGCCCTGTCCGTCCATGCGCAGCGTGATCATGCCGCGTTCGATGGCGCCGCGCTTGATCTGCGAGGCCGTCACGCCGTCCATGATCTGGGTACGCAGAACCTCGTCCACCGGCAGGAACTCGTAGATGGCCGTGCGTCCCGAGTAGCCCGAGTGGAAGCACTCGTCGCAGCCTTTGCCGAAGGAGATCTGGCCGTCGAGCTGCTCCGGCTTGATGTCGATCTTCTTGAGCTTGGCCAGCCACTCGTCGTTCATCGCCTCGGTCACCTTGCAGTGCGGGCAGATGGTGCGCACCAGGCGCTGGGCGATCACCAGGATCAGGGAGCTCGCCACGAGGTACGGCTCGACACCCTGGTCGACCATGCGCGTGATCGTGCTGGGCGCGTCGTTGGTGTGCACGGTCGAGAACACCAGGTGGCCCGTGAGCGCGGCGCGGATCGCGACCTCGGCCGTCTCCAGGTCGCGGATCTCGCCCACCATCATCACGTCCGGGTCCTGGCGCAGGAACGAGCGCAGGCCGCCCGCGAAGGTCAGGCCCTTCTTGACGTTGACCTGCACCTGGCTGATGCCCGCCAGGGAGTACTCGACCGGGTCCTCGATCGTGAGCACGTTGAGCTTCGTGGTGTCGATCTCGGCCATCGCGCCGTACAAGGTCGTCGTCTTGCCCGAACCAGTCGGGCCCGTGACCAGGATGATGCCGTGGTTCCACGTGACGTAGTCGCGCATCATCGCCAGGTTCTTGGGCGCGAGGCCGATCTCCTCGAGCGTGTAGATCTTGGCGGACTTGTCGAGCAGACGCATGACGATGCGCTCGCCGTTGGTGGTGGGCACGGAGCTGATGCGCACGTCGACCTCGCCGTCGCCGATCTTGATCGAGGCGCGTCCGTCCTGCGGCAGGCGGCGCTCGGCGATGTCCATCTTGCCCATGACCTTGACGCGGCTGACGATGGCCTCGTGCGCCTTGCGCGGCACCGAGTCCATGTCGTAGAGGATGCCGTCGATGCGCAGGCGCACCTGGGTGCGCTCCGGGTAGGGGTGGAAGTGCACGTCCGAGGCACGCAGCTTCAGGCCCTGGAACAGGATCGTGTTGACGAGCTTGATGATCGGGGCCTTGTTGGAGACGTCCAGGACGTCCTCGGCCTCCTCGATCGCGCTGGCCAGGCCCTGGATGTCGCCGTCCTCGGCCACGTCGGCCAGGGCCTCGTCTACGCCGTCCGCCTTGTGACGATAGGCGCGCGCGATGAGCGTGGTGATCTCGCTGCGCGTCGAGAGCACCGGCTCGATCTCGGTCCCCAGCATGGTCGCGAGGTCGTCCATCGGCTGGGCGTCGAGCGGCGAGCACGTGGCCACGCGCAGGCAGCCGTTGGCCTCGGAGAGCGCGACCAGGTTGTAGTTGCGCGTGAATTGGACCGGGATGCGGTTGACGAACTGCGCCGGCACCTGGAAACCGTCCAGGCGCGGCAGGTACTCGTAGCCGAGGTGGGTCGCATAGACCGCCAGCAGCTTCGCCTCCTCCAGGTACTCCTTGGAAAGAATGACCTTGTCGAGGGACTCGCCCGTGCTGCCCGAGATGCGCCGGCATTCCTCCAGCCGTTCCCGGCTGACGCCCGCCTGAACCAGGAGATCCGAGATTCCGACCATGATGCGCTCCAGTCTATCTCCGCGCCCTGGTGAGAGCCGCGGGGCGAGGGGTGGGGGGTATGGCCGTCGAGGTCGGAGCCGCCGCGCGGATCGGCCGGCAAGGTAGGAGGCTTCGCATCCACGTCGCGGGCGAGGGCGTTCCTGCTCGCTGCGCTCTTCCGACGTCCGCGGAGCGTTTTTCTTCCGTGGCGCGCGTTGCAGAGTCCGACTGGCATGCCCGCTCGGCGCGCTGCCTCGCTATTCTCTGCCGCCGCGCTGCCATGCGATTGCAGGATCTGATCCCCCCCCAGCACATCCTCCTCGGGCTCGAGGCGCGGGACAAATGGGATGTGATCGAGCAACTCACGGGGAACCTGCTGGCCCACGGAGCGGTGCCCGATGCCCTGGCGGGGACCTTTCGCGAAGCCGTCGTGCTACGCGAGCGCTCGATGTCGACCGGCATGGAACGCGGCATCGCGATCCCGCACGCCGCGGTGGACGGGCTCGAGCGCGTCGTCGCAGGACTGGCCGTGGTCTCCGGGCCTGCCGGGGATGGCGTTCCGTTCGACAGCGTGGACGCGGGGCCTGCGTGGCTGGTGGTGCTGCTCCTGATCCCGCGCGCGCAGAAGCTCCTGCACATCCGCACCCTGGCCGATCTCGCGCGGCACCTCGGCCGGGAAGACGTGCGCCAGGCGCTGCGCACGGCACGGACCCCCGTCCAGGCCTGGGAAGCGTTGTGCACGGCCTGAGCTGAGAGGCTTTGAGCTGGCCGGGCTACGCCCACTCGTCCAGGCGGACGCGCAGGGCGCGCTCGATGTCCGCCAGCGAGCGCTGGTACGCGGAGCGCGGTCCACCCAAGGGGTCGGCGATGTCGTTGCCCGCGGGATCGAGGAGCTCGAGCCGTGGATGACGGCCGGGGGGGAGCGTGGCCCGCAGGGAATCTACATGGCTCGCCGTCAGGCCGTAGATCCGATCGCAGCGCAGGAGGGCCTCGGGCAGGGCCGGGCGTGAGCGATGGGAGCGCAGGTCGATGCCGCGCTCGGCCATGACCTCCGCGGCTCCGGTCGAGGCGGGCGCACCGTGCGCGGCCAGGACGCCCAGCGAGAGGAGCTCGAAGCCGAACGCGGCCAGACCGGCGCTGCCGACCTGCAGGCGCTCGGACAGGAGCAGGCGCGCCAGGGCCTCCGCCATGGGCGAGCGACAGGTGTTGCCGGTACACACGAAGACGATGCGCAGGCCCGCCGTGCGGCGCAGGTCCTCGAGCCGTAGCAGGCCTTCGCGCAGGAGCTCGAAGCGGCCCTGGCCGAGGGCCAGGACGCCCGAGGCTTCTCCGAGGCGCGAAGGACCGCCGTCCACCACCAGCTCGAGCGCGCCGTCGAAGCGCGCGGCCACCTGCTCGGCGCGCGTGAGCGGCGCCTCGCGGTGGGGGTTGGCGCTCGTCATCACCACCGGGAATTCGCAGGCCGAGAGCAGGCCGGCACAGGCGGCGTGGGCTGGCAAGCGCAACCCCGTCCAGCCCTCGCGCGCCACACCCTCGAGACCCGCGGGAACACCGTGCAAGACCAGCGTGAGGGGCCCGGGCCAGTAGCGCTCGGTCAGGCGCCGGGCCAGCGGCCGGAGCTCCTGGAAGCGCTCGACCGCGCCGCGTTCGGCCACGTGCCAGGTGAAGGTGAGAGCGCTCGGGCGGCCCTTCAGGACGCGCAGGGCCTCGAGCGCATCCGGCCGGTCCGCGCGGGCCGCCAGGCCGTAGACCGTCTCGGTCGGGAGCGCGCACAGTGCGCCGCGCGCGAGCGCCGCACGCACGCGCGCCGCCAGTTCCGGGGTCGGGGCGCGATCACCGGCGGCGAGGATGGGGGCGCTTTCACTCATGCAGACTCGGGCTGCTAGCCTATCCGCGCCATGGCCCCAGTTCCGCTCCCGTCCGCTCCCGTGTGAGCGGCGGGCCAGCCCCCGATCCTCTTGGAAGACCGCAGCTCGCACGCCGACCGTATGGCACTCCTGGTGCGCCTGGCCGACGGCCTGGCGCACGAGATCAAGAACCCGCTCTCGACCATGTCGATCAACCTGGCGCTCCTGCAGGAGGACTGGGAGCGCGCCGGGGTGGCGCGCGCCGCGGTCAGTCCACAGCGCACGCAACGCGAAGAGCGCTCGCTCAAGCGCATCAAGACCCTGCAGCGCGAGGTCCAGCGCCTCGAACACATCCTCGAGGACTTCCTGCACTACGCCCGCGGCGGAGTGGTCAACCGCCGGCCCGAGGACCTGGCGCGGATCGTGCGCGAGCTGCTCGAGTTCGTCGAGCCCGAGGACGAGCGTGCCGGGATTCGTCAGCACGTCGACTTGCCGATCGGCCTGCCGCTGGTGCTGGTGGACGAGGCGCGCATCAAGCAGGCGGTGCTGAATCTGCTCGTCAACGCGCGCCAGGCCATGCTGGACGGGGGCGAGCTCCTCGTGCGGCTGCGGCGCATGGGGCACCAGGTTGAGCTCTCGATCACCGACACCGGCTCCGGCATGTCGAGCGAGAAGCTCGCGCGCTGCTTCGAGGAATACTGGTCCGACAAGCCGGGCGGCACGGGCCTGGGCCTCTCCACCGCGCGGCGCATCATCGAAGAGCACGGGGGCACGATCCAGGCACTCTCCGAGGAGGGCCGTGGTTCGTCGTTCTCGATCACCCTGCCGCTGGCGATCGAGCTGGTGCGCGGCGAGGAGAGCGGGACGCCCGCGCAGGCGGAGGGATCCGGCGCGTGAACGACCTCGACCGTCCCGCGCAGAGCCCGATCCGGGTGCTGATCATCGACGACGACGAGGGCCACGCCGAAGCCCTGGTCGACGGGCTCGAGACCGAGAACTGCGCGTGCCGTACGGCGCACTCGGGCCGCGCGGGCGTCGAGCTGATGGAGGAATCGACCTTCGACGTGATCCTGACGGATCTCGTCATGCACGACGTGGGCGGCCTGCAGGTGCTGGAGGAAGCGCGGCGCTTGCAACCGGAAGCGGTAGTACTGCTGATCACGGGCCACGGCTCGGTCGAGACGGCCGTGGACGCCATGCGCCTGGGCGCGGCCGACTACCTCACCAAGCCGGTGCGTATCAGCGAGCTGCGCACGCGGCTCCTGCGCGCGCTCGAGACCGGACGGCTCAAGCGCACCAACCGCGAGCTGCGTAAGCAGCTCGACAAGCGCTACGGCCTGGAGGGCATCATCGGCCACTCGGGCCCGATGCAGCGCGTCTACGACGTCCTGCAGCAGGTCTCGGGCAGCCACGCCACGGTCTTGGTCCTGGGCGAGAGCGGCACGGGCAAGGAGCTCGTGGCGCGCGCCATCCACACCAACTCGCCGCGCAAGGACCGGCCCTTCGTGGCCGTGAACTGTGCGGCCCTCAGCCAGGGGCTGATCGAGTCCGAGCTCTTCGGGCACGTCAAGGGCGCCTTCACCGGCGCGATCGCGACCAAGGAGGGCCTGCTGGTCTATGCCGACGGCGGAACCCTGTTCCTGGACGAGGTGGGGGACATGCCGCTCGAGACGCAGGCAAAACTCCTGCGCGTGCTCGAGACGCGCGAGGTGCAGGCGGTGGGCGGCAACGCGACGCGCAAGGTCGACGTGCGCCTGGTGGCGGCCACCAACCGCGACTTGCGTACCCTGGTGAGCGAGGGCAAGTTTCGCGGCGACCTGCTCTTCCGCCTGCAAGTCGTGACGCTGGTCCTGCCGCCGCTGCGCGAACGGCCGGGCGACGTGCCGCTCTTGATCGATCACTTCGTGACGGCCCTGGCGCAGGAGCACGGCCGCGCGGTGCGCGGCATCACGCCCGAGGCGCGCGCGCTGCTGGTGCGCTACGACTGGCCCGGCAACGTGCGCGAGCTGCGCAACGCGCTCGAGACCATGGTCCTGCTCGCGCGCCGCGACGTGCTCGACGTGGAGGACGTGCCCGAGCATGTGCAGCAGGCCACCGGTCAGCCCGGGAAGTCGCGCGGGCACTACGAGCTTGCCGGCCGGCTCCTGGCGGAGGTCGAGCGCGATCTGATCCAGGCGACCCTGAAGCTGACCGAGGGCAACCGCCAGAAGGCCGCCAAGCTGATGGGCATCGGCGAGCGCACGCTGTACCGCAAGCTGCACGAGTACGGGCTCTCTTGAGCCTCGCTGCCAGGCTGGCAGCAGAGTTTGGCGCCCTGCCAAGGAGGCAGCTCGTGGCTTCCCATCTGGCACACTCAAGTCGATGGCTGGAAACGACTTGAGTGGCTCGGGCCGCTGGCACGGGGTTTGTCTTCCTGGACGCAACCCCCAGTGGGTAACCCAACGAAAATGAGCAAGCGAACCAAGATCGTCGGCATCGACCTCGGCACCACCAACTCGGTCGTCTCGGTGATGGAGGGTGGCGAGGTGAAGGTGATCCAGAACCTCGAGGGCGCGCGCCTCACACCGTCCGTGGTCGCCTTCCAGGAGGGTGGCAACCGGCTGGTCGGCGCGCCCGCGCGACGCCAGGCGGTGACCAACCCGACGCGGACGATCTTCTCGATCAAGCGCTTCATGGGCCGGCGCCACCGCGAGGTCGCGACCGAGGAGAAGACCGTGCCCTACAAGCTCGTCGGCGGATCCGAGGAGCTGGTCAAGGTCGACGTCGGCGGCAAGCAGTTCACTCCGCCCGAGATCAGCGCCATGGTGCTCGCCAACCTGAAGGAGTCGGCCGAGGCCTTCCTGGGCGAGAAAGTCGAGAAGGCCGTGATCACCGTGCCGGCCTACTTCAACGACGCACAGCGCCAGGCGACCAAGGACGCCGGCACGATCGCCGGCCTCGAGGTCGTGCGCATCATCAACGAGCCCACGGCCTCGGCCCTGGCCTTCGGCATGGACAAGAAGAAGGGCGGCAAGGTCGCGGTCTACGACCTCGGCGGCGGCACCTTCGACATCTCGATCCTCGACATCGGCGACGGCGTGTTCGAGGTGCTCTCGACCAACGGCGACACGCACCTGGGCGGCGACGACTTCGACAAGGTGCTGATCGACTGGGTCGCGGACGAGTTCAAGAAAGAGGCCGGCATCGACATCCGCAAGGACGCGATGGCGCTGCAGCGCCTCAAGGAAGCCTGCGAGAAGGCCAAGTGCGAGCTCTCCAGCGCGGTCCAGACAGACATCAACCTGCCCTTCATCACGGCCGATGCCTCAGGCCCGAAACACCTGCAGAAGACGCTCACGCGCGCCAAGTTCGAGCAGCTCGTGGCGCCCCTCATCGAGCGCACGAAGGAGCCCTGCCTGAAGGCGCTCTCCGACGCGGGCTTGAAGCCCGAGCAGGTCGACGAGGCTATTTTGGTCGGCGGCTCGACGCGCACCCCGGCCGTGCAGGCCATGGTCAAGAAGATCTTCAACCGCGAGCCCAACAAGACCGTCAACCCCGACGAGGTGGTCTCGGTCGGCGCCGCGATCCAGGGCGCGATCCTGGCCGGTGAGGTCGCGGACGTGGTGCTGCTGGACGTGACGCCGCTCTCCTTCGGGATCGAGACCCTGGGCGGAGTCATGACCAAGCTGATCGAGCGCAACACCACCATCCCGACCTCCAAGTCGCAGATCTTCTCGACCGCCAGCGACAGCCAGCCCTCGGTCGAGATCCACGTGCTGCAGGGCGAGCGCGACTTCGTCAAGGACAACCGCACGCTCGGACGTTTCCACCTGGACGGCATCCCGCCCGCGCCGCGCGGTCGCCCGCAGATCGAGGTCACCTTCGACATCGACGCGAACGGCATCCTGAACGTGACCGCCAAGGACAAGGGCACCAGCAAGGAGCAGAAGATCCGCATCGAGTCCTCCTCGGGCCTCTCCAAGGACGAGGTCGAGAAGATGCGCCGCGACGCCGAGTCCCACGCCGTCGAGGACAAGGCGCGGCGCGAGCTGGTCGAGCTGAAGAACCAGGCCGACCACGTGGTCTACGAGACCGAGAAGCACCTGGCCGAGCACGGCGACAAGCTCGAGGCGAGCGACAAGCAGGCCATCGAGTCCGCCAAGGAAGAGCTCAAGCAGACGCTCCAGGGCGAGGACAAGGCCAAGCTCGAGGCGGCCCTTGGCACCCTCCAGACCAAGGCCCAGAAGCTGGGCGAGGTGCTCTACAAGCAGGCGACCCCGCCGCCGCAGGGTCCCGGTCCCGAGCCCACCGCCAAGGCCAAGGCTGGCAAGCAGAGCGGCGACGAGCCGGTCGATGCCGACTTCGAGGTCAAGACCTGACCCACCGATCGTCCGTGGTGCCGTTCCCCCGGTGCCGCGGAGGAGCCCGCGGGGGTCCGGGAGTTTTCTCCTGGGCCTCCGCGGTGCCGTTTTCGGGCCGCGCGGGGCTCCTCCGAAGGGCAACCGACGCGCTGCCACGCGCTAGAGAGCTGCACGACGGCTGAGCTGCCGCCGGCCACGGTTGAGGGCTCGTTCGTCCGCCGATACCTTCGCTCGCCGTCTTCGCCTGATGATCTCCGTCCAGCACCTCACCCGGCGGTTCGGTCCGCACGTCGCGGTGGACGATGTCTCCTTTCGACTCGAGCGCGGCGAGGTGGTCGGCTTCCTGGGCCCCAACGGGGCCGGCAAGACCACCACGATGCGCGTCCTGACCGGTTTTCTGCCGCCCAGCGCGGGCAGCGTCACGGTCGACGGCCACGACGTGCTGCGCGATTCCTTGGCGGTGCGCGAGCGCATCGGCTACCTGCCCGAGAGCGTGCCGCTCTACCGCGAGCACCGCGTGCAGGAGATGCTGTGGTTCCAGGGCCGCCTGCGCGGCCTGTCGCGCGCCGAGTCGCGCCGCCGCGCGGGCACAGTGCTCGAACGCGTCGGGCTGGCCGAGCGCGCGCGCAGCCTGATCGGCCGGCTCTCGAAGGGCCAGCGCCAGCGCGTGGGCCTGGCCGTGGCGCTCTTGCCAGAGCCCGAGGTGCTGGTGCTGGACGAGCCCACCAGCGGTCTCGACCCGCTGCAACGCCTGGAGGTGCGGCGCCTGATCCAGGAACTCTCGAAGGAGCGCACGGTGCTGCTCTCCTCGCACATCCTGCCCGAGATCGAGGCCGTCTGTCCGCGCGTGATCATCCTGCAGCGCGGCCGGATCGCGGCCGACGGCACGCAGGCGGCCCTGCTCGCGGAGCTCGGCGGCGAGAGCTTCGTGCGCCTCGAACTCAGCGCCGGGGCCAGCACCGACGTGGGCGCGCTGCTGCGTGCGCTGCCCGGCGTGCACGCGGCCGAGGCGCGCGGCCAGGGCGGCGAGTTCGCGGCCTTCGAGGTGCGCGGCGAGGGCGAGCTGTGCGAGCACATCGGGCGCCTGTGCCACGCGCGCGGCTGGGTCGTGCGTGAGCTTTCGCTGCAGCGCCCGACGCTCGAAAAACTCTTCGCGCGCATCGCCTTCGAACTCGAGCCCGAGCGGCCGGCGCTGGCGGTGGAAGGCGTGGCGTGAAGGGCCTGGCCGCGATCTACCGGCGCGAGCTCGCTGGCTTGTTCCTGGCCCCGCTGGCCTGGATCCTGCTCTTCCTGGTGCTGCTCTACCAGGCGTACTTCTTCCTGCTCGTGCTCGCAGCCAAGGGCGGCGAGGTGAATGGCTCGCTGGTCTTCGTCCTGGGCGGTGGTTTGCCGTTCTGGCTGCTGCAGTTGATCCTGCCCGCGCTCCTGACCATGCGCATGATCAGCGAGGAGTCGCGCAGCGGGCTCCTGGAGTTCCTGCTGACCTCGCCGGTCTCGGATGCGGCCGTGGTGCTCGGCAAGGCGCTCGCGGCCACGACGTTTTTCGCGCTGGCCTGGACCAGCACGTTCCTGTTCGCGCTGCTGGTGCAATTCCTCGGCGCGCAGGTCGACTGGGGGCTCGTTTTCTCGGTTTGGCTCGGGGCGACCCTCGCCTCGGCTTTCTTCTGCTCGCTCGGTCTGGTGTCGAGCGCGCTCTTCTCGACCCCGCTCCTGGCTGCGTTCATGGCCATCCTGGCGAACATCGGCCTGTACGCGCTGCCGCTCCTGGCGCGCGCCTGGCGCGGGCCGGCGGGCGAGTTCCTGGGCTCCGTGCTGGCGCGCGTCGACGTGCTGGCGCACTTCCAGGGTTCGTTCGCGAGCGGCGCGCTCGACAGCGCGCACGTGGTCTTCTTCCTGGCCTGGATCGCGGCCGCCTTGGTCCTGGCGGTGCGCGCGGTGGAATCCCGGCGGTGGCTCGGATGAGCGCGAAGAACCGCTGGACGCGAGTCTCGCTCGGGCTGCGCGCAGCGCTCGCGGCCGTGCTGGCCCTGGGCGCGGCGGTGCTGGCGATCGACCTCTCCGACTGGCGCTACGTGCGCGTGGACCTGACGGCACGGGGCTCCAACACGCTCGACCCGGCCGTGCTGGACGTGCTCGATCGGCTGCCCGAGCCGGTGGTGATCGACGCCTTCCTGCGTCCGCTCGCCAATCCGTACCGGGCGGTCTTCGCCGAGGCCGAAGGGCGGCTGCTCGAGCTCCTGACCATCCTGCGCAACGCGCGCCGGGCCCAGGTCGAGGTGCGCGTGCACGATCCACAGGACTTCGAGGCCATCCAGGAACGACAGCGCGAGCTCGGCACCGAGGGCACCAACAAGCTCGTGTTCTCGTGCGGCGCGCGGCGCGACGAGCTCGAGCTCTTCGGCGAGTTGTGCACCGTCGACTGGGGCAACCCGAGCGAGAAACTCGTGCGCTACCTCGCGAGCCAGGGGATTCCGGGCGTGATCGACCCGCGCTCCTGGCAGCCCGGGCGGCCGTTTCAGCCGGCCGCGCTGCAGGATTTTCGCGGCGAAGAGCTGCTCGTCCAGGCGCTGCTCAAGGTTTCCTCGGGCGAAGCCCCGCGAGTCTGCTTCGCGAAGGGGCACGGCGAACCGGCGCTGGATGGCAGCGAACCCACCGATCTCTCGCGCCTGCGCGCCGCTCTGGAGCGTGACGGGTTCCAGGTGGCCGAGTGGGACCCCCTGAAGCAGTCCGCGGTCCCTGCGGACTGCGCCGTGCTGGCGCTGATCGGCGCGCAGCAGCCCTACCAGGCGGCCACGCGCGCTGCCGTGCAGGCCTGGACCGAGGCGGGTGGTCGCGTGGTCGCGGCGCCGGACATCTCCGAGCTGAACGAGGAGCGCGCCGGCGGCATCGTCGAGCTGCTGAGCTCCTTCGGCATCGTCACGCGGCCGGGGATCGTGTGCCAGCCGCTGCTGGGTTTCGGGGGCGAAAAGGTCGACGGCAACCAGCAGTGCGCGTGGCTGGTGATCGACGAGCGCGGCCTGCAGCCGGGTCATCCCCTGACCGAGCCGCTGCGGATGCGCGGCCGGCGCGTGCAGTTCACGCTGAGCCCGAGCCTCGGGAGCGGCCTCGCCAGCGACGCCGGCGTGGTGCTGCCGCTGATCACGTGGGGCAGCGACTCGTGGCGCGACCTCTTGCCCTACGACTTCCGCTTCAACCCGGCCAGGGGCGAGGCGCGCGATCGGCACTGGCTGGCCGCGACCAACCAGCTGCGCGCCACCAAGGCCGCGGATGGCAGCGTGAAGCAGGGTCGGGTCCTGGCCGTGGCCTCGGCCTTCTTCTTCGACAACGAGTCCATCGACGTGAACCGCGACTTCGCGCTCAACGCCTTCAACTGGCTGGCGGAACGCGAGTACCGCATCTCCGTCGCGCCGCTCGAGAAGAGCCTGAGCTTCCTCGACTTCGAGCGCAGTCGCGCGAAGCCCGTACTCACCTATTCGCTGTGGCTCGGGCTGCCCGGGCTGTGCGCCTCGATCGGCCTGCTCGTGTTCCTCCGGCGCAGGAGCTGAGCGAACAGCAATGGGCAAGCGCACCCTGCTCGTCCTCGTGCTCCTGGTCGCGGGCCTCGCCTTCCTGCGCCTGCAGCGCGCGCGCGAGACGGCCCGGGGCGGGCCGGCCCTGGGCGAGTTCTCGCTGTGCCCCGATTTCGCGGCCGAACGCGTGCGCGCGTTGCGCGTCGAGCATCTCGAACGCTCGTTCCAGATCAAGTTCGAGCGCGACGCCGCCGGGCGCTGGTTCCTGACCGATCCGGTCCACTATCCGGCCCAGAGCGCGCTGGTGCGCACGCTGCTCACGAGCCTCGCGGGGGCGCGCGCTGAACCCGCGCCCGAGGCCGAGCCGGCGCAGGTCGGCCTCGAGCCGCCGCATGTGGTGATCGAGTGCACGCTGGTCGCGGAGGGTGGAGGCGAGCGCCGCGTGCGCATCGAGCTCGGCGCGCTGGACGTCGACCCTGCGCGGATCTACGCGCGCGTGCCGGGGCATCCGCATGCCGCCGCCAGCGGCTGTGACGTCTTTCGCACCACGCGCGTGCTCGCCAACACGCTCGAACGCTTCCCCGACGACTACCGGGATCGTCACGCGACCGCGCTGCCGGCCCAAGAGGTGGTCGCGCTGCGCCGGCGCGGCCAGGTCTACCTGGCAGAGGAGGGCCGGCGCGAGGACCTGCTGTTCGACGCGCTGCTCGGGCCGGATGGCTGGAAGCGCGTCGGCGACTTGCCCACCGTCAGCCTGGATCCCGGCGCCATGGGCCTCTTCGTGCGCGGCGCGACCGAGCTCGCCATCGAGCGCTTCGTCGACGACTCGCCCCAGGACCTCACGCGCTGGGGGCTCGACCCGCCGGCCTTCACGCTCGAGATCGAGCTCCTCGGCGGAGAAGCGGAGCTCTTGTCCTTCGGGAACCGCGAGACGGTCGAGGACGTGCCCGTCTCCGAACGGGTCTGGTACTGCCAGCGCCAGGGCTACGCCCACGTGTGGGAAGTGCGCACGCGCGACGTCGAGCTGCTCACGCGCCCTTGCGAGCTGTTCTTCGACCAGTTCGTGGTGCGCGCGCTGCGCACGGACGTGGCGCGCCTCGAGCTGGAGGGCGGCGGGACGCGGCGCGTGCTGGCGCGCGAGAAGAAGGGCTGGAGCGTGCTGGAAGAGGGCGCGGGCAGCACGGACGTGGGCGGCGCGCCCGCGAAGCCCGGCAACGAGAGCGTGATCGAGGAGGCGCTGGCGCTGCTCGAGCGCGTACAGCTGGCCGAGCACTTGCCGGGCGAGGACTTCGAGCCCTGCGCTCCGCCGTGCTCCGTCGCCGTCGTCCTGCAGGATGGGACGCGCTTCCAGGGTGCGCTCGGGCGCGCGACACGCGACCCGCAGAGCGCGGCCGAGGGGCGCCAGTTCTTGCGCGCCGGCGACGACGTCGTGGCGCTCATCGACGTCGCCGTCTTCGAGCTCTGCCAGCGCCCGGGCGACGACTTCCGCTCGCGCAAGGTGCACGAGATCCAGGAGTCGCTGCTGCGCGCGATCGAGCTCGAGCGGGGCGGCCAGAGCTACGCCTTCGTCAACACCGGCGACAACGTCTGGAACCCGAAGGGCCAGGCCATCCGCGCTCCGGATGCGTTCCTGCAAGCCCTGGACGGGCTCCTGAACCTGGGTGCCAAGCGCTGGCTCACCAGCGTCCCCGAGCACGAGCGCCTGCTCTCCGTGCGCTTGCTCTCCACCCAGAGCGAGGAGACGGTTTTTTCCTTCGGGCGCGCGCCGGACGGCACCTACCTGTGGCTGAGCGCGAGCGGACAGGTGGCCGAGATCGACGGAGCAGTGGTGGAACGGCTGCTGAGTCTCTTCTGATTCTTCTATTCCGGAGAGTCGTCGCCTGGCGCGAGGATCAGCGGAAAGGAAGAAAACGCACCGCGGAGAAACGGAGAACGCGGAGGAGCGCGGAGGAAGAGGCCAGAAGAGATGGGCCTCCGGGGCTTCGGCTCTCCGAAGGTCGACGATCCGGAGGGCTATTCTCTCTCCTCGGCGAGGCTCCGCGCCCTCCGTGTCTCCGCGGTGCGTTTGGGTTGCGGGCGTACCCCGCGCTAGAGCGCGGCTCTTCGGCCCCGGATTCTCCAGGCCGTCGCGCGCTCGTTCCGGGCCCGGGGGGACGATAGCTTGGCGCGCATGATCCTCTTGGGCGGCAAGGACGACTCTGGTCGCGGGGCGGGCGCGGCCGGTGTGCCCCTGATCCCGTTCACGAAGCACGTGCTCGCGAATGGCCTGGAGCTCGTGCTGCACGAGGACCACTCCGAGCCGGTGGTGGCGGTCTACGTCTACTACCACGTGGGCAGCTCGCGCGAGGAGCGTGGGCGCACGGGGCTCGCGCACCTGTTCGAGCACATGCTCTTCCAGGGCTCCGAGCACGTGGCCGACAACGACCACTTCCGTCTCATTCAGGAGGCGGGCGGCACGCTCAACGGCACGACCAACCAGGACCGCACCAACTACTTCGAGACCCTGCCGGCGGAGTACCTCGAGCTGGCGCTGATGCTGGAGTCGGACCGCATGGGTTTCCTGCTGCCGGCCATGACGCAGGCGAAGCTCGACAACCAGCGCGACGTCGTCCGCAACGAGCGCCGGCAGAGCTACGAGAACCGGCCCTACGGCCTGACGCACGAGACCCTGCTCGCCGCGCTCTATCCGCACGGGCACCCGTACTCCTGGCCGACGATCGGCTCGATGGACGACATCGGCGCGGCCTCGCTGGACGACGTGGCGCGCTTCTTCCGGCGCTGGTACGGCCCGAACAACGCCACGCTCGCGATCGGCGGCGACTTCGAGCCGGCGCGGGCGCTCGAGCTCGTGCAGCGCTGGTTCGGCGGTCTCCCGCCGGGGCCGCCCGTCGAGCGTCCGGCCGTCGAGCCCGCGCGCCTGGCGGAGACGCGGCGCCTCGTGCTGGAGGACCGCGTGCAGCAACCGCAGCTCACGCTGACCTGGCCCACGGTCGCGCTGGGCCATCCCGACGAGGCCGCGCTCGATCTGCTGGCGGACGTGCTCTCGGCGAACCGCTCGTCCGTGCTCGATCGCGCGCTGCTGCAGGACGAGGAGCTGGCCACCCTGGTGACGATCGCGCACTCCACGCAGGAGCGCGCCGGAGCCCTGAGTATCAGCCTGCGCCCGCACCAGGGGGTCGCGCTGGCGCGCCTGGAACAGCGTGTCGAGGAGCTCCTGTCCGGCCTCGCGGCCCAGGGTGTCGATCCGCGCCGCCTGGCGCGCCTGAAGCGCCGGCGCGAGGGCGAGCTCTACCGCGCGCTCGAGACCGTGGCCGCGCGCACCAGCCGCCTGGGCTATGACAATCTCTTCCATGGCGATCCGGGGCGGCTCGCGCTGGAGCTCGAGCGCCGGCGCGCGGTCCGGGCCGAGGACGCGCTCGCCGTGTTGCGGCGCTACCTCCTGGGCCGGCCGCGCGTGGTGCTCTCGTGCGTGCCGCTCGGCCGCACGGACCTCGCCGCGGCCGCGCGCAACGCCGAGCACGATTGCGAGCACGATGGCGAGCCGTCCCAGCCCGACCGCGCGCGCGTGCCGGCGGCCAGTGGCGGGCGCGCTTTCCGCTCGCCGCGGCTGTGGTCGACGCGGCTCGCGAACGGCGTCTCCGTGCTGGGCTCGCGCTTCGACAAGGTGCCCATGACGCGCTTGTCCCTGGCGGTTCCGGCCGGGCGCGCGGCCGAGCGCCCCGGGCAGCGCGGGCTCGCCAGCTTGACGGCCGAGATGCTCGAGGAGGGCACCCTCGCGCTGTCGGGTGCCGAGCTCGTGGACGAGCTCGACGGCCTGGGGGCGCAGCTCTCGGTCGGCGCGGGCGAAGAGGACCTCGTGCTGCGGCTCTCGGTGCTGGACGAGTGCCTGCCGCGCGCACTCGAGATCCTGGGCGAGCTCGTGCTCACGCCGCGCCTCCAGGCGGCCGACTTCGAGCGCGTGCGCCGTGCGCGGCTGGTCGAGATCGACACGCGTGCCGACCGCAGTGGCGAGCTGGCCGACGACGGCTTCGCGCTTCTCGTGTTCGGCCCCGCGCACCCGAAGGGCGCGAGCCCGCTCGGGACGCGCGCGAGCGTCGAGCGCCTGACGGTCGAGGACGTGCGCGCCTTCTGGAGCACGCACGCGCGGGCGGCCGGTGCGCGCCTGTGTGCCGTCGGCGCAGTCGACGAGGAGCGCCTGCGCAAGCTGTGCGCGGCGCTGGAGGAGCGCTGGTCGCCGGGCGCGGGATTGCTGGGAGCAGGGCCGGCGCGTGCGCCCGCAAGCGCGCGCGCGACGGGTGCCGGGCTGCGCCTGCACCTGCTCGACAAGCCTGGCGCGGCGCAGAGCGAGATCCGCCTCGGGCACCTGGGCTTGGCCAGCGTCGACGCGGATTTCCATCCGTTGCAGGCCCTCAACCACGTGCTCGGCGGCGCCTTCGCGAGCCGCTTGAATCTCAATCTGCGCGAGGACAAGGGCTACACCTACGGCGTGCACAGCGCTTTCGAGGGCGGCCTCACGCCGGGGGCGTTCGTGGTTTCGGCCGCGGTGGCCTCGAACGTCACCGCGCCGGCGCTCTTCGAGGCCCACAAGGAATTGCTGGCGATCCGCGCCGGGATCCACGACGGCGAAGCCGAGTTCGCGCAGAAGTCGCTCTCGCGCGCCCTCGGGCGCAGCCTGGAGTCGGCCCAGGCGCGGCTGCACTTCCTCGAGAACGTGGCGCGCTACGGGTATCCCTTCGACGTGCTCGAGCGCCGCCTCGCCTGGCTGGCGTCCATGCGCGCGGGCGACCTGGATGCGCTGGCACGTCGTCACATCCACCCGCAGGCGCTCGAGGTCCTGGTGGTCGGTGACCGTGCGCAGGTCCTGGTGCCGCTGCAGGAGCTCGGGTGGGGCGAAGTGCGCGAGCTCGACCCGGCGGGCGAGCCCCTCTCGACCCGCGCCGTGTAGCGCTCGTTCGGGCGCACGTCAGGATTGTGAGGTGAGGGGGGGTCATGCGGTCCCCCGGCGCTGGGCTCGGCGCGCCCAGAAGTCCTCGAAGCGGCCGCTCAGGTTGCAGCAGCGCAGGGCGATGATCGCGTCCGCCCCGGCGACGGTCCA
>JANOGB010000168.1:0-39118 GCA_031413955.1 Planctomycetota bacterium | reverse complement strand
GGCCCATGTCCGAGCAGCCGACACAAGACCCCGAGAAGAGCCGCCGCTCCCGTTCTTTCGGGTCCTTCCTGATCGTCCTGGTCGTGCTCCTGCTGGTGCTCGCGGTCGTGGGCAACGACCCCTTCGAGCACACGGAGAAGCTCTCCCAGGACCGCTACGAGTGGTACCTGAACAAGGGCGACATCCTGACGCAGGAGTTCAAAGGCACCGAGCAAGGCACGAACCTGGTCGAGGGCAAGTACCGCGAGGCGGGCCGAGAGGTTTCCTTCGAGGTGCGCTACGCGAGCCTGGAGGGGCGCGAGGAGCCGTTCCGCGAGCTCAAGAGCCGCGACTACGAGTCCACGCGCGCGGCCGCTTTCCGCCACGCCCTCGAGCAAGGCCTGTACGTCCCGATCGAAGCGCGCTCGCTCAGCGCCAAGACCCGCAGGCTCGCGCGCTCCAAGGAAGTCAGCCCGAATGGCGGCCTCAGCGAGTCCGTCGAGCACGAGAGCCGACTGCTGGTGCGCGCCATCGCCAGCTCGGAGGGCAAACCCGGTTCGGACGAGGGCGACCGGCTGGTGGCCACTCCGGCGCGCACGGGTTACGTCAACCTCGACATCAAGCTCGAGCCGGGCGACGACCTGGCGGCCCTGGAGGCGCTGCTCGTCAAGCAAGGCATCCAGATCGAGCGGCGTTCCTTCGACCTGTCGGAGAAGGAGGCCGGTGGCTCGTGGTGGGGCAGCGCCACAACGCCCTTCACCCAGCTCCTGTTCATCCTCGGCCCGTGGGTGCTCCTGTTCGTCGTCTTCTTGATCTTCATGCGCCAGATGCGCGCCCAGGGCGGCGCCGGTGGCGTGATGTCCTTCGGGCGTTCGCGCGCGCAGCTCTACTCCAAGGAGAACCACACCAACACCACCTTCGACGACGTGGCCGGCGCGGAGGAAGCCAAGGACGAGGTGCGCGAACTGGTCGAGTTCCTGAAGAACCCCGGGCGCTTCACGCGCATCGGCGGGCGCATCCCGCGCGGTGTGCTGCTGGTCGGGCCGCCGGGCTGCGGCAAGACCTTGCTGGCCAAGGCCATCGCCGGCGAGGCCGAGGTGCCGTTCTTCTCGATCTCGGGCTCGGACTTCGTGGAGATGTTCGTGGGCGTGGGCGCGAGCCGCGTACGCGACCTCTTCAAGCAGGCGCGCGAGAACTCGCCCTGCATCATCTTCCTGGACGAGATCGACGCCGTCGGACGGCGCCGCGGCAGCGGCATGGGCGGCGGGCACGACGAGCGCGAGCAGACGCTCAACGCCATCCTCGTGGAGATGGACGGCTTCGGCACGGACGAGGGCATCATCGTCGTGGCCGCCACCAACCGCCCGGACGTGCTCGACCCGGCGCTCTTGCGCCCGGGCCGCTTCGACCGCGAGGTGGTCATCGACCTGCCCGACATGGAGGGCCGCAGGGCGATCCTGGGCGTGCACCTCAAGCGCGTGAAGAGCGCCCCCGACGCCGACGTGGCGACGCTGGCGCGCTCGACGCCCGGCTACTCGGGCGCCGACCTGGCCGCGATCATCAACGAGGCCGCCATCATGGCCGTGCTGGCCAAGCGCGAGGCGGTCTCCATGGCCGACCTCGAGGAAGCGCGCGACAAGGTGCGCTACGGGCGCCAGAAGAAGTCGCGCAAGATCGAGGAGGACGATCGGCGCATCACGGCCTACCACGAGGCCGGCCACGCGGTGATCGCAGCTCTCCTGCCGGAGACCGATTCGCCCCACAAGGTGACGATCGTGCCGCGCGGCCGTGCCCTGGGCGCCACCATGATCGTGCCCGAGCGCGAGAGCTACCACATGCAGCGCAAGAAGCTGCATGCCCAGATGACCATGCTGTTCGGGGGGCGCGTGGCCGAGTCGATCTTCTGTGGCGACATCTCGGCCGGAGCCTCGGACGACATCCGCCGCGCCACCGATCTCGCGCGCGCAATGGTCACCGAGCTCGGCATGAGCGACAAGGTCGGCCCCATCAACTACGCCGAACGGCAGGGCTCGGATTTCCTCGGCACCGAGCTCGGGCGCGGCAAGATCCACAGCGAGGAGACCGCGCGCGAGATCGACCAGGAAGTCATGCGCTTCCTGAACGAGGCCTACCAGCGCGCCGAGTCCATGCTGCGCGTCCACGGGCGCGAGGTGGAAGAGATCGCCAAGTCTCTCTTGCTGTACGAGACGCTCACGGGCGAGGAGGTCGCGCGCATCGTGGCAGGCGCCACCGCCGTCGGACTGCGCCCGCCACCCGACACGGAAGAGAAGGGTGCACCCCGCAAAGGCGCCAGCGAGCGGCGCGCCGGGGAAGACCGTTCCAAGGAGAAGGGGCTCTCGGGCAACCCGGGCCTGTCGCCGGCCTAGCCCGACCGATTCATGAGCGCTCGGCTGCAACGTCGCAACTGGCTGCATCTGCAGCGCTTTGCTCCCTGCGAGGTCTCGACGACCTGCCAGAGGTCGTCTCCGCTGCTCTCGGTCGCAAATCACTGCATCTGCAGCCATTCGCGACGTTTCGCTCGAGGCCTCATGAATCGGTCGGGCTAGCCGGGCCAGCAGTCCGTTGCGCTTCTCCGGCACAGGTGGGGCGGCCGACGTCGACGCGCGACTCGGCCCGTTCGCCTGCGCGCTGGAGGCTCGCGTCGAGCGCCGCGGTGGCGCGCCCCAGCCGCGAGACGAGCGTGCCCGCCTCCTGTTCGCGCCAGCGTCCCTGCCCGAGGTCGAGCTGGATCTCCTGCGGCACGCCTCCGGGGCCGAGCTCGCGCCGACGCCCGCGGGTCTCGCGCGGCTCACGATCGAGCCCGCCTGCTTGCTGGAGCTGGCCCACCGCTCCCGTGCCGCGCGTTGCCTGGCGGCGGCCCTGGTGGCAGCCTCCTCCCCGCTCGGTCCAGCGCGCGTGATGGGCATCCTCAACGTCACCCCGGACAGTTTTTCCGACGGCGGCACCTGGTTCGACGAGCGGCGCGCGCTCGAGCACGGGCTCGGCATGCTGACCGAGGGGGCCGACCTCGTGGATGTGGGCGGCGAATCCAGCCGCCCGGGCGCACAGCCGATACCTGCCGAGGTCGAGATCGAACGCGTGCTGCCCGTGATCGCCGGCCTGGCGCGTGACGGGCGCGCGGCCATCTCGATCGACACCACCAAGGCCAGCGTGGCGCGCGCAGCGCTCCAGGCCGGGGCGAGCGTCGTCAACGACGTCAGCGCCGGCCGGAACGACCCCGAACTCCTGGCCCTGGTCAGAGAACACGGCGCGGGCCTGATCCTGATGCACATGCAAGGCACTCCAAACGACATGCAGCGCGCGCCGCGCTACCAGGACGTCGTGCGCGAGGTCTTGGCCGAGCTGCGCGCGCGCGCGCGCGCGGCCTGGCAGGCCGGCATCGATCCGGCCTGCATCGCGCTCGATCCGGGCCTCGGCTTCGGCAAGGAGCTGGAGCACAACCTCGAGCTCATGCGCGGCCTGCCCGAGCTACGCTCGCTGGGCTTCCCGCTGTGCCTCGGAGCTTCGCGCAAGAGCTTCCTGGGCCGCCTGTCGGGCGAAGAGCGCCCGGCCGCACGGGCCGCCGAGACCACCGCGGCCGTGGCCCTGGGCGCCTTCCTCGGAGCCGAGATCCATCGCGTGCACGAGGTCGCCCCCGCCCGGGCGGCCCTCAGTCTGGCGCGGGCGCTGGCCGCGGGAGCGAAGAGCTGACATGCGCTACCTGGGCTGGGGCCTGCAGATCCTGATCCTGGCGATCGGGATCCACCTCTTCCTGCGCTTCGTGCGCACCACGCGCGGCAACCGTCTCATCCGCGGCCTGTTCCTGTCGGTCATGGTCGGCGTGGTGGGCCTGTGGGGCTTTTCGCGCGCCCTGCGCCTGGAAGAGCTCGAGCACCTGTTGCGCAGCTCGACTGGTTTTATCGTGGTGGGCTTCGTGGTCATCTTCCAGTCCGAGCTGCGCCGCGGCATCGCGCAGCTCGGCGAGCATTCCCTGCTCGGCCTGGTGCAGCCCTCGAGCGACAAAGTCGTGCGCGAGGCGGTCGAGGCCGCGCGCAGCCTGGCGGCCGTGCGCCGCGGCGCGTTGATCGTGTTCGAACGCGAGACCTCGCTGCACACCGTGCTCGAGACCGGCACGCCGATCGACGCCGAGGTGCGCGCCGGGTTGCTCGAGACCCTGTTCCACCCCGAGACGCCGCTGCACGACGGCGCAGTGGTCGTGCGCAAGGATCGCGTGGCGGCGGCGGGTTGCATCCTGCCGCTCTCGGAGGGTGCACTGCCCTCGGCCACGATGGGCACGCGCCACCGCGCGGGCCTCGGCCTGTCGGAGGAATCCGACGCCGTGGTGATGGTGGTCTCCGAGGAAACGGGCTCGATCTCCCTGGCCAAGGACGGCACCCTGCGCACGGACGTGGCGGCGGACGAGCTCGAGCACGAGCTCCTGCGACTCCTGCAGGGACGCCGCAGCAAGCCGGGCGAGAGCGCCACCCTGGGAGCGGCCCTGTTCAGCGCCTTGCGGCGCGACCTCCTGTGGCTGCCGGGTTCGCTGCTGCTGGCGATGGGCGTGTTCTACATCGCGCACCAGGGCCTGCAGGAGACGCGCGAGTTCCACGTGACCTTCGTCGACGGCCAGAGACGCGTGGACAAGGAACCCCACGCCAACGAGGTGCTGGTGTTGCTCGCGAGCGACGAGGACCACCTGGTGGAGAGCGAGGACGAGAACACGTCGTCGGTCGCGGTGCGCGGAACGCGGCGCCAGCTCGAGGAGCTGCAGAGCACCGTGCGCGGCGTGCTACGCATCGACATCGAGGACTGGGAAGGCGGTCCGGTCGAGACGCGCGACATCCAGTGGATGGACGAGGGCGGGCTGGAATACTCCTGGAAGACGGGCTCCTCGCCCCAGCTGCTGGTGCAGAGCTTCGAGCGGCGCTCCTTCCGGCTCGTGCCCGAGGAACTGAGGATCGTCACGAGCGCCATGAACCCGCGCCTGCAACTCTTGCGCGAACGCCTGCGCTTCGAGCCCAGCGCCAGCGTGGAGATCCACGGACCCACGACCGAGCTGGGCAGGCTCGGCGAGAACCTGACGCTGCTGCTCGAGCCGCTGACGGTCCTGCCCGAGGACCGCGAGGAGCTGCGTCGGCGCGTCAACCTGCCAGCCAGCCTGCGCGACAAGGATCTCCGGCTGGAGACCGAGGTCGTGGCCGTGGCCGTGGCGCCGATCGTGCCCGTGGCACGCGAGATCGGCACGCTGTCCCTCGATATCGCGCTGGTGTGCCTGGATCCGGGCCGCGTGAGCGAGCTCGAGCGTTGGTCGTTGCCACCCCAGTCCCATTCAGCGCGCTTCTCGATCCACACCCTGGGGCTGATTCCCCAGGGCGCCGATCCTGCTTCGCCGGCCATGATCGAGCGCTTCGGCAGCCTGCGGCGCTACGTCGAGGAGAACCTGCGCGTGTTCGTGGACGTGGCCGAACTCGCGCCGGACGTCGAGGGGCGCTCGGCCCGCGTGCGCTGGACCTGGCGGCAGCCATGGCGCGAGTCGCCCGAGGCCCTGCGCTCCGGAGCGCGCGGCGACCACGAAGAGCTCGACGTCGTGCTCGTCTCGGACGACGAAGTGCTGCTTGAGCCACGCTCCGGCCTTTCCTCGCCCGGACGCGCAGCCGCGCGCGAGCAGTGATCCGCCCCTGACGGCCGCGGGTCGGGGCCGCGTCTCCGACCCGCGCTTGTCGCCTGGCGCTCGATTCACGAGACTACGCGCCCGTGAAATCGACGAAGGAACAGCGCCTGTTCGGCACGGACGGGATCCGTGGCCGGTTCGGCGAGGGCTGGCTGACGCTGGATGGTGCCTCGGCCCTGGGCCGGGCGATCGGCGTGGTGATCGCGAACGGCAGCGCGCGCGCCGGGAAGCGCGCCCTGGTCGGGCACGACGGCCGCCACTCGGGCCCGGGCCTCGAGGTCGCCCTCACGCGCGGCCTCGCGCAGGCGGGCTACAGCGTGACCAGCGCCGGCTTGATCACCACGCCCGGCCTGGCGCTCCTCGGACGCCTCAAGGGTTTCGATCTGGCGGTGATGATCAGCGCCTCGCACAACACGGCCGAGGACAACGGCATCAAGGTCTTCGGTCCCACGGCGCAGAAACTGCCCGACGAGGTCGAGGATGGGATCGAGGCCGAGCTGCGCGCGCATCCCGAACCGATCCCCACGGGGCCGACGCCGCACATGGACCCCGCGCTCGAGAGCGCCTACCTCGCGCATCTCCTGGACGCCGCTTCCGGGCTGAAGCTCGACGGACTCTCGATCGTGATCGATTGCGCCAACGGGGGCGGCAGCCGCGTGGCGCCGCGTATTTTCGGGCGCCTGGGCGCGCAAGTCGTCTCGCTCGCCAGCGCGCCGGACGGAGGCAACATCAACCAGGAGTGCGGTTCGACCCATCCTTGGGGCTTGCAAGAAGCCGTGCGCCTGCACTCGGCGGACCTCGGCATCGCCCTCGATGGCGATGGAGATCGCTGCCTGCTGGTCGACGAGCAGGGCACCCTGGTGAACGGGGATGGCATCCTGACGGTCCTGGCGCGCGACCGCGCCCAGCACGGGCAGCTCAGGGACCCGCGCATCGTGGCCACGGTCATGTCCAATCGCGGTCTGCACCGCGCGCTGCGCGAGGTCGGCGTGCAGGTCCTGACCGTGGGCGTGGGCGACCGTCGCGTGGTCGAGGCCCTGCGCCGCGAGGGTCTGGAGCTGGGCGGCGAGCAATCCGGTCACGTGGTTTTCGGCGCCGAGAACCACTACGTCGGCGACGGCACCTACACCGCCCTGCGCGTGCTCCAGGTCCTGAGCGAGCGCAAGGCCAAGCTGTCCGAGCTGGCACGCGCCTTCCGCGCGTTCCCCCAGGTGCTGATCAACGTGCCCGTGCAACGCCAGCCCAGCCTGTCCGAGATGCCGCATGTCCAGGACGAGATGCGCCGCATCGAGGGCGAACTGGGCCAGGACGGACGCGTGCTGCTGCGCTACTCCGGGACCGAGCCGCTGGCACGGGTGATGGTCGAGGGCCCGGACGAGGACACCACGCGCAGGAGTGCCCAGCAGCTCGCCAGCTGCATCGCCCGCGAAATCGGAGGCTGAGGGCCCGTGCAGGGACCCCGCGCGAGCCATGCACCGGCCGCTCCCGAGTCAGGTCCGGACCTGGCCCTGGAAACCTCGCGCCGCGAAGCCTCGCTGGCGCTGGGCGTCGGCACGGCCGTGCTGACCGACGAGCTCGGCGCCGCGGCCCACGCCAGTGACCTCCTGGCACGACTCGCGCGCCTCCTCGAACGCACTGGCGTCGAGCGGTGCGCAGGAAGACTGGCCCTGCGCGCCGTGTTCGTCGGACTGGGGCCGGGCAGCTACACCGGCCTGCGCGTCGGCATCGCGACCGCGCTGGGACTGGCGCGCGCCAGCGCTGCCGCACTCTACGGGATCCCCTCGTTCGAAGCCCTGGCCTTCGCGCAGCTCGCCGTCGGCGAGGAAGGCACGGTCGTGCTGGATGCCCGCGCGGGACGCTTCTACCACGCCCGCTACCGGCGCGTGGAGCGCGGGCTCCTCGTCCTGGATCCGCCCTCGACCTGTGCCGCGGAGGAGCTGGCGGAGCGCTGCAGGCATGCGAGCGTGGTCCTCGGACATCCCGAGCTGGCCGCGAGCGCCGGACTCGCCCTCGCCCCGCGCACGCAATTGCGGACCGACGCGCGCCCCTGTGCGCGCGCACTCCTCGAGCTCGGGCGCGCGCAGCGTGCGTCCGGCGAGCTCCAGCCTCGAGACGCGCTCGAACCCCTGTACCTCGTCGGGTTCGGAAAAGCCGGGCTCGGAGGGCCGAGATGCGGACACGAGTCCGGGCCGCGCTCCCTGGGTCGTTGATCGAGGCCTCCCCATCGCTATGTTCTCAACGCGTGGACTCCTCGCGCGCGTGGGCCGAAATCGACCTGGATGCACTGGCGCGCAACCTCGGGCTGATCCGGCGCCTGATCCCGCCCTCGGTGGCGATCCTCCTGGTGGCCAAGGCCGACGCCTACGGCCACGGCGCGGCGGGACTCGCGCACCACGCCTTGCGCGCCGGTGCGCAGGCGATCTGCGTCACGACTTGCAACGAAGCGCTCGAGCTGCGCCGCGCCGGAGTCCGCGCCCGCATCGTCGTCCTCGGACCGGCCTGGGGTGACGAGGCGCTCCCCGCCCTGCGCCAGGGCGTCGAGATCGCGGTCCCTTCGCCCGAGCTCTATCGCGCCCTGGAGCGTACCGCACGCGGCGCCGCCACCCAGGCTCGCATCCACCTCAAGGTCGACACGGGCATGAACCGGCTGGGCATGACCAGCGAGGAAGCCCTGCACACGCTCGAGGACCTGCGCTCGTGCTCGTTCCTCGTGCTGGCCGGGGTCATGACCCACATCGCCGCCACCGATGGCGCGCGTTCGGAGAGCGCCCGCGAGCAAGCGCGGCACTTCGACGAACTCCTGCGACGCGCGCGCGAGCTCAAGCTGCTCGACGGTCCGAGCGGGCGCTTCGCGGCGCACATCGCCAACTCGGCCTGCGTGCTCTCCGGCCTCGAGCCCCTGCACGACGCGGTGCGCATCGGCGCCGCGGCCTATGGCATCGCCCCCGACCCGCGCTTGTTCCATCCCGAGCTGCAGCCCGTGATGTCCGTGCGCACACGCATCGTGCACGTGCAAGAAGTGCAGCCAGGCGAGAGCGTGGGCTACGGCGGCACCTGGCAGGCCCGGCGCGCGACGCGCATCGCCGTGCTGCCGGTCGGCTACGACGACGGCCTGGACTGGCGCCTCGGGAACCAGGGCGAGGTGCTGGTACGCGGCCGACGCGTGGCCATCGTCGGGCGCATCTCGATGGACTATTCGACCATCGACGTGACCGACGTACCCGGGGTCGGTCTGGGCGAGCGCGTCACGCTGCTGGGCGCGGATGGCGGCGCGCGCATCCGCGCCGAAGAGATCGCGGCACGGACGGGCACCGTTCCCTACGCCGTGACCTGCTCCATCGGCAAGCGCGTGGAGCGCGTGTTCACCGGAGGCGGCGCCCTGCCGGGCGTGGTCGAGCCCGCGCGGCGCGCGTTACCGGGCTAGCTGGAACTGCGTGGGCAACTGGGTCAGGCGCATCATCGTGGGCGGGGCGGCCGCTTGTCTGCTCTCGTTCGGAGCCCTGCTGGTGCTCGAGGAGAGCGGCTTGCTGGTGCGTCTCGTGCGCCAGAGGCTCGTACGCGAGCTCGGTCCGGTGGGGCAGCGCGTGACCATCGAGCACGCCGAGCTCGTGTGGTTCGAACCGGGGATCGAGCTCTTCGGAGTGGCCTTGACCCCGCCGGGGGAAGCGGGTCTCGACGCGCTCGAGCTCGAGTACCTGCACCTCACGCTCTCGCCGCGTCTGGACGAGCTGCGCGCCGTGCGCATCCGGGGCGGTCGCGTGCTGCTCGGGCCCCGGCTGTTCGACGACTGGAACCGAATCGCAGCCGCGCACACCGAGCATGCCGGCCCGGAGCAGGGAGCCTCTTTGCCGCACGGCTCGGCCACGGGGATCGCAGTCGCGCTGGAGCTCCTGGATGGCGCGCGCTTCGAGCTCGGCACGCTGGATCTGTGCGCACGCCCGGGCCGTTCGGGCGGGGTCGAGCTGGCCGGCCGCATGGCGCCGTCCCTCGGCGGTGTGCTGCAGTCCGTCGACCCGATCCGGATCAACGGCGCCCTCTCGCCCCAGGCTGCGAGCTTGTGGGCTTCGGCCCGCGATCTGGCGCTCGAATCGCGCGCGCTCCCGGCCGGCGCCCTGGCGCGCCCGCTGCCGCTCGCGGAAGGCTCGGCGCGCCTGACCCTGGATGCAGCCTTCGAGCTGCTGTTCGCCGAAGCCGCGCGACCGCGCGGGCGGGTGCGCGCCTCGCTCGCCCAGGGACGGGTGCGCCTGAAAGAGGATGAGCCCCCCATCGAAGATCTCGCGTTCGAGATCGAGGCCGAGCTCACACCCCCACCGGGCAGCGATCCCTGGCGACGTGAATCCTGGGACGGGTGCGCGGCCCTGCACGCGCGCACGGGTTCCATGCCGCTGTGGGCCTGGGCGGAGTTCGGTCGCGACGTGCCGGAGGAAGGCTGGATGCGCGCCTGGGGACGGGCGCGGAGCGTCCCGCTGGATCCCGAGACCCTGAGCACGCTCGGCCTGGAGCCTCACTTCGCCTTCGCGCGCGAGATGCTGGCGCCCAGTGGCCGTGTCGATCTCGCCGGCGCGCTGTTGCTCGGGAGTCAGGGCGCGAAATGGACGCGCGACATCGCCCTGCATGCACGCTCGAAGGGCGAAGTGGGCCTGACCTTTCTCGGCCTGCCAGGCGATCCGGCCAGCGGACTCCTCCTGCCGTTGTCGAACGTGAGCGGCCAGCTCGTGCTGGGCGAGCGCAGCGCGGGCGAACGCCCCTGGACTCTCACCGCCCTCGACCTGTCGGCCGACCACGGCAGCGGACAGGCCAACGGCTGGATGCAGCTCACGGCCCCGCGACGTGCCCCGGTCGCGTTCGCCCAGCCCGAGCTCGACCTCGTGCTCTCGACCCCCTCCCTGAACGTCGATGCCGCGCTCACCCGCGTCCTGGCGGAGAACCACTACCTGAAATGGATCGGACCGGCCTTCTCGCCCGAGAACGGCACGCTGGCCGTGGATTGGCGCCTGCGCACGGGCGCCGAGCTGGGCGGAACCTGTGCCGCCGGAACGGTGCAGATCAAAGGCGTATCCCTGCGCTGGGAGGACGTACCCGTGCAGATGGACGGCGTGGACGGTGAGCTCGCGCTGCTGTGGGGACGTGCGCTCTCGGTGGCGCGCGACCAGCCGCTCCTCACCCATCGCACGCTCGGAGTCGAGTATCGCCTGGACAACCGCGGCAGCCCCCGCAAGGGCGCGCAGGCCGGGGTGCAGGGCTGGATGCGCGAGGAAGCGCTGCCGCCGGTGTTCGATCCTGCCGCGGTGCCCGTGGACTGGCCGCAGGAGATCCGCATCGAGATCGACGAGCTCGGACTGCGTGGACGCGACTTCGATGTCCTGGCCGGGAGCTTTCCCGACCTCGAGCGCGAAGTCTCCGAGTATGGCGCCGTGGGTCGCATGCACGTGCGCTTCCGCGGCGCGCAGCCAGCCCTGACGCTGCCCTTCCGCTCGGAGATCGAGGCCACCCCGCTGGATGTGCGCGTGCGGCCCCAGTTCTTCCAGCGCCAGACGAAGGACGTGCGCGGGCGTGTCCTGATCCAGACGGAGGAGGTCGGGGATGCCGAACCGGTGAACGCCGCGCAGCTGCTCCTGGCCGGCAGCTGGCCGGGCGGCGTCGAGCTGTTCGCGAACGGCACGATTCCAGCGACGGGCGACGCGCGCGTGCACATCGCCGGAGCCGGGATCGACCCGACCAACACGAGCTTCAAGGGCGCGCTGATCACCACCCTCGCCGCCGATCCCGGTGCCAGCGGAGGCATCGACCTCTCGAGCTGGACCCTGGCGGGGCCCGTGGACCTCGAGCTCGAGACCACCTTCGATCCCGCCAGCCCCGAACCCGCGCGAAACCGCTACCGCATCCAGCTGCGCGACAACGACTTCACGGCGGACGAGCTCGTCCTGCGCGACCTGCACGGCACGCTGGAGCAGGACGACGAGATCCTGGTGAGCCCCCGGGTCGAGGCCACGCTGGGCGGCCACGCGCTGGAGCTCCACAACCTGGTGAGCTTCCCGCTCGCGTTCCTGGCGCGCGTGAAGCAGGCCGACCCGTGGCTCGCGCGCGAGGGTTTCTGGAAGGACCCCACGGGGCGGGCGCTGCAGTGCGACCTGCACACGCGCGACCTGCCGCTCGACGCCGATCACCTGGTCGGAGTGCTCGACGCCGACGCGCTGGCCAGCCTGCGCGAGAACCCCTCCTGGCGCGGCTTGATCGACATCCTCGGTGCACGGGTCGTGGTCACGAGCGAGCTCGACGACCAGGGCAAGACGGCCATGCGCGGCGTGATGCGCCTGCACGACCTGGAGCTGGAGCTCGGACTGCCGATCCAGATCGACACCGCGCGCGTGACCCTGGAGGAGATGGTGCAGGAGTCGGAGCGCGTGCGCGGCTGGGCGCGTATCGATGGCCTGGAAGCGCACATCGCCGAGCGCGAGCTCTCGGCGGCCAGCATGATCGCTGGCTACGTGAACGGACGCCTGACCATCGACAACCTGTCGGGCGGTTTCGAAGGCGGGCGCCTCGAGTCGCTGGGCGGCGCCCTGGGCGGGACCAGCAAGGCGCTGGGCATCGATTTCTCGGAGCCTCATCGCTTCGACGTGGCCATAGCGCTCGAGGACGTGAACATCAGCGGACTCATGCGCGGCGTGTTCCAGTCGAGCATCGCGGACGAGGGCGTCCTGGACGCGTCCGTGCAGCTCTCGGGCATCCCGGGGGAGATCCTGGGGCTGAGCGGGCGCGGCTCGTTGTCGCTCGACGAGGGCGCCCTCTGGTCGGTGCCCGTGGTGCGCGCCCTGTTCGGGCAGCTCGGCTTCGAGAAGGGCGGCCTGTTCGACCGCTTGCGCGCGCGCTACGAACTACGCGACGGGCGCGTGCAGGTCTCGCACCTCGAGATCCAGAGTTCCCTGCTCGACCTGGTGGGCGAGGGCTGGCAAGACCTGGACGGGCGGCTGGCCTACGACATGGAGGTGCGCTACGACCTCCTGGACAAGCTGGGGCCCTTCGGGCGCGTGCTGTACTGGCTGAACAACAACCTCGTGCGCGTGGCCGTGCGCGGCGACTTCGACCGGCCCGAGATCAAGATCCGCAACTCGATCCTGGAGTGGATCACGGGCTTCGACGATGCCCCGCCTCGCCGCCTGCCCCTGCCGCGTTTCTCGCCCCTCGGACCGCGCTTCTGAGCCCACGCGAGCATGGAGATTGCCTGCGACTCACCCAGTCGGGACACTGACGACACTTCATGGCGCGCCCCGAACTCTTCGCGGTGGTGATGGCCGGCGGCTCGGGCACGCGCTTCTGGCCGGCCAGTCGCAGGGCGCGGCCGAAGCAGTTCCTGCCGGTCTGGGGCGGCCGCCCCATGCTGACCGCGACCTGCGCGCGCCTCGCCGGGCTGGTGCCCTGGGAACGCGTGCTGATCGTCACCGCGGAGAGTCAGGTGGCGCTCGTGCGCGCGGCCCTGCCCGAGCTGCCGCGCGAGAACGTGCTGGCCGAGCCCGCGGCGCGCAACACGGCCCCCGCGGTGGCCTTCGCGGCCGAGGAGATCGCGCGACGCGCGAGCGAGGCCGTGCAAGTAGTGCTCCCGGCGGACCACGTGATCCGACCCGCCGAGGCGTTCCAGCGCACGCTGCGCGCGGCGGCCGAGGAGGCACAGGCGAGCCAGACACTCGTGATCTTCGGAGTGCGTCCGGACCATCCGGCCACGGGCTACGGTTACATCGAGGCCGGAGCCGTGCTGGGCACGCGTGACTCGATCCCCGTGCATGCGGTCGCGGCCTTCGTCGAGAAGCCGACGCGCGCGCGGGCCGAGCAGTTCCTGGCCGGCGGACGGCACCTGTGGAACTCGGGCATGTTCGTGTGGAGCACGCGCGCGATCCGCGCCGCCCTGGAGTTGCACGTGCCCGCCATTCCCGCGGCGCTCGCCCGCGTGCGCGCAGGCGAGGCCCTCGAGCGCGTCTACCCGACCCTGCCGAGCGTCGCGATCGACGTGGCCGTGCTCGAGCAGGCGCCCAACGTGCGCATGCTGCCGATCGACTACTCCTGGAGCGACGTCGGCTCCTGGTCGGCCCTGCCCGAGCTCCACCACCGCGACCGTGACGGCAACTGGCCCGTGCTCTCGGGCGGCGCACAGCTCGTGGCCGAGGACGCACGTGGCTGCCTCGCCTACGCCGAGGGCGACGAGGTGATCGCCCTGGTCGGAGTACACGACCTCGTGGTCGTGCGCGCGGGCAACGCCACCCTGGTGTGCCCGCTCGAGCGCGCCCAGGACGTGAAGCGCATCGTCGAGCGCCTGGCCAGCGAGGGCGCGCGCTTCCTGTGAGCGGCACCAACGCGGGAGACTCGGGCGGGATCCTGGCGCTCGACTACGGCGACAAGAAGTGCGGCTTCGCGGCGACCGACGCGCTGCACATCGTGAGCACGCCGCTCGGCGCCCTGCGGCACGAAGGCCGCGAGGAGGAAATCTTCCGGCACCTCGAGCAACTGCTCGGCGAGCGCAGCATCACGACCCTGGTGGTCGGGCTGCCCTTGAACATGGACGGCAGCGCCGGTGGGCGCGCGCTGCACGCCCGGGCCTTCGTCGCCCGCCTGCGCCTGCGCTTCCCCGCGCTCGACGTCCAGGAATGGGACGAGCGCCTGACCACCAAGGAGGCCGAGTCGCGCTTGCGGGAACTAGGACGCAAGGGCCGCGCGATCCGCGCCGAGCGCGACAGCTGGAGCGCCCTGGTGCTGCTCGAGGACTGGCTGCACTCCCACTGACGGCGGCGAGCGAAACGCGCTATCCTCGCGGGTGCGTGAGAGGTCTGGGCGGCCGCTCCCGGCCATTCGTGGTCGGGGGAGGAAAGTCCGGGCTCCTCGGGTCAGGGTGGTTGCTAACGGCAACCGGTCGCGAGGCCAGGGAAAGTGCCACAGAAAACAAACCGCCCGCACGGACGCGTTCCGCGTCGGGTAAGGGTGAAACGGTGCGGTAAGAGCGCACCGCGGCTCTGGTGACAGAGCTGGCAGGGCAAACCCCACCCGGAGAAAGACCAAATAGGGGGGTGCAGGTGTGACCCGGACCGATCGCCCCCGGGTAGGTCGTTCGAGGTCGGGCGCGAGTCCGATCCCAGAGAAATGGTCGCCCCCCGCCGCAAGGCGGGGACAGAACCCGGCTTACAGGGCCTCTCACGCACTTCATCCTCGGATTCCTCCGCTACCAGAGCCTCGAACTACTACCGGTTGTGCTCGGGAGGGGAGGATACAACTAGGCCTTGACACCTCGGGGACTTCGGAGAGAATCCTCCGCTCGCTTTGCAGGGGAGCCCACCGACCTTCGGAAGGGCGAACCACCCCAAGACCACCATGGAGTTCGTGTACGTCACCCCCCGTGAGGCGCTCTTCCCCGCCTGCTACCCCCAGGGGTTCACGCGCTTCCACTCCGACCGGGAAGCGGACGATTTCCTGGCCGGCCTGGTCCGGCACGGCTTCTTCGTGGAGCGCGAGCGCGCCGAGCACACCCCGGCCTGGAAGCAGGTCATCCCCTACTGCGTGGTGCTGAGCGACGAACGTGTCCTGCTCCTGAAGCGCCGTGCAAAGGGTGGCGAGGCACGCCTGTTCGACAAGCTCTCCATCGGGGTCGGTGGCCACATCAACCCCATCGACCGCGTCGATTCGTCGATCGAAACTGTTTCGCGCCCATCCAGGGGAACCGATCTCGTGCTCGCCGCGGCGCGGCGCGAGATCGCCGAGGAGCTCGAGGTTCGATCTGAGTTCGAGCTGCGCCTCGCTGGTTACCTCAACGACGACTCCAATGCCGTCGGGGCCGTGCACGTGGGCCTCGTCTTCGCGGCGATTACCACGGGCTCGGTACGCATTCGCGAGCAAGACGTGCTAGAAGGGCAACTGGTCGCTCCGGAGGAGCTGCGCGCGCGTCTCGCGCGCGGGGAGAACTTCGAGACCTGGTCCAGCATCTTGATCGCTCACCTCGACGAGCTAGGACTCGTACAACACCTCGCACCACACGACGAGCTCGGGCTCGTACGACAACACGCCACCCACTAGTTCGACCATGACCACCAGCACCAAGAAGAACCGCGTCGACCCCGAGCGCCTGTACGACATGCTCCTCAGCGCCCGCACCGCCGAAGTGTGCACCGTGCACTTCAAGGACGGCCGCGTGATGCGCGGCGCCCTGGTCTTCAACCAGTTCAAGGGCACGGGCCGCCTCATCAACGTCGACGAGGAGATCTCGATCGACTTTCGCGTCGACGAGCTGCGCGACCTGAAGTTCTAGTCCCGCTCCGGCACAGTCCCGCCCGCACAACGAGGGCTCGCCTTCCACCGGGAGGCGGGCCCTCGCGCTTTTCGGCAGGGTCAGAATGTCGCGCGCGGGAGCAACGGCTCGATGATCCGCCGCTCCTCGGCCGTACGCGCGCGCGGGTAATACTCCGTCAGGGCGCGCCGCGCACCCGGGTCGTCGAAGCTCGCCAGCGCCCGCACCGCCGCGCGTCGCAGGGCAAACGACTCCTCGTCCAGGAGCGACAGCAGGAAGCGCGAGCTCTCGAGTCGCTCGCGGCTCGTGTTCGCGAGGCTCTCCACGGCAGCGGCGCGCGCGCCGGGAGCGAGCCACCTGTCCGCCGCCAGACGGCGCAGCTCGGTCGGCACACGCGCATCGGGTAGCTCCGCCAGCAGGCGCGCCAGATACCCGGCCAGGATGCCGTGCGGGGATTCGAGCTCGAGCGCCTGACACAGGAACTCGAAGGCGCGCTCCGGCGCCGCGCGACACAGCAGCGCCGCCGCCGCAGCCATCACCTGGTAGCTCGATCCGGCCGGGAAGAGTTCTTCCGCCAGGAGTGCCAGTCCGGTGTCCGCCCCGAAAGCGCGCAGCGCGTGCAGCGCGGCCGTGCGCACGCGCGGCTCCGTGTCCTCCCGCGCCGCGCGCGTCAGCGTCTCGCGGACCGCAGCGCAGGGCGCCAGTCCCAGCGCGGTCGCCGCGTCCGCGCGTACCCAGGCGGAATCGTCGTGCTCCAGGCGTGCCACGAGCTCGGTCAGCTCGGCGCAGTCCGCGCCGCGTTCGCGCGCGGCTGCCGCCAGACGCCCGAGCATGAGCACCGCCTCGCGGCGCACGTTCACGTCCGCGCACAGGCGCGCGAGCGCCAGCCACTCGGCGGGCTCCCTCTCGGCCCGCACGCGCTTCGGGATCCAGCCGTGCGGGTCGAAGCACACGTACAGCGGTCGCTGCGGGCAGGGCAGCTCGAAGTGTTCGCGGCGCTCGTCGAGCTCCACGCGAACACTCCATGCGCCCAGCGCGTCCCGCACCTCGATCTCCACGGGAATCTCGAACACGGCCGGGGTACCGTCAGCGCTCGCCTGCACCTGCTCGAGCGCGAGCCGCACGAGCCCCGCGCGCTCGTCCCATTCCCACGCCAGCACGAACTCGGGGAAGCCGGGACGCAGGAACCATTGCTCGAAGAAGCGTCCGAGGTCGCGGCCCGTGGCACGCTCCAGGGCGTGCTGGAAGTCGGCCGTGACCACGCTGCTCCCGGCAGACTCGCGCACGTATTCTTGCACGCCCGCGCGGAACGCGTCGTCTCCGAGCACGAAGCGCAGCAGGTGCAGGCGCGCGGCGGCACCCTGGTAGGCCCGCGTGTCGAACACGTCGTCGGGCTCCCGCCACACGTTCCAGACCGTCGCTCGGCGCGCCGCGCCGACGTCCTGGTCCAGGTAGGCCTCCTGCGTCTCGCGCATCTGCGCGCGGAACTCGTCCAGGCCGCGCGTGTACTCGACATAGAGCAGCGTGAGGTACGTGGCGAAGCCCTCGTTCAGCCACAGGTGCGACCAGTCGGCGCAGGTGAAGAGATCGCCGAACCACTGGTGCGCGGCCTCGTGCGCGATCAGGAAGTAGGGCGGCTGATCCCGGTGGGCGCGCTCGTCGGACAGGAGCAGCGGCGTCAGCGTGCTGGCGGAGATGTTCTCCATGCCGCCCCACGGGAAGTTGTCGACCGCCGCCTGGCTGTACTTCGCGAAGGGGTAGCCGAAGTCGGTGTACTCGGCGAGGAAGTTCAGGATCTCGTCGGTCTCCGTGAAGGTCGGCGCGATCCAGTCCGCGAGGTACGGCTCGGCCAGGAAGAGGAGCGGCAAGTGGTCGAGGCGTTCTTCCACCAGCGTGAGCTCTCCGGCCACCAGGCCGAACAGATAGGACGGGTGCGCGAATTCCATGCGCCAGCGCTCCACGCGGCGGCCGGCCTGCTCGCGTGCGGCGACGCGCTCGCCGGACGCGACCGCGATCCAGGCTGCGGGCATGCTCAGCTCCAGCTCGACCATGGCGCGCTCCGCGGGCTCGTCCAAGCACGGGAACCAGCCACGGCTGCCCTCGGTCTGACCCTGGGAGAAAACCAGCGTCGGGCCAGAGCCGTCCAGGCGCTCGCCGGCGTACCACAGTCCGCGTTCCGGCTTGCCCGAGTAGCGCACCGTGAGCTCGGTCTCCTGGCCGGACTCGAGCCGCTGGGCGAGTTCGATGGCCAGGGTCTCGCCCGCGCGGGAAAAGGCGAGGGCATGTCCGTGCTCGTCTGTGACGCCCTCGACTTCGAGCCCGACCAGATCGAGGTCGAGCTCGTCGAGAGCTCCCTCCAGCGCGCGCAGTCGCACGCCGCACTCGGCGCGGATGGCGCGCGCCTCGGGCAGGAGCTCCAGCTCGATCGCGTAGGCGAGGACGTCGAAGGTGCGCTCGCGCGGCGCGTGGGCGCGCAGGGTGGGGATGGCGAACCGAGCCGGGCGCGAGGCTTCGTTCGCGCGGCAGGCGGGCGCGAGCACCGGGCACGCGGCGCACAGGGTGAGGGCGACAAACGGCTCGACGGCTCGGCGAAGCATGTGCGCGCGCGGCGCGGATGCTACCCGACTCGCGGCCAGCGTTCCCCCCGCGCTCCGAATCCGTATCCTCGCTCTCCGCCAACCATGGACTTCTTGCTGGAGTGCATCGGGTTCCCGCCGGGAACGGACGTCGCCGAGCTGGCGCAGCGCCTGCGCCGCGAGGGCGAGGCCGTGGCCCTGCGCGGCCCGCGCGGCGAGCACCTGCGCATGCCCTTCCCCGGCGGCCTCGAGGTGCGCCTGGATCGCGAAGTGGGACAGGAGCACGATTCTCTCATGCCCTACTTCGAATCCACGCGGCGCCTGCGCGTGGCGCTCGAGAGCGTGACGCCGGTGCCGGACTCGCCCTTCGACATGCTGCTCCACGGGCGCGCCAACCCGCCGCTGCCCGCCGACCCCTGGCGCGAGCTCTCCGGTGACGAGTACCCGCTGGCCACGTATCTGTGCGACGCGCGGCGCCTGCCGCGCACCTTGCCGCGCGGACACGTGCTGGCGGTCAGCCTGGCCGGCTTCGCGCTCGACGTCAGCTTCGTGGGACCGAACGAGGGCGTGCGGAGCCGCTATCTGCGCGAGGATCCTGGCGGCTCCATGCTGCTGCCGCTGGCGGGCTCCGAGCAGCCCGGCGGATGCATGGAGCTCTCGCTGCTCGTGCGCGCGATCCATCACCTCGAGAACCCCTTCACCAGGGAACGCATCGAGCTGGTGGAGGCCGATGCTCCGGGCCGGCCGCTGGATCTCTTCCTGAGCCGCTGGCAGCTCGAGGCCCACGCCCTGCCCGCCCCGCGTCCAGGCTGGCGCATCGAGGGCGTCTTCCTTTTCAACGGGCGCGTGGCCGGCGGCCTGTCCGCGGGCGGCGCACGGCGGATCTGAGAGGCCGAGCAGGAATCGATGATACAGCCCCTCAGATGTCTTCTGGCGCATCGCCTGACGGCGCTGCTTCCCGTTCGCGAGCAATTCTTGCTCGCTCTCTGAGACCAGCACGGCACGTGTGCCCATCGTTGTCGGGCGCGCGCACGGGTCGTAGTCTCTGCGCTCCTCTCCTTTTCCAGCGTTCCCTGGCAGGCCCCGCAGCGTGACGACCCGCACCCAGACGAAGCCGATCGCCCCCATCGACCTCGCGGCCGAACGCGCCGAGCTCGGCTCCGCGCTCGAGGACGCCGTGCTGCGCACGCTGGCCTCGGGCAAGTACGTGCTCGGACCCGAGGTCGAAGCCCTCGAGCGCGCCTTTGCCGCGCACCACGGCGTGCAGCACGGCATCGGGGTGGCAACCGGCACGGACGCCCTCTGGCTCGGCCTGCTGGCCCTGGGCGTCGAGCCCGGCGACCACGTGCTGACCACGCCCTTCACTTTTTTCGCATCCGCCGCCGCGATCGCGCTGGTCGGCGCGCAGCCGCTCCTGGCGGACGTCGACCCCGACACGGCCCTGCTCGACCCGACGGCCGCCGAGCGCGCCATCGACTCACGCACGACCTGCCTCCTGCCCGTGCACCTCTACGGGCAGCTCTGCGACCTGCGTGCGTTTCGCGCCCTGGCGGACCGGCGCGGCCTCCGTCTGCTCGAGGACGGCGCCCAGGCCCACGGTGCCGTGCGCGACGGCCTGGCCTGCGGCGCGCTCGGCGATGCCGGCACGTTCTCGTTCTACGTCACCAAGAACCTGGGCGCGGCCGGGGAGGGCGGCATGATCCTGACGCAGCGGGACGACGTGGCCCGGAGTCTGCGCCAGCTGCGCGACCACGGCTCGCCGCAGAAGTACGTGCACGCGCGCATCGGCACGAACTCGCGCTTGCAGGCGCTGCAGGCTGCGATCCTCAACGTCAAGCTGCCGCACCTCGAGCGCTGGAACGCGCGCCGGCGCGAGCACGCCGCGCTCTACGACGCCGCCTTCCGTCAGAGCTCCACCGTCGTGCCGCTCGCGCGCGCGCCGGGCGCCACGCACGCCTACCACCAGTACACGGTCCGCATCCGCGGCGGCCGCACCCGCGACCAGGTGCTAGCGGACCTGGCCGAGCGCCAGATCTTCGCCGCGGTGCACTACGCGACCCCCGTCCACCTCCAGGAGGCCGCGCGGCCGTGGGGCTACGGCCCCGGCGACTTCCCCCACGCCGAACGCCTCGCGCGCGAGGTCCTGTGCCTGCCGATCCACCCGTTCCTGTCGGCGAGCGAGGTCGCGCGCGTGGCCGAGAACGTGCTGGAACTCGCCCGAGAGTAAGAGTTTCCGTTCGGATGGCGTCACCCCGGGGACCGATAAGGCCCTGCCCGTGTCCGCCCCCGAGAGCGAATCCCCCGAGCACCCGCGCTGGCCCGTGCTGGGTCTCAGCGAGAGCGTGCTCTTCCCGCACCACGTGTGCACGCTCGAGTTCACGGACGCGGAGAGCCTGCGCGTCCTGGCGCGACTGAACGCGCTCGACGGACTGGTGGTGGCCGCACCCCTGCGTGCGGAAGCGAGCGCGGCGGACACGCAGGGCACGGAGCAGCGCTTCCACCCGATCGGAACGCTGGCGCGCGTGGTCTCGCGCGTCGCTCTGAGCGGCAGCGGGCTGCGCGTCGCCCTGCAGGGCTTGCGGCGCGTGACCCTGGGCCGGCTCGCGAGCGCCGAGGGCTGCTGCTGGTCGGCCGCCGAACGCGTGGAAGAACGACCGGCGCCGGACGAGCAGCGCGCCAGCCAGCGTGCGCGCCTGGCCGGCCTGCTCGCGGCCCTGGCCGAGACGGACGAATCCGTGTCGCGCGAACTCACCGGCCTCATCGGGCGCTACGGCGAGGACGACGGGCGCCTCACCGACCTGGTGGCCTCGCTCCTGTCGCTGACCCCGACTGAACGCGCGCGCCTATTGGACGAGTGCTCTTCGCTGGAGCGCTCGCGCCTCCTGTGTCGCCACCTCGATGGTGCGCTCGTGCGCGCCCGCGCGAGCCACGCGCTCGACGGCCGCGTGGCCGAGCGCCTGCGCCGGCGCTTCCTGCGCGCCAAGCTGGCCGAGCTCAAGGTCGAGCTGGGCGAGCCCTCGGCCCATGAGCTGGAGATCGAACGCTTCCAGGAACGGATCGCGGCCGTGCCGCTCGCGAGCGCCGCACGCGCCGCGGCGCTGCGCGAACTCGACCACCTGCGGCGCGCACCGGGTTCGTCCCAGGGCGCAGCGCGGTTGCGCGCCTATCTCGAGTGGATGCTGGAGCTGCCCTGGCCCGATCCGGACCAGCCTGCGGCCGCGGAGCTCGAGTTCGAGCACGTCGAGGAGCGCCTCTCCGAGAGCCACAAGGGCCTGACCGACGTGAAGCGGCGCATCGCCGAGTTCCTGGCCGTGCGCCAGCTCGGCGGCGGCGCGCGCGGCACGGTGCTGTGCTTCCTCGGCCCGCCCGGCACGGGCAAGTCGAGCATGGGCCGCGCCGTGGCCAACTCCCTCGGCCGTCCGCTGCTCTCGATCCCGGTCGGCACGATCACGAACGAGCGCGAGATCGTCGGACTGCCGCACGAGCGCGCCAGCGGCACGCCCGGCACGATCCTGGCCGGCCTGCACCGCCTGGGCAAGAACGACCCGGTGATCCTGCTGGACGAGATCGACAGACTCTCGCTGGGCGGCGAGGGTCAGGCGGCAGGGACGCTGCTCTCGCTGCTCGACCCCGAGCAGAACGGCGAGTTCCTCGACCAGTACCTGGGCGTGCCCTTCGACCTCTCGAACTGCCTGTTCCTCGCCACCGCCACCGAGGCCGGACGGATCCCCGAGGCCCTGCTCGACCGCATGGAGACGATCGAGTTCGCGGGCTACAGCGAGCCCGAGAAATACGAGATCGCGCGCGCCCATCTCCTCAAGCGCGCGCGTGCGGATGCCGGGCTGCGCACGAACCAGTTGCAGGTCACGCCGAGCGCCATGCGGACCCTGATCCGTGGCTACACCGAGGAGGCCGGCGTGCGCCAGCTCCAGCGTCACCTGACCTCGCTGGCGCGCAAGGCCGCGGTCGAGGCCGTGCGCGGCGGTGATCCGCTGCGCGTGCGGCGCGAAGATCTGGTGCGTCTCCTCGGACCGCGCACGGTCGAGGAGGACCTGCGCGTGCGGCGCCCGGCGGTGGGCGTGACCACGGGCCTCGCCTGGACCTCGGCCGGTGGCTCACTCCTGCCAATCGAGGCCATCTCGATGCCTGGCACCGGCCGGCTGATCCTGACCGGCTCGCTCGGGGACGTGCTGCGCGAGTCGGTGCAGACCGCGGTATCCTACGTGCGCACCTTCTGCGCACACCTCGGGCTCGAGTCGGACGTGCTGGACAACATCGACCTGCATTTGCACCTGCCCTCGGCGGCAACGCCCAAGGACGGTCCGTCGGCCGGGGTGGCGATCGCCGTGGCGCTGGTGTCGCTCTTGACCCGCAACCCGGCGCGTCACGACGTGGCCATGACCGGCGAGATGTCGCTGCTTGGACAGGTGCTCGGCGTGGGCGGGATCCGCGAGAAGCTCCTGGCCGCCATCCGGGCGGGCGTGCCCGACGTGATCGTGCCGCGCCGTAACGCCGAGGACTGCCTGCGGCTGGACGCCGAGATCCGCCGGCGCGTACAGCTGCATCTCATCGACGACGTGCGCGAGGCCTTCGAGATCGCGCTCCGCACCGGCCCGCGCGTGCGCTCCGAGTTCACCGTCGAGCGCACACCGCGCCGGCGGGCCGAGCCGGAGTCGTGATGGGACGCTGGCTGCTGGCCGTGCTCGTGCTCCTGGTCCTGGCCAACGGAGTGGATGCGCAGGGCGGTCGCGGAAAGGCGCAGGGCAAGCCCCGCCCCGCACCCCCGGCGGCCGGCAAGCCCCAGCTGCCGCCAGACTTCCTGCCCGGGTTCGACCAGCCGCAGAAGGGCGCGAAGAAGACTGCACCGGCGGGCCCCAAGCCCAAGCAAAAGGCGCCTCCGCAAGCCAAGGATACGAAGACTCCGGATCCGATGAAGGAGGCCGACCAGGTCACGGCCGCGGCCGATCACCTTTCCGCGGTCGAGAAAACGCGCCTGCAGTTCCTGCGCGAGCATTTTCTCCTCTGCGACCTCGACGCGAGCGGCTGGCTGTCGCTGCGCGAGGTCGAGGTCACGCTGTCCTTCGGTCGCGCCGAGTACCGCCGCATGGACACGAACCAGGACGGCCGCCTGGACGCGACGGAGTTCTCGGCTCAAGGGGAGATCCTGCTGGCGCGCATGGGAGCTACTTCGGCGACACGGGAAGCCGCGCGCGAACCACAGAAGGAAGGGCTTGCCGAGCCGCAGCTGGAACCGGTGGTAGCCGAGTCGGAGCCCGCCCCCGCGCGACAGGAGAGCGCGCAGCAAGACGACCAGGCAGCGCACCAGGGCGCGGCCGCAGCGGGTGCGCTGGCCGTGCGCCCGGTCGATCTCCTCGGGCGCTACGACAGCGATCAGAGCGCGGGCATCGACGCGACCGAGATCGAGAAGCTCTTCGTCGAGGCCGGCCTGGTGCTCTCGGCCGAGCTGGTGGTCGCACAACTCGACCCCGACGATTCCGGCCAGCTCGAGAGCGGCGAACTCGTAGCCATCGCCTGGCTGGTCTCGCAGCACGTGCCGGAAGCTCTGCGGCCAGCGCCCGCGCCTGCCGGCCAGGCTGACGAGCCTCCTGCAGGCGAAGCCGTGCTCGCGCAGCCGCTCGATCGTGGCGTACTGTTCCCGCGACACTTCGCCCGCCTCGACCCGGGACACGACGGCTTCATCGACGAGGCCGACCTGCGCGCGCTGCAGAGCCCGTCACGACTCGACCTGCGCTTCCGGGCCCTGCTCTCGGCCATGGACCAGGATGGCGACGGACGCCTCTCGGAAGCCGAGTTCCAGGCCTCGATGGGCGCGGCCCCACGCTAGACTCCGGACTTCCCGCCCAGGAGGTCCTCCATGATCCGTCGTTTGCTCGCGCTCTGCGCGCCCCTCTTGTTCGCGTGCGCCAGCGCGCCAGCGACGAGTGCCCCACTGGCCGTCGAGCTCGAGACGTTCACCTACGACGTCGTGGTGCCGACCGTCCCGGAGGGCGTGTCGCAGATGGTCCTGACGGTGCCCCTGCCCGCGCCGACGCCGCTACGCGTGCTCTCGATCCATGGCCTGGTCGGAAACGCGCCCTTCGACGTGCCCGTGAAAGACGGCGACGACGTCTCGTTCTCGAACGAGCACGTCTCGCTGTCCCTGACGTGGACCAGCCACTCTGTCCACACGAGCGCCTGCCTGCAGCTCACGACGCCGGGCAAGCCGGTCGAGCTCGGACTGCGCCTCGGCCTCCCGGTCGGTTTCACCGGCGCGGCCGAGCTCGAGCAGTCCCTGCTCGAGCACACGACGATCGCGGGAGACGGACGGTCGGTCGAGGCCGCTCACAAGCGCTTCGCGCGCGTCAGGTGAGGAGCGGCTCGAGCGGCTCGAGCCGCGGCCCCTTGCCCGGCTCGGCCACCGCGTAGCTCGCGTGCGTCCGGGCGTGCAGCGACACGCCCGCGAAGCGGCCATCCACGGCCACGATGTAGAACTGGATGTCGAAGGCCGGCCGCCCGTCGGCCTCGAGCAGCGCCGGCTGCCAGCGCGCCTGACGCTCGGTGTGCCGCACGATGCGCCGCAGCACTTCCAGGCCGGCGTCCTTGGGCGCCTTGCCGGAGCGCAGGAGCTCGACGATCATCGCGCTGGCGCAGGCCAGGATCGCGGCCTCGCCGCGCCCGGTCGAACCCGCGCTGCCCGCCTCGCCGTCGCAATACAGCCCGGCGCCGATGATGGCCGAGTCACCCACGCGCCCCGGGATCTTGAAGGCCAGGCCCGAAGTCGAGGTTGCGCAGGCCACGTTGCCGTCCGGCGCGAGCACGGAGCAGTGGATCGTGCCGTGCCTGTCGAAGCGACCAGGCACGGAGCGGCCAGGAACGCTCCCGGTCTTCGGCCCTTCCGTCGGCGGCGGCCCGAGACGGTCGTCCTGGTCCGAGAGGTTCTCCTTCCAGCGCATCCAGACCGCGCGCGATTCCTCGGTCAGGAGCTCCTGGTGCGGGAAGCCGTGGGCGCGCGCGAAACGGTAGGCGTCGGCGCCGAAGATCTGGCAGTGATCCGTGCGCAGCAGCACGCGGCGCGCGACCTCGATCGGGTGCAGGATGTTCTCGATCGCCGCCACGGCGCCGGACTTGTGGATGCGCCCGTCCATGCAGGCCGCGTCGAGCTGCACCACGCCGTCCTCGTTGGGCAGGCCTCCGAGACCCACGCTCGTGTCGTTCGGGTCGGCCTCGGCCAGCTTGCATACCTCGACCGCCGCGTCGAGCGGCGCGCTGCCGGCAAGCAGGCGCTCGAATTCCGCGCGCATGCCGGGCAGCGCGTTCCCGCTCCCCACCATGACGGCGCTCCCGAGCGCGGAGCCGGCGCGCACCTCGCGCGGCGCGGTGCAGGACGTGGCGGCCAGGCCCGCGGCCGCGCCGACGAACTCGCGCCGGGAAGGCCCCGGACTGCGCGGACTGCGCGCGGGCTTCATTTCTTGCTCCGGCCTTCCTGGTCGATGCCGAGGCACAGCTCGCGCAACCACATGCGCGCAGCATCGCTCCAGTCCTTCCACAGCTTGGCCAGCTCCGCGTCCTCGGCTTCCTCGGCGGCTTGCATGCGCATGAGGCGCTCGCGCTCGAGGGTACGCACGTAGCGCTCGAGGTCGCCCGGCTCGGCCGAGGCCACCGCGAGCGCGGTCGAGAGCAGCGCCACGCCCGTGCGGCGCATCTCCTCGGCATCGACGAACTGCATGCGGTCGAGGCTGGTGTGGTAGGCGAAGTCGGTGAAGTGCCAGAAGAGCACGGCCGGCACGCCGCGGCGGATGAAGATGTCGTGGTCGCTGCCGCCCTCCCAGGGATGCTCGGCCGTGATCCAGGTGCCGCCCTCGAGCAGCGAGACATCGGCCATGGCGCAGCGCGCGATCACGGCCAGGCCGTTGGCGTTGGGCAGGATCTCGCCTGGATCCACCTGGCCCTGGCCCCAGGGCGTGTGGAAGTCCGGCTCGAGGACCCTGAGCGCGCCCGGATCGTAGTTGCGCTCGAGCAGGGGGCGCGCCCCGGTCTCCTTCGACTGCCCGGTCATGTCGGAAGAGATCCCGACCACCGGCTTCATCTTCGTGCTCGCGAGCCAGCTCTCGGATTGTCGGAACTCGTCGCCCCACAGGAAGACCAGCGAGCGGTCCGGCCAGGGCAGCTTCTTCTCGCGCAAGGCTTCGACCAGCGAGCGCGCGCCCTCCAGCAGGCCGGCCACGCCGCTGGCGTTGTCGTTGGCGCCGGGCTCCTGCACGTGGCTGACCATGGCCACGGCCTCCTCGGGGTGCTCGTCGCCGCGGATGACGGCCATCACCGTACGCAGCGGGCGGTTCTCGATCACGACCTCGGCCTGGATCTCGAGCCGGACCTTGGCTCCGCGCTTCTCGGCACGCTCGACCGCGTCCTCGATCAGCTCCTTGCTGCGCGGCGAGATCTGCATCACGGGCAAGACGGTGCCGGGCGGCAGGGTGGTGAACTGGATCGCCTCGAGATGCCGGTTGGCGCCGCTCGTGTCGACGTTGAAGGGCTGGAGATAGGCCGACACGATCGCGGCTGCGCCGCAGTTGCGCGCGCGCATCATGACCTGCTCCGCGCCCACGTCGGTGACCAGCACCATGCCCTGCTTGACGTCGCCCAGGCGCAGCGCGACCTCAGCCTTGAGTTCGCAGGAGGGCGTGTTGACCGGCAGCATGACGCGGTCCACGTCCTCGGACTCCGTGAAAGCGTGCAGCGTGCGCGGCTCCTCGCCGTCCACGCGCAGCACGAGCTTGGCCGAGACCGGCGTCCAGGCCTTGGGCAGGTCGGAGACCTTGAGCAGCTCGAGCTCGAGGCGGGTGTCCGCGCCGCCGAAGCCGATGTCGTGCAGCGCCTTGTCGAGCTTCTCCAGCACCTCGTCGTAGCCCTCGTTGGCGGGCGCGCGATAGAAGCGGTCGATGAAGGTCACCGTCTCCAGCGCGCGGTGCGGGCGGAAGCCCTCGTAGAGCACCTTCGTGAAGCGCGCCGGGCCGGTCTCGGCCACCTCGACCGGCGGCCCGACGTGCCAGTCCTGCTTGCCCGCCTGCGCGTCCGTCTGTTGCACCAGGGAGCGGAGCTCGGGCTCGAGGCCCGTACAGGCAAGCGAGGAGATGACCAGCGCCGCGGCCAGCGCGCCCAGGAGCGAACGATTCATCAGGTCCCCCATAGATCCCGTGAGAGAATCCCGCGCCGCCTCCGAGCCTGCCGGACGCGCCGTGGCGGCGTTGCGGCGCCTCCGAGTATTCCTCCGCCAATACGCGTCGGCGCCGCGCCTTGCCACGGCGCGTCCGGCAGGCTCTCGGCTGGCGGGGGATTCTCTCACGGGCTCTCGGTGGCGGAGCGACCCAGGTAGCGTTCGAGGAGGAGTCCCAGCCGATCGCGGGCTTCGGCCGGGATCTTCCCCGGTTCGGTGAGTATCGCGTACTTCAGCGCATCCTTGCAAGCACAAGCGCGCTCGCCGCCGAGGCGTGGCACCACGGCGCGCAACACGGCCCGCGCGTGGGCCACGTTCCTGGCCATCACCGCGAGGATGGCCTCGACCGTCACGTCCGCGTGGGCCGTGTGCCAGCAGTCGTAGTCCGTGGCCATCGCCAGGGTCGCGTAGCACAGCTCGGCCTCGCGCGCCAGGCGCGCCTCCTGCAGGTTGGTCATGCCGATCACGTCGGCGCCCCAGCTGCGGGAGAGGCGCGATTCGGCGCGCGTCGAGAACTGGGGTCCTTCCATGTTGACGTAGGTGCCGCCGTCGTGGACGCGCACGTCGAGCGTGCGCGCGGCCGCCACCAGGGTCGCGCGCAGCTCGCCGCAGGTCGGATCGGCGAACATCACGTGCGCCACGACGCCGCGCTCGAAGAAGGTGTCGGGCCTGTGGCGCGTGCGGTCGATGAACTGGTCGACGGCCACGAAGTCGCCGGGGGCGATGTCCTCGCGCAGGGAACCGACGGCGGAGACCGAGAGGATGCGCGTCACCCCGAGGGCCTTCATGCCCCACACGTTGGCGCGCGAGTTGACCTCGGTCGGACTGATGCGGTGCCCACGGCCGTGGCGCGGCAGGAAGACCAGCTTCACGCCGGCCAGGGAACCGACCAGGTAGGCATCCGAGGGCTCGCCGAAGGGTGTGGCGAGCTTCACCTCCTGCAACTCGTCGAGCCCCTCCATGGCGTACAGGCCCGAACCACCGAGCACACCCACGACCTGTTGCGCGCTCATGCTCTCGAGCCCCGCTCGCCCAGGGGCCTGTCGGGCGAGGCGCGTTGCTCGCGCTCGCGCTTCTCGCGTTCGCGCCGCTCGCCGTCGGGTTCGCCGAACAATCGCCTGACGATCAGGGTCGCGTAGCTGCCGCGCGGCAACTCGAAACGCACGCGCACGGCCGAGAAGCCGGGATTGAGGCCGTCGGGCTCGGGCGGGCGAACGCGCAGGTGAGCGGGAACGACGAACAGCGCACGGTCCTCGCCCTTCAGGTGAAAACCCTTCACGCTGACCGCCATCTGCTCGGGGACGAGCCCTTCCAGGGCGAGGACGCGCTCGAAATGCTTGCGTGCCTCGGGATCGGTCACGTCCTCCAGGCGCTCGCCCGGCAGGCGCAGGCTTCTCTTGGCGACCAGGGCTGCGGGCGGCGCGTCGGGATAGGTGATCAGGTCCCCATCCTCGCCCTCCAGCACGACGCGCTGGTCGAGCGGGACCAGTTCGCGCATCCATTCGACCAGGGCGCGATTCCACAGGTGCGACTGCCAGGCGAAGAGATGGATCGTGCGCAGGCGCGTGGCCACGTGTTCGAAGGCACCGGCGAAGTCCTCCGGCTCCTTGGCCAGGTGCTCGAACACCGAGTGGTGCGCGCCGAAGCGCCCGGCCACGTCGCGGCACTCACGCCAGTCTCCCCAGTAACGCTCCAGCCCGTCCTTGAAGCGCCGGTGCCGCTCGTCGTCGCGCGGACTGCGCGCGCCGATCAGGCGCCGCAGCGCCTCGCCGCTCTCGCCCAGGCACAGGCCCTTGTAGATCCAGCCCTGCCCGTGGGTCAGATTGCCGAAGCGCTGGTCGTCGAAGTAGTTGAGCATGCCGTGCGCGCGCATCACCGGCAAGTTGATGCGCAGGCGGTGCAGCTGGCCGCGTCCGAGGGCGCGCACGGTCAACTCGAAGGCGTTCCCCAGGCTGTCCTCGCCCGCCAAGGGCTTGTGCGCGAAGCCCGCGGGTTCGATCTTGAGGTCGCTGGTGGCGAGGTGTACCTCGCGCCCGCGCGGCACGCTCATGTACTGGATCGTCAGGCCCTGGCGGTCCTTGAGCCCGGCCATCTGCACCTCGGCGCGCTCGACGCCGGCTTCCGCGGCGAGCGTGCGTGCGGCCTCCTCGCTGTTCAGCTTGCGCTTGGTGACGCGATACACGCGGTGCTCGCCCTCGCTGGCGAGGTAATCGCGGCGCAGGAGCTCGCGCACGCGGAAGTCGCCGACTCTCTGCTTGAGTTTCATGGGTTCCAGGCACGCACCTTCCCGAGCTGCTTCAGGAGCTGTGCCAGGTCCTTGGGCAGCGGCGCCTCGACGCGGATCGTGCGCGTCGCGTCGCGCGGCGACGGCAGCTCGAGCGCGGCGGCGTGCAGCGTGAGGCGCGTGATGAGCGGGCGCTCGGGCCGGCCGCGTTTCGCGCGGTAGCCGGCCTTGACGTTGGACAAGAGCAGCTCGCTGCGCCGTCCGTAGAGCGGATCCACGGCCAGCGGAAAACCCTTGGCCGAGAGGTGCACGCGGATCTGGTGCGTGCGGCCCGAGAGCGGCCGGCAGACGAGCCAGGTGAAGCCGCGCAAGCGCTGCAGGACGGAGATGCGCGTCTGCGCGGGCTTGCCCTCGATGGGATCGATGACCACCCTGCCGGTACGCTTCTCGTCCGGACCGATGGCGAGGTCGATCTCCTCTTCCTCGCCGTCCGCCAGCGGATGCTCGCCTTCCACCAGGGCCCAGTAGGTCTTGCGCACCAGATCGTGCTCGAAGGCGCCGCGCAGGGCGCGCTCGGCCTCGAGATGCTTGGCCACCGCCAGCACACCCGTGGTGTCCTTGTCCAGACGGTGCACGGCGCGCAAGCGCAGCTCGAGCGGCGCGGCCGTGTCGGCGGGAGCAGGGCTGCGCGAGCGCGCCAGGGCGAGCAGCGCGCCGGCCAGCGAGGCCGCGCCGCGCGCCCAGCGTTCGGGCTCGACCGCGAGGCCAGCCGGCTTGTCGACCACCAGCAGATCCTCGTCCTCGAACAGGATCGGCAGCGCGGCCTCGGGCGCGACCGGCGCCGGCGGCGCCTCGAGTTCGTCCAGGTCCACCAGCAAGACCTGATCGGCGCGCAAGCGCTGCGAGGGATTGGCGCGCATCCCGTCGATCAGGATCAGCCCCTCGCGCACCGCGCGCCGCAGGAAGCCCTTGTTGAACTCGGGGAAGTGCAGGCACAGGAACTCGTCCAGCTCGAGCCCGGCGCGCTCCCAGGGGACGACGATGGCCTCGTTCACCGCCGCGCCTCCCCGCTCGTCGCCTCGTCCGCGAACACGCGCGGCTTGAGCGCCGCGACATAGGGCAAATTGCGGTAGCGGCCCTGGTAGTCGAGGCCGAACCCGACCACGAACAGGTCCTCGACCTGGAAGCACACGTGATCGGCTTCCAGCTCTACCGCGCGCCGCGCGGGCTTGTCCAGGAACACGCAGGTACGCACTTCGCGCGCACCGCGCGCCAGGATCGCAGCACGGAGCGCCTGCAGCGTGCGGCCGCTGTCCAGGATGTCGTCCACCAGCAGGATGCGTCGCCCGGCGAGCTCGGCCTCGGGCGGCAGTCCGCCGAACTCCAGCCGGCCGGCGTTCGCTCCCTGGCGGTAGCTCTCGGCCCAGGCGAAGCCGAGCTGCAACGGGATCGGCAGGCGCCGGATCAGATCGGCCACGAAGACGACCGAGCCCTTGAGCACGGCGATCACGGTCGGTTCCTGGCCGGCGTACACGCCGCAGATCTCGCTCGCGACGCGCTCGATCCCCGCACGGATCTCCTGCTCGCCGAAGAGGATGCGCTCGATATCGTCGTGCACGAGACGAATTGGGGTCGACGCCTGGAAGTCAAAGCGGCCAGCAGGGGGCCAGGAGGATCGAATCCGCGCCCGGTGCGAGGAACGGCGCGAGCCGCTCTCCACATCGTAGTCTCGCGTTCCGGTGGCCTTGGATCGATTCGGTATCGATGTTACCGTGCCGTCTGCGTCAGGGAAAGAGCGTCTTGCGAGCGAGCCTCGAATCGGCTTCGATCCGCGCAAAAGGATTGCTCGTTCTCCGCCCGGGAGCGGTCGTGGCCGGAGCCGGTCACGGCCGTATCGGCCCGAGTACATTCGAGACCATTCCAGCCGTCGCCCATCCCAACATGCGTCGTTCGTACCAGCGCCGTTCCGCCGATCAACGTGTCACCGACCTTCAGAAGAAGATCGCAGAACTGAAGGCCAAGCAGGCCGCGCGCGAGAAGAAGGACGATCCCGTCCTGCGCGAGCTGCAGAAACTCATGAAGCACCTGAAGCGCTTCGTCCAGCACGCCCACGACCACAAGCGACCGGACATCGCCAACAGCGTCATGGGCTTCAAGTCCATGCTCGAACGCATCCTGACGGCCGAGACGGGTGCGGGCGTCGGTGCGCGCGGCGGCAAGGACGACGAAGACGACGAATGAGCGCCGGGTCGAGCGCACCCCTGGGCCTTCCGATCCGCGAACGCGCCGAGGTGCTCCTGCGCGGCAAGATCTTCGACGTGGTGGCGACCGAGCTCACGCTGCCCTCGGGCATCGCCCAGAGCGTGTGGGTGGTCGAGCATCCCGGCGCGGTCGCGATCGCGCCCGTGACCGCTGCGGGCGAGCTCTTGCTCGTGCGCCAGTACCGCCACGCCGCGCGCGAAGTCTTGCTCGAGATCCCGGCCGGTCGCCTGGAACCCGGCGAGACTCCGCTCGTGGCCGCGCGGCGCGAGCTGGCCGAGGAGACGGGCATGAGCGCGGCGAGCTGGCGCGAGCTCGTCACCTTCCTGCCCGCGCCCGGGTTCTGCTCGGAGCGCATCGTCCTGTTCGAGGCCCGCGGACTCGAGTCCAGCGCGCACCGGCCGGACGCTGCGCGCCCTGACGCGAACGAGGATCTCGAGGTGCTCAGCCTGCCCCCGGAACGCGTGCTCGAGCTCGCCCGCGACGGGAAGACGCTGCTCGCCGCGGCGCTGCTCCTGCTCCGGCGCTGAACTCATCCGGGAGCGCCGGGCTCCAGCCCGGCTCGGTTCTTCCTCCGCTCCGAGACAGAAGAAACCGGAGCCGGGCTGGAGCCCGGCGCTCCCGGGTGAGGTCTGCTTTCCGCCGCCCACGGATGCGAGGCGGGATAGGGTTCCTGCGGCACGTCTCCACCAGCCGTGCCCTCGCTCGCCACCCTTTTTTTCCGCTCGCGATGACTCGCCACCCGCTCCGCGCTCTCGTTCTGTCCACGCTTTCCGGCTCCCTCGTCCTGGCCGCCTGTGGCGGCGGCGGAGGAGGAGGGGGCGGCGGGCCGCCGCCGGTCGATCCGGTGCTCTCCAGCTTCACCCTCACGCCCGCCTTCGGCACGAGTGCCGATGGCCTCGGCGCGATCGCGGTCGCGTTACTGCTGGCCGACGCGCAGGGCCGGCCGCTGGCCGGCCGCCGCGTGCAACTCGAGGTCACGGGCTTCGCCAACACGCTGGTACAACCGGCGGACACGGACGGCGGCGGAGCGACCCAGGGCGCGCTACGCACCACGGTGGGCGAGAAGAAGACCATCACCGCCGTGGTCGACCCGGGCCCGACCGAGGTGCGCCTCGGCCCGCTCACGGCCGAGTTCCTGCGCATCCTGCCCGCCTGGCGCTTCGTGCGCGCGAACGGCTCGGACGCGAACGACGGACGGACTCCGCTCTCGGCCTGGGCCACGCCGGCGCATGCCTTGACCCAGGTCGGGCCGGGCAACACGCTCTTCGTCGGTGCCGGCACCTATGCCGATCCGCTGCGCATCACCACCCTGGCGACGGCGGAGGCTCCGCTCGTGATCCGTGGTGACGTCACGGGCGAGTTCACGGGCGACGCGGGCGAGGTGCTGCTCGACGTGGGCGGCGCGCCGGCCGGCATCGAGCTCGCCGGCGCGACGCACGTGACCCTGCGCGGGCTCTCGATCCGCGGCAGCGACAATGGCGCGGGCCATGGCGGCGCGATCCATGCGAACGGCGCGAGCGCCTGCACGATCCTCGCGTGCCGTCTGTACGAGAACCGGCGCGGGCTCGAGCTCGTGAACACCAGCACCCTCTGGCTGGAAGGGAACCGCATCTCGGCCAACCTGGGCGACGGCCTGCGCGTCGATGGCACGGCCGGAACGCGCATCCTCGGCAACCTGATCTACGGGAACGGCGGCGACGGCATCGAGCTCGGCAGCGCGTCGACCGACCTCGCCCTCGAGTTCAACACGCTGTATCGCAACACCGGCGACCAGATCCGCGAGAGCGTGGCCGGCAGCACGGGCATGGTGGCGAACAACATCCTGACCGAGGGCGCAGGCCGCGGCCTCGGCCTGGCGGCGAGCTCCTCGCTCGGCGCGAACGCCAACCTCGCCTGGCTGCAAGCGGGCAACACGCCCGCCATCACCTACAGCGCCGATCCGCTGCTCGCCGATCCCTTCGGCGCGGACGGCATCCTGGGCGGCATCGGCGCGACGGACGACGACTTTCGCGTGGAGCTGCTCTCGCCCACGCTCGACACGGGCATGGCCCAAGCGCGCGCGCTCGAGCTCAGGCTCGCCAGCTCGCTGAGCGCGCTCGGCACGCGCACGGACGACCTCCTGGACGGCGAGGGCGCGGACCTCGCGCTCTCCAACCTGGGCTTCCACTCCGCGTTGCCGGTCGACACTTTCACCTCGCTCGAGGCCCTGGGCGTGCGCGCGGCCTTCGCGCTGACAAAGGATGCGCGCGTACGCACGCGGGCCTGGGGCCGTGCGAGCGACGACTGGGCCGCGGCCCGCGCCACGCAAACCCTCGGGACCGACGTGCGCTGGCTCGTGCAGCGCGTCTCGAGCGGCCCCAAGCCCGAGGAGATCCTGGCCGTGCAGCTCGACACCGGCGCGGGCGCGCGCCTGGTCGTGCGCACCTGGGACGCGCGGCGCTGGAGCGACGACGCGCCGGCCGTGCTCGCCAGCGACATCGCGCCCGCCAACGCCGACGAGCGCGGCTTCGACGTCGAGTACGAGGCCCTCTCGGGCACGGCCCTGCTGGTGCGCGCCGACGGAGCCGACAACGTGCTCTTCCAGACCCTCGAGGAGGGTGCGTGGAGCGCCGCGCAGCCGGTCTTCGCGCCCGCTCTCGCCACGGGCACGGTGCTGTGGACCGAGCTCGTGCCGCGCTCCGGCACGGACGAGGTGGCGCTGGTCGCGCTCGACGACGAGCAGAAGCTCGTCGCCGCGCTGTGGAACGGCGCGCAATGGACGCGCCCGATCCTGCTGGCCACGGCGGTCAACTCCCTGCGCGACTTCCGCGCCTTCGATGCAGCCTGGGAGAGCCTGAGCGGCGACCTGCTCGTCGCCTGGGGCTACAGCCAGTTCGCCGAGGAGACGCGCTACGCCACGCTGACGCGCACCACCGACACCTGGACCACCGGGCAGTTCGTCAGCACCGACGCGCTCGGCAAGTCACTCTCGCTCGCCAGCGATCCGACCAGCGATCGCATCATCGGCATCTTCGGCGAGGGCTTCTCCGACGACGACGTGGGTCTCTCGGTCTGGGGCGGCGCGAACTGGCACGACACGGTCGAGATGACGCTCTTCGGTCTGGCGCAGTCGCGCGCCATGGAAGTCGGCTGGCTGGGTACGAGCGGACTCGGCTTCGCCGTCTACCGCGATCAGGCCCAGACCGGCACCTTCCAGTGGGCCTTCCTGAATTCCGGCGGCTGGCGCCGCCAGGCGGAGGTCTTCCTGCCCGGCGTCGGCAAGCTGGTGCAAGCCGAGGCGCGCATCGTCCCGGGCACGAGCACGGTCCTCATGCTGCTGCTCGACGACGCCGGTGCGCTGTGGGCGATCGAGCACGACGGTAGCGCCTGGGGCCTAGCGAACGGCGGCGCCCCGCTCGCCACCGGGCTCGACCCGACCAACCCCGGGCGCAGTTTCGACTTCGACCTACGCGCTCGCTGACCACGAACGCAAACGCAAGCACTCTCCACTCCCTGGGAGAACGCGCCTCGAGGTCTCCACCTCGGGGCGCGTTTTTGTGTTGCCGAGAAACGACTAGCGGCGATTCCGGTAGGGACGGATCGACAGGCGAAAATCGTGCAGCGGCGCGCCCGGCCGGCACGTCTCGTCCAGCTCGGCCAGCGTGAACTGCAGGCGCACGAAGCGCTTTCCGCCCACGCGCCGGCAGGTCAAGAGCGGTAGCGCGGCGGCTTCTTCTTGCGGCCAGCTCACCTCGAAGCCGATGCGGCCGTCGTCGATGGCGATCCAGCCATCGCTGGCGCCGAAGGCTGCGCAGGCGCTGCCTCGTTCCGGGTCGGCGCGCGCGTGATCGAAGTCTGGCGCGAGCCGCATGCGCTCGCGCGGGCCACCATTGGCGCAGCTGACCCAGAGCTCGTCCCCGAAGGCCTGCTCCAGCAGGGTCAACACGCCGGTGCGCAGGCTGGCGCGCGGACGGGTGCCCCAGGCCGAGAAGCCGTAGCAGAGCTCGATGCGCTGCGCATGCACGCGCACTTCCTTCGGCAGCGGACCGCAAGCAGTGGGCACGCGCGCGCGCACGCTCACGCAGTGCGCGAGCTCCTCGACCTCGGGCTCGACCGGCGCGAGATCGCTGACGAGCTCCGCACCCGGGACCTCCAGCACGGTGTGGCCGCTGTAGAGGTCGTGAGCGCCGAGGACGTCACCCTCCCAGTCGACGTCGCCGAAGTGCTCGAGCGGCAGCGTGCCGAGCAGCGCCTCCGGCCCCGCATGGCGCAGGACGAGCGCGTCCAGCGCCAGCCCGCGCCGCAGGTTGAGCACCACGCGCACGCCCTCCGTCCCGACCGCCAGGCGCGAGCCCGCCCACTCGACCCGCCGCGAGCGCAGCGGCCCCTCGTGAAAGGCCGTCTCGGAAGGCTTGCTCGCGCTCGCGGCCGGCAGGGAGCGCTCGAAGCGCCGCCAGCGCTTCTCCGTCAGATGACCGCGCAGGTCCGCGCCCCAGGCACGGCACAGGAGCTGCCAGTCGCGTGCCGAGCCGCCCACGCGCTGGATCTCCTTGGCGCGCGCGAAGCAGCGCGCGTTGACCCCCACGTCCTCCCAGCCCGAGAGCGCCCAGCGCGTGACGCTGCAGCGCGGCTGGCGCTCGAGCGGGATCGGATTGGCCGCGACGGAGAGCTCGAGCGTGGCCTCGGGCGCGAAGCGCGTGTCGTCGAGGACCTGCTGCGGGGTCGTGAACTCGAGACCGCGCGCGCGCAACCCGACGCACAGCTCGCCGATGCGCAGCCACTCCTCGTCCTGCGCCGTGCTCGGGCCGGCGCCGGACAGACGGTGGCCGAACTCCTCCGCCGCGCCGGCGTACACGAACGCGTGCCGTGCGCGCTGGCCGCTGCGCGCCAGCACGCTCTCGAGGTAGCGCTCGGGCTCCAGCTCACCCGTGACGGCGCGCTGGAAGCCCTGCTGGAGCTGCGCCTCCGTCCACAGGATGCGGATGCGGCGCCCGCTCGGCGACTGTGTCCAGGCCGTGCGGTAGCGCCATTCCTCCTGCCACTCGGGATGGAAGCGGCGCGCGTCGTTCCACTCCATGATCAACGCTTCGTAGCCGGCGTCGAGGTACGCGTCCAGCAGGCCCTGCGACCAGGCCATCGCGTTGACCAGCGCGACGCGCGGCGCACGCCCGAGCAGGCGCAGGTACGTCGCGCGCCCGAGCTCCTGGTTCCAGCGGTTGACGGCGGCCGGCACGAGCGGACCGATGAGCAGCGTATCGCCCGAGCCGATGAACTCGACGCGCCCGGCCTCGAGCAGGGCGCAGAGGCGCGAGATCCACGCGGGATCCGCGCGCGCGATGCGCTCGAGCGTGTGTCCGCTGGCCTCGATCGCGAGTGGCAGCCAGGGGTGGCGCTCGGCGAGCTCGAGCAGCGGCTGGTAGCAGCGCGTGATCACCGCGCCGCGCCCGTCGACCTCGAGCGAGCCGTGGTTGAGGTTGAGGTGGAAGAGCAGCGTCCCCTCGAGCCCGAGCGCGGTGGCCGTGGCCATTGCTGCAGGAGCTCTTCGGCCTTCCATCGAGAAACCTTGCACCGGCGGAGCCGGCCGAGGCGCGCGGGTTCAAGGCCGGCGGGGAATCGCTCGATCAACCCCTGGTCCGACCGGATCGGTCGGGCCAGTCCAATGAGTTCCACCCTCCTGGTCATCGGCGGCGGCGCGCAGGCCGCCCCCGCTCTGCGCTGGGCACGCGAGGCGGGCCTGTGCACGGTCCTCGCCGATCCCGATCCGCACGCGCCTGCGCGGCGCGCGGCGCAGGAGTTCCACTCCATCCCGGCGCGCGATGCCGAGGCCTACGCGGCCCTGGCGTGCCGAACGGCGAAGAACGGCCGCCTGGCGGGCCTGCTCGTCACCGAGCCGAGCCGCTTCGCGTTGCTGCCCCACCTCTCTGACGCGCTGCCCGGCTTGCTACCGCCGCGCTCCACGCTGGAGCACCTGTCGTCCCCCGAACGCACGCGCGAGTTCCTGCGCGGCGCGGGCTTTGCCGTGTGCGCGACGGCGCCCGAGCGCATCCGCCTGGATCTCTTCGCCTTCTTCCGCGACGGGGCCTTCGTGCCGGGCGGCATCGCCGCGCGCCGCACGCTCGCCCACGGTGCCGTCGCCAGCATGCAGCCGAGCGGCCTCCAGCCCGAGCGCGAGCACGGCGCCTACGTCCTGGCCGAGCGCGCCGCGCGTGCCCTGGGACTCGAGCGCGGTCCGCTGCAAGTCGAGCTGGTCGAGACCGACACGGATCTCGCGCTCGTGCGCCTGCATCCGGGCTTCGCCGATCTGCTCGGCGCCACGCACATCGCGCGCCTCGCCTACGGCAAGAGCCCGCTCCAGGCCTGGTTCGCGCACCTCGCTGGAGCCGGCGGCCCTTTCGACGAGCTGGAGCTCACGCCCCGCGCTACCGCTGGCTGGCTGTCACTCCTCTCCGAGCGCAGCGGACTCTTCGCCGGCGTCGACGGGCTGACGCGGGCACGCGCGGTTCCCGGCCTTGTCGACCTGTGGATCGAGGAACCCGGACGCGAGTGCGCGGTCGGCGAGTTCGAGCCGCGTCCACTCGGCTTCCTGTGGGCCGAAGCCCCCGATCCCGCGCAGCTCGTCGAACGTCTGCTGGCCGCCCGCGCTGCGCTCGAGGTGTGCGTCGCGAGCCCCCAGCGAGCGGCCTGAGAAACTCAGAGAGCGAGCAAGAATTGCTCGCGAACGGGAAGCAGCGCCGTCAGGCGATGCGCCAGAAGACATCTGAGAGGCTGTATCATCGATTCCTGCTCGGCCTCTCAGCGCGGGCTCTCGCCCGCAACCCAAGCCAACCACAGAGGCGCAGAGGGCGCGGAGCCTCACAGAGGGAGAACAAGAAAAGGGGCCTCCGGATCGTCGACTCCCGGAGAGCCGAAGCCCCGGAGGCCCCATCCTCTCTGGATTCTCCCTCCG
>JANOGB010000167.1:0-5460 GCA_031413955.1 Planctomycetota bacterium | reverse complement strand
TTCTTCCCTTTGTCTTCGGAGAGAGGAGAAAGCCAAGAAGAAAAGAGCCGGGCTGGAGCCCGGCGCTCCCGGATGAGCGGACGTCAGCGCCCGAGCTGCGTGCCGCGCAGGTCCTCGTGGCGGCTCTTCACGATCTCCCAGCCGTCGTCGCCGTCGGCGAGCTCGGCTTCGATGCAGAGGTGCCAGCTCTCCGCCCACGTGCCGGCGCGCAGGCGGAAGAAGGTGGCCGCGGTGGTGAGCGTGGCGTGCTCGCCCTCGACCGTGACCACGACCGCCTCTTCGTCGACCTCGACCCTGGTGCGGAGCTGGCGCGTCTCCCGGTCGCGGTCGCGCGCGGTCTGGAACAGTCCGCCGAGCAAGAGTTCGCGGTCGAGCTCGTAACCCTCGTGGCGCCAGTCCTTCGCCAGCGGCCCGACGCACGAGCCGGGCTTGCCCTCGTTGTAGGCCTCCTCCATCCCTGCCACGAGCCGGCGGATCTTGGTCTCGTCGGAGGCGAAGAAGCGCACCAGGGATCTCGCACCGAAATACAGGCCGGCAAACGAGAGCGTGAGCAGCAGGATTTTCTTCGTCATCGCGGCCTCGGCCTGCGTGCGGTCCGGCTCATGCTCGACGGATGACGCAGCGCAACTGGAGGTAGGTCGTCAGGTCCAGGAAGACGGGGAGCAGGAGCTGTACCAGTCTGCGTCCGATCCTCTGGCCGACGTTCGCCGGCGGCGCCTTCGCGTTTCCTGCCACCCAGTCGGCGCGAGGCTCCGGCTCGATCGTGATCGCGTTCAGGATCAGGTTCGGGCGCGAGTCCGAGGACTGGTTCCCGACCACCCACAGGCGCAGCGGGAGCCAAGCCTCACGCTCGTCAGCGAGCTGGAAGGAGAACTCGAACGCTCCCGGCGCTCCCACGCGCACTCGCCCCTGGACAGCAAAGCGTTGCCCGGCACGCGCCACGCACAGTTCGGCGGGGAGCTTGGCCCAAGGTGGGACCGTTCCGCGCAAGGTCACGAAGCCCGGCCTGGCCAGGAAGTAGCCCTGCGCGACCAGCGGAACGCCGCCCGGTTGCCCGTCCTCTCCAGGCGACCAGCACGACCAGCCGCTGCCGAAGGCTTCCACGCAGGGACGTCGGGACAGGTCGATATGGATGGGGGGCGCGCCGCGCCCGGCGAGCAAGTCGACCGGCAGCCGCGGTTCCGTGCCCTGGAAGCACCGGTCGGAGGCTCCGTCCGCCAGCCGCGCCGCGAGCGCGCCTCCCATCTGGACGTGCGCGGGTCCGTCGAGGTGACCGTCGAACGTGTAGCTCGAGGTCTGCGCCTCGGCCACGTTGCGGCGCAGAGAATCCAGCAGCGAAACATGGTCGATGCCCTCGCGATGGAAGAAGTCCTCCAGGCGCCGTTCCGGCAAGCTCCAGTCGCAAGGGTCACCCGTCTCGCGGTCCGTCGAGCGCAGGAACTCCTCGTGGCTCGCGCTCTGGAAGTTGCGCTGGACCTGCAGCATGTGCGGGATCTCGACCACGACGAAGCGCGCTCCGAGCTTCTCGGTCTCGTCGCGCATCGCGCACACCAGCGCCAGGGTCGTGTGCCAGGCCGCATCCCAGGCGTCGCCGGGAGTGGGAGGGAGGAAGAGCCCCAGGGCGGAATGAAGAGGGAGCCCGGATGAGCTGCGGTGCTTCGCGCCGCGAACCGGACTGCCCATCAACTCCGCACGCAGATCCTCCTCGCTCCGTCCGCGCAGCCAGCGGGCTTCCAGGGTCGAGAACAGCCGCGAGTGCCGCAGGAGCGCGCGCACGGGCAGCGCGTGGCGACGCTCCAGACCACCGGCTCCGTCCGGCACGAGGTAGGGCCGGAAGTAGTCTCCCGGGCTGCTCGACGACCAGCCGGCGAGCTCGGGCGCGTTGTTGAGGAGGTCGTTGCCCGGATAGAGGAACAGGACCACGACCGTCGGCCGCACGCGCCGGCCGTGGCGGCGCAGGACCAGCAGTTCCTGGGCCGTTCCGTAGTCCGACGTGGCCAGCGCATGGACCTCGGCCGGAGTGCCCGCCGCCGCCAGCGCGGCGCGCAAGGAACCTCCCACCCACTCTTCGTCGCGCACCTGCCAGCCTTGGACGAACGAATCGCCCAGCAGCAGGATGCGCGGAGCGCGCGGCTCGGCGTCCTCCGCGGGCAGCTCCGGACCCCGCGAGCCAAGGGAATTCAGCGCGCAGGAGTAGGCCCCGCGCTCGTCCCGGAACTCGACCGGCGCGCAGGGCAGCGCGATGAAGCCGAGCTCCGGATCCATGACCAGGTCTGCGTGCGACTTCGGAGGAGGGAGGCACGCCCGTGCGAACACCTCGGCCACTGCGGCGGTCGAGACGATCGTCGCGGCGAGTACCAGCGAGCGCCGCCCGAGGCGCGAGGAGGATCTGGACGCGCTCATCGATCGCGGACGAGTCTACTCGGGCACCCGCGGGCTCGCGTTGGCCGTCGAGCCTGGCATAGGATTGCGCGATGCGCGTCGCGTGCATCGGCGGCGGCCCGGCGGGCCTGTACTTCGCGATCCTGCTGAAGAAGGCCCGGCCCGCGGCCGAGGTCGTTGTCTACGAGCGCAACAAGCCCGACGACACCTTCGGCTGGGGCGTGGTGTTCTCGGACGAGACGCTGGGCGGCTTCGAGCAGGCCGACCCCGAGAGCTACGCCGAGATCCGGCGCCGCTTCGCCTACTGGACCGACATCGAGACGTACCTCGAGGTTGCGCCCGGGCGCATGGAGTGCGTGCGCTCGACGGGCCACGGCTTCTGCGGCCTGTCGCGCAAGGCGCTGCTGCAGATTTTTCACGCACGCGCCAGAGAGCTGGGGGTGCGCCTCGAGTTCGAGCGTGAGGTGCGCGACGAGAGCGACATCGAGATCGACGGCGGCCCGGCCGACCTGGTGCTCGCCTGCGACGGCATCAACAGCTTCGTGCGCACCAAGCACGCCGCGCACTTCCGGCCCGAGCTCGAGTGGCGCAAGTGCAAGTTCGCCTGGTTCGGGACGACCAAGCCGCTCGAGGCCTTCACCTTCGTGTTCCGCGCGAACGAGCACGGCCTGTTCCAGGTGCACGCCTATCCCTTCCAGCGCGGAGCCGAGACGCTCTCGACCTGGATCGTCGAGTGCCACGAGGACGTCTGGAAACGCGCCGGGCTCGAGCACGCCAGCGAGCAAGAGACCGTGCGCGTGCTCGAGGACCTGTTCGCGCCGGAGCTCGACGGCCACCCGCTGCTCACCAACAAGTCGGTCTGGCGTGCCTTCCCCGTGATCCGCTGCGGCACCTGGGTGCGCGGAAACACGGTCCTGCTCGGCGACGCGGCCCACACGGCGCATTTTTCGATCGGCTCGGGCACGAAGCTCGCGATGGAGGACGCGATCGAGCTCGCGGCGGCCCTGCGTGCGAGCGAGTACGAGGCGCCCGCGGCCCTGAGACGTTACGAGGAGCACCGCCGCAACGACGTCGCGCGCCTGCAGCGCGCCGCGCGCACCTCGATGGAGTGGTTCGAGAACTCGGCGCGCTACGTGAAGCAGCGCCCGCTGGCCTTCACCTTCAACCTGATGACGCGCTCCAAGCGCATCACCTACGACAACCTGCGCCAGCGCGATCCGGAGCTCGTGCGCCGCGTCACGGCCGAGTTCGCTTCCGAGAACGGGCTCCCCCCGGGAACGCCAGGCTCCAGCCTGGCCTCTGTCTCTTCGGGAACGCGGCAAGAAAGTGCCAGGCTGGAGCCTGGCGTTCCCGGGGAGAACGCTCCGCCGCCGCTCTTCGCGCCGCTCACGCTGCGCTCACTGCGGCTCGAGAACCGCATCGTGGTCTCCTCCATGTGCCAGTACTCGGCCGTGGACGGCACCGTGGGGGACTGGCATCTCGTACACCTCGGCAGCCGCGCGATCGGCGCTGCGGGCCTGGTCATGAGCGAGATGACCGACGTCTCGGCCGAGTCGCGCATCACGCTCGGCTGCGCGGGGATGTACAGCGACGAGCACGAGCGCGCCTGGAAACGCATCGTCGACTTCGTACACGCGAACAGTCCCGCGAAGATCGGCATGCAGCTCGCCCACGCCGGCCGAAAAGGCTCCTGCAACCTGCCCTGGGAGGGCGACGACCCGCTGCGCGACGCTCGCGCGTGGCCGACGATCGGGCCCTCGGCCCTACCCTTCGCGCCGGACTGGCCCGTGCCGCGCGCGATGACGCGCGCCGACATGACAGCGGTCCGCGACGACTTCGTGAGCGCTACACGCCGCACCGCGCGCGCCGGCTACGCCCTGCGCGAGCTGCACGACGCCCCCGGCTACCGGCTCTCGAGCTTCCTCGCGCCCGCCGCCCGCCCGCGCCCGGATGAGTACGGCGGCACGCTCGCGAACCGCCTGCGCTTTCCGCTCGAGCTGTTCGAGGCCGTGCGCGCCGCCTGGCCCGCCGAAAAACCGCTCGCCGTGCGCGTCTCCGCCACCGACTGGCTGCCCGCCGGCGAGGGCATCACGATCGAGGAAACGGTCGAGATCACCCGCACGCTGCGCGCGCGCGGCCTCGACCTGATCGATGTCAGCTCGGCCGGCAACACCCCGCGCTCGCCTGTCGAGTACGGGCGCATGTACCAGGTCCCGTTCGCCGAGCGCCTCCGCCACGAGGTCCAGATGCCCGTCATGGCCGTCGGCGGCATCGAGGGCGCCGACCACGCCAACACGATCCTCGCCGCCGGCCGCGCGGACCTGTGCGCGTTGGCACGCGCGCACCTCGTCGACCCGTACCTCACGCTGCACGCCAGCACGACCCACGAGCATCACGGCTTCCCCTGGCCGAAACAATACCTGCCGGCGAAGCCGCGCCCGCGGCGTTCATCGGGAGAGTGAGCCCCGCGCGGCCGTCTATCCGCCGATCGTGGGGCGCAGGATACGCGTGAGCGCAAGGGGCCGGCCGCGGGGATCGAGGACGGTCCACTGGGCGGAGAAACGCAGGCCCTGCAGCGCGGGGTTGGGCGGGATCGGGAGCTCGACGGTGGCGGCACCGCGACCGGGGGCGATCTTCTGGGTCGTGACGCGGAAGCGGGCCGACGTCTCGCTCAGGAAGGTGCACCCGCGCAGGCCCACCTCGGGGGACTTCTGCGTGATGCCGAGAACGGAGATGCGCAGCAAGGCCGGTGCGTCCCCGGGAACGTCCGACAGATGGAGTGAATAGTTCTGACCGAGCGAGGGAACGCCGGTGGCCCCGATCCGCGGAGTCTTGCCTAGGATCGTGCCGCAGGGCTGGCCCAGGACATCGGTTCCCGGGGGAGCGCCCGAGCGGAGTTCGATCCCCCGACTGGTGGAGAAGAAGCCTACAAGGAAGGGGTGTAGGACCCGATTAACGTTGAGCTAGCGAGACACGGGGCTCCTTCCTACCTTGGACGTAAGTTCAGAGATCCAAGGCGTTTATGAGAACGAAAGGAAAGAGCCCCGTGAAGAACATCGTACCGGAGGTGCTGGCTCG
>JANOGB010000166.1:0-3707 GCA_031413955.1 Planctomycetota bacterium | reverse complement strand
TTCGGGTGTAGACCTGCGCCACCAGGACGCTGCGATCGGGCGCCACGTCGTGCAGCTCGAGCGTACCCGGAGCGGCGAGCAGAGTCCGCAGGTTGCCGCGCCGGTCGACGGCATAGAGACTGGCCGCGTCGCCGACGCGGGAGGCGCCGAACCAGACCTCCTCCCCGTCGGGCGACCAGGCGAGGTTCCACCAGTCGGACCAGTCGCTCGACCATACCTGGCGTGCGCCGGTGCGCTCGACCACCACGACCGAGAAGCGCCCCGCGGGGTCGGGCTCGAAGAACGCCACCGCGTCGCCCTGCGGTGAGACTCGAATCCAGTGGAAGCGCCTCGGCGATTCGTGGAGCATCGTGCCCAGGGGATACTCTAGGCGCCACTTGCCTTCGGCGACTCGCAGCACGGCCAGGCTCTTGCCGTCCGGTGACCAGTCCGCCCCCATCACACCGTCGGCCAGCTTGCGCGGCGTTCCGCCGCTGGCGGACACCACGGCCAGCGTGCCGATCGAGGTGTACGGATTGCCGGTCTCCACGCGCGGCAGGAGCACGGCCAGCTCGCCAGAGCTCGAAACGGACAGCAGCTCGGCCCCGATCCCGATCGCGAGCTCGCCCGCCTTGGGCCGCACCTGGTAGATCTCCCGCTCGTTGTGCTCCCAGTCCGCGCTCAGGAAGACCGTCTGCCCGTCCGGGGCGAAGCGCGCATTGACGAAGTGACCGGGCCGAAAGGTGAGACGTTCGAAGGTCGCTGTGGTGTCGGCGGCTCCGGCGCCCGTGCCCCCGGCTGCGAAATAGCCCGCCGCCAGACCGACGACGCTGGCCAGCGTGGCGATCACCCAGGGCAACCGGCGGGACCAGCCCGGTGCCGCGGGCGCGCGCTCGGCCACTTCGCCGGCATCCTCGAGCGCGAGGCGCGCGTCGCCGATGTCGCGCAGACGCTTCTTCGGATCCTTGTGCAAACAGCGCCCGAGGAGCTCGCGCACGCGCGCCGGGGTCGTCGCCGGCAGCGCTCCGAGATCGGCCTCGGAGCGCAGCACCGAGCTCAAGACGTCCGAGAGCGTCTCGCCGTCGAAGGCGCGCTTGCCGGTGAGGCACTCGAAGAGCACGCAGCCGAAGGCCCAGATGTCGATGCGCCGGTCGATGGACTTACCGCGCGCCTGCTCGGGCGCCATGTAGGTCGGTGTGCCGAGCAGGCGACCCGCTTCGGTCGAGAGCACGCTGTCCTTCGTGGACCCCTCGCGCACCTCCTGGCTGGGCTTCGCGAGTCCGAAGTCGAGCACCTTGACCTTGCCCTCGGGCGTCAGGCGCACGTTGGCCGGCTTCAGGTCGCGGTGGATCACGCCCGCCTCGTGCGCGGCCTCGAGACCTTCCGCGATCTGCTTGCAGACGTCGAGCGCATCGTCGAGCGGCAGCGGCCCGCGCTTCAAGCGTTCCTCGAGCGATTCGCCCGGCACGAGCTCGAGCACCAGGAAGCACGTTTCGCCGACCTGATCCACGCCGTGGATCTGCGCCACGTTCGGATGATTGAGCGAGGCCAGCGTCTTCGCCTCGCGCTCGAAGCGCTTCAGGCGCTCCTCGTCGTCGGCGAAGTGCTCCGGCAGCACCTTGATCGCCACCTCGCGGCCGAGCTTCATGTCGCGCGCTCGATACACCTCGCCCATCTCCCCGGCGCCGATTGGCCCGAGGATCGTGTAGTGCGACAGCGAAGATCCGGTGGCGATGACCATGGCCGCGCGCTCAGCGCTGGGTTTCTCCCGCGCTCGTCAGCGCGTGCTCGAGGTCGGCGAACCAGTCCTGCACCACGTTGATGTGCGCCGCCATCGACTCCTTCGAGGAGCGCAGCACCACCAGGAAGCGTCCGTCGGACGCGACGTCCCAGTTCCTGATCGTGTTGAACGACGTCGGGAACTCGAGCGAGAAGAGCAGGCTCGGCGCGCTCGAACTGAACGACGGCTGGGTCGTGACCCGCGCGGCCATCATGTTCGAGCCGGCGACGTAGAAGAGCTCCGTGCCGTCGCGCGACCAGCAGGGCATGGAGCCGCGCTCGGTGATCTGCCAGCGCGCTCCACCCTCGGGGAAGGCCTGCACCCAGATCTCGTCCCGTCCGCTGCCGGAGGAGGCGACCGCCAGCCACTTGCCGTCGGGCGAGACCAGGCCCGAGTACTCGATCGCCGTCGTCGCGAGAATGGTCCGCTGCTCGTGAGTGCTCAGCGAGAGCGCGAACACGTCGCCCGAATTCGGGGGCCCGGAATCGCTCACGAAGACGAGTTCCTTCCCGTCGGGTGTCCAGGACAACGGGGAGCCAGCCTCCTGGCTGAGATCACCCTCGAACAGCACCTCCGGCTGGCTACGACCGTCGGCGGATCTCTGCAGGATCGCGCCCCGCGCCTTCGACTGGCTCGAGTACGCCACGCGCGTGCCGTCCGGAGTCCAGAGCCCGCCGGCGCTCACGCCGTCGGAGCTGAGGTTCGTCATCGAGCCGAGCCCGAGGTCGTGGACCCAGACATCCGTTTCGGCCCGCAGCGCCGAGCCAATGGTGACGGCGATCTTCGACCCGTCGGGCGACAGGGCCGGGAGCGCGTAGCCGCGCGCGGGCAGAGCGAGGCGCTCGACCTCTCCGTCGCGCGACACCCAGGCGAGTTCGCCCTCGTTGGCGTGCGGGTCGGCCTCGGCATACACGAGCGTCCCGTTGCGCGACACGTCGAAGTGCACGGCTCCGCTCGAGGCGACGCCCGCGACACCCTGGAGCACCACGACGGGCTCGGGCGCCTGCCCGCTAGCGAGGGATACGAGCGGCAACGCGCACAAGCGGCCCCGGCGTGCGAACAGGAGCAGGCCGGATTCCGTCGCCCGCACGTAGCTGGCGCGGAGACCGAGGCGCCGCTTCTTCCCCGTGGCGAGCACCACGGCGTCGATGTTGCAGTCCTCGTAATCGGCCGCCTTGCCTTCCACTCCGACCGTGTACGCGACTTCCTTGCCGCCCGGCAGGAAGGTCGGCCAGCGATGCGTGCGCTCGCTCTGTGCGGCGTCGAGCTCGGTCAATGGCGCAGGGCGGCCGCCGGAGCTCTGGACCCTCATCAGTCCCGTGGTGAGCCCGGCTGGAAAGACGATCGTCCCGTCCGGGCCCCAGGCTCCGCCGCGTTCCGCGGGCGCCTCGCAGAGATCGATGGGGGTGCCGCCGGTGACCGCGACCTTCTGCAGCCGGCCGCGCGCGGTGAACGCGATCCAGCGGCTGTCGGGCGAGAAGAACGGCGTGCCGGAGTCCTCGCTGCCCGACACGACGAGCGCGTCGAAGGTCTCGAGCGAGCGCAGGTAGAGCCTGCGCGTCGCGCCGTCGCTCGCGACGAAGGCGATCCGCGACCCATCCGGAGAGATGGCCAGCAGCGACTGCTCGGCGGTGTTCGTCTCGAGCTCGAGGCGCACTCCGGCCGGCAGGCGCACGGCCGTGCGCACCGGCGCGGCGCGGCCCCCGGGCGTGCTCGTTGCGCGCAGCGTGACGAGGGCGAGCGCAACCGCCAGCAGCGCGCTCACGCCCCACGGCAGCACAGCGATGAGTGCGGACGAGCGCGTGGCCGGCTCGGCGCGTTCCTCGAGGTCCGAGCCTTCGAGCGCGAGGCGCGCGTCGCCGATGTCGCGCAGGCGCTGGCGCGGGTCCTTGTGCAGGCAGCGCCCGAGCAACTCCCGCACGCGCACCGGGGTCCTCGCCGGCAGCGC
>JANOGB010000165.1:0-2034 GCA_031413955.1 Planctomycetota bacterium | reverse complement strand
GCCCGGCTCCGCTTCCTCTCTTTTCCCTTTCCTTCGGAGAGCAAAAATCGGCCAAGGAGAAGAGCCGGGCTGGAGCCCGGCGCTCCCAGGGTGAAAAAAAGAAGATGAGGAGAAGAAACGGAGCCGGGCTGGAGCCGGGCGGTCCCAGGGACGCATGATGTCGCCCCTTTTCTCGCCTCGCCCATGCAGGAGTTCATCGAACGGATCCGGCGCGTCGTCGCCAAGCACACGGGCCTCGCGCCCGCGGACGTCAAGCTCGAGTCGCCGCGCGACGCGGCCAACGGCGACCTCGCCTTCCCCTGCTTCCATCTCGCGAAAGCGCAGCGCCAGCCGCCGCCGGCCGCGGCGGTCAAGCTGGGCCAGGCGATCGCGGGTGAGCTGTCCGGGATCGCCGTGGTGGCGGCCGGGCCCTACCTGAACTTCCGCATCGAGCGCAGGCTGCTGGCGCAGTCGGTGCTCGGCTCGATCTCGCGCGGCGGCGCGCGCTACGGCGGCTCGGAAGAGGGCAAGGGCCAGACGATCGCGCTCGACTTCTCCTCGCCCAACATCGCCAAGCCCATGCACGTCGGGCACATCCGCTCGACCATCATCGGCGCCGCGCTGCAACGCTTGCACGCCTTCCTCGGCTACCGCACGGTCGGCATCAACCACCTCGGCGACTGGGGCGCGCAGTTCGGAGCGCTGGTGGTCGCGATCCGGCGCTGGCGCGAGACGGTCGAGCTCGAGAAAGATCCGGTCGGAGGTCTGCTCGAGCTCTACCAGCGCAGCAAGAAAGCCGCCGAAGAGGACGCCGAGTTCAAGCAGGAGGCCGTGGCCGCCTACCAGGAGCTCGAGAGCGGCAAGGACGGCGAGGTGCGCGCGCTCTGGCGCTGGGTGACCGAGGTCTCGATGCGCGGCTTCGATGCGACGTATGCGCGTCTCGGCATCCGCCACGACCTCGTGCGCGGCGAGAGCTTCTACGAGCCGATGCTCGAGCCGACCCTCGCGCGCGTGCAGACCTCCGGCGTGGCCGAGGTCTCGCAGGGCGCGCTGGTGGTCCAGCTCGGAGCGCTCGACAAGGGCCTCGAGAAGACGCCCTGCCTGCTGCGCCAGTCGAACGGCACGACGTTGTACGCCACGCGCGACCTGGCCGCGCTCTTCCACCGCTGGGAGGAGTTCCACTTCGCACGCTGCCTGTACGTGGTCGGCGCGGAGCAGAAGCTGCACTTCCGCCAGCTCAAGGCCGTGCTGAAGCGCATGGGCTGCGAGTGGGAAACGCGCGTCGAGCACGTCGACTTCGGCCTCCTGCTCGGGCCGGGCCGCGTGAAACTCGCCAGCCGCAAGGGCGAGGTGCTCGTGCTCGACGACCTGCTGGACGAAGTGGTGGCCGAGGCGCGCGCCATCATCGCCGAGAAGAACGCGGAGCTGCCCGACGCCGACAAGGTGGCCGAGCAGGTCGGCCTCGGCGCGATCGTGTTCAACGACCTGAAGCGCGAGCGCATCAAGGACGTGGTCTTCGACAAGGCCGAGATCCTGGCCTTCGAGGGCGAGACCGGCCCCTACGTGCAGTACACCCACGCGCGCCTCGCCTCGATCCTGCGCAAGGCCCCGGAGGACGGCGCGGCACCCGACTGGGCCCTGCTCGAGGACGCGGCGGCGATCCTGCTCGCCCTGGGACGCTTCCCCGGCGTGGTCGCGTCGGCCGCACAGAAGTGCGAGCCCTCCGAGCTCGCCCAGTACCTGCTCGCCCTGTGCCGCACGATCTCGAGCTGGCTGGTCGACCACAAGGTCCTGGCCGAGGAACCGCCGCTGCGCGCCGCCCGCTTGCTGCTCGTGCGCGGCTCCGAGGTCGTGCTCCGCAACGGCCTCACGCTGCTCGGCGTCGGGGCACCGGAAGAGATGTAGATTCAGCCGGGAGCGCCGGGCTCCTCGACCGCTCCGATTCCTTCATCATCTTCCGGATCGGAATCCTGGCTTGATCTCGGCCCACCAACCGGGCTGCGCGCGGGTCGGTGCGCTCGTAGTTGTGTTCGGTCGTGGCGACGACCATGGCCG
>JANOGB010000164.1:0-4026 GCA_031413955.1 Planctomycetota bacterium | reverse complement strand
CCGCGCCGTGTTTCCGCACGCTTCGTCCGGCAAGGCCCGGACGAGCGCGAATTCGACGACCGCTTCTGGCGCGAGCTCGGACCCGTGAAGCGGCTCGAGGCCGTCTGGGACATGGTCCTGGAGGCGTCTTTCTGGAAAGGGGAGGACCCTGGTCAATCGCGACTTCAGAGATCTCTTCTGCGCGTTGAACGCCGCTGAGGTGCGCTACCTCCTGGTGGGCGGCTACGCGGTCGCCTTCCACGCCCGGCCGCGTTACACGAAGGACCTGGATGTCTGGGTCGAGCGCACGCCGGCCAACGCACACCGCGCATGGCAGGCCCTGGCCGCCTTCGGGGCTCCCATGCAGGAGTTGCGGCCAGAGGACCTGACCCGTCCCGAGATGGTGTTCCAGATCGGCCTGCCCCCGAACCGGATCGACATCCTCACCGACTTGGCCGGCGTGAGCTTCGAGGAAGCCTGGGAGCGGCGCGTGACTACCACCTATGGGGATAGCGCCATCCAGGTGCTTTCGCGCACCGACCTGATCCGCAACAAGCGCAAGGTCGCGAGGCCGCAGGATTGGATCGACGTCGAGGAGCTCGAGCGCACGGCGGAGTGACTGCGTCGCGAACAGTCCACACTCCCGGAGCTCGGGAGGGGGGAGCACGGAGCCGTGCGCAGCCGGCGCAGGGTTGCCAGCCCCGATCGAGAGATCCTCGCTGCCGGGAGAGGGTCCGCCCAGTGGCCCCTGTACACTGCTCGCGGACGGCGAACCATGAACGACCTCCTGAAGCGCATCCAGATCGACCCGGGCATCTGCCATGGGCAGCCCTGCGTCAAGGGGACCCGTATCCCGGTCTCGCTGGTCGTCCAGTTCCTCGCCAACGGCGACTCGCTCGAGGACATCCTGGTTGCCTATCCGGCCTTGCAAGCCGACGACGTGCGAGCCTGTCTGGTCTACGCGGCCGAGATGACGCGCGAGCGCGTGCTGCCGATCGACATCGCGTCTTGAAGCTACGTTTCAAGCTGGACGAGAACGCGGACCCTCGCTGGCGCGAGCCCCTCGTCGAAGCGGGGCACGACGTCTCGACGGCTGCCGAGCAGTCCCTGGAGGGCGTGGGGGACCAGGAGATCGCCGAGCGCTGTCGGGTAGAGCGCAGATGCCTCGTCACCATGGATCTCGGCTTCGCCCAGATCCTCGACTATCCGCCACACGACTACGCGGGCCTCGTCGTGCTGAGGCACCCCAGCCCCACGCTCGCAGGAATGCGCGACCTCATGCGGCTTCTGGCCGTGGCGGCCGAGCGCGAGTCGCCGGTCGGCAAGCTCTGGATCCTCGAGCCAGGTAGGCTCCGGATCCATCAAGACACGCCGGATTGAGTCGCTCCGGTCTGCTCGGAGGCCAGGACCACACCCTCGCTGAGCTTGCGTAGAATGCCGACTGCCTTGCCATGGAGGGACAATCGAACCCTGTCGACCCCGAGGGCCTGTTCGCGGACTGGCTCGCTCGGTCCGGTGCGGAAGAAGAGCTCGAGGCACTCTGCCGCGAGTACGAGGAGCACGCCGCTGCTCTCCGCGAGCTCCGCGCGGATTGGCTGCGACTGCACTCGATCTTGCAGCGGGCGGGGCTCGGGATCTCGGCCCAGCAGAGCCACTCTTTCGCGCTGCGGCTGAAGGAGCAGTACGGGAGCGGCGTCGATCCAGCGATCGCGCTCGAGCGTGGCGAGGACGCGGCGCCGGCCTCGAGCCAGCTCCTGAAACGCCTGGCCGAGCACTCCCTCAAGGGTTCGCGCTACCAGCTCAAGGGCGAGCTCGCGCGCGGCGGCATGGGTGCAATCCTGAAGGTCTGGGACGAAGACCTGCGCCGCTCGCTGGCGATGAAGGTGATCCTCGGCCGAGAGGAGGCGCTGAGCGGCCAGACGCCGCCGGTCGACAAGCGCCTCCTTGCGCGCTTCCTCGAGGAGGCCCAGGTCACCGGCCAGCTCGACCACCCCGGCATCGTGCCCGTGCACGAGCTCGGCCTCGATGCCGAGGGCCGCGTATACTTCACGATGAAGCTCGTCAAGGGCCGCGACCTGAAGACGATCTTCGAGCTCGTGTTCGCGGAGCAGGAGGGCTGGAACGAGACGCGCGCGCTCGGCGTGATCCTGAAGGTGTGCGAGGCGATGGCCTCCGCGCACGCGAAGGGCGTCGTGCACCGCGACCTGAAGCCGGCCAACGTCATGGTCGGCAACTTCGGTGAGGTGTACGTCATGGACTGGGGCCTCGCGCGCGTCCTCGGCCGCGCGGACCAGCACGACCTGCGTTTGCGCACGGAGGGCACGAACCTGACGAGCGTCAAGACCGAGCGCCGCGAGGAGCGCTCGGACGCGCCCGACTCGCCGATCCTCACCATGGACGGCGACATCGTCGGGACCCCGGCCTACATGCCGCCCGAGCAGGCACGCGGCGAGATCGAGAAGATCGGCCCGCACTCGGACGTGTATGCGATCGGGGCCGTGCTCTACCACCTGCTCGCGCGCCAGATGCCGTTCGTGCCGCTCGGAGCGCGGATCACGAACCGGATGATCCTCGGCATGGTCGTGCAGGGGCCGCCGGCCCCGCTCACCACGCTCCGCAAGGACATCCCGGCCGAGCTCGTGGCGATCTGCGAGAAGGCGATGGCGCGCGAGCCGGCGCTGCGCTACCGCGACACGCTCGCACTGGCCGAGGATCTGCGTGCCTATCTGGAGCGCCGGGTCGTCAAGGCCTATCGCACGGGCCCGCTCGTCGAGCTCAGGAAGTGGGTCGAGCGGAACAAGGGGCTCGCGGGGGCGAGCGCCGCGGCCGTGCTCGCGCTGGTCGCAGGCGTGGTGATGAGCCTCGCCTACGCTCGGCAATCGGAGGCCTTCGCCCGTTCCGAGGGGGAGGCTCGACGTGAAGCGCAGCGCGAGGCACGACGGGCCGACGACAAGGCCAGAGAGGCTGACCGCAGTGCAGCAGAGGCCAATCGCCTCAGAGACGAAGCACTCGCGCGGGCCAACGCGCTATGGGCAATCCAGGCGCTGGCAGATTTCCACACGCTCGACGACAACCTGGACTTCGCGCGAGCGCAGGATCGTCCCACTCATCGTTGGTGGCTCGAGAAGGCCCGCGAGCTGGTCGATGGAATGCCCTACCCCTGGAAGGGCGTTCGCACGAAGCCTGGACTTGCCGAGCATGAGAAGTTGCTCGAGGGAATGCTCGCAGAGGCCAAGCGTGAGCAAGAGAGCAACGAAGAGGCCACAGGAGTGGCCATCAAGAAAGCATCGGCCACGCTCAAGCACCAGGCCGTTGAAGGCAGGCGCAGCCGAGGTGAGCCGGACGCGTGGTCCATGGATGATGCGGAAATGCGATGGTGGATCGATAGCCTCGTCGGCCTTTGCCAGGGGCTTCGTGAACTCCGCGATCGTGTGGCACTCGTCGAGCAGAGTCTGAGCACTCACGAGGCGATGGCGAAGTGGAACGAGGCGATCGAGGCCATCGCCGCATCGTCGAGGTATGGCGGCCTGCGGATCACGCCGCAAATCGAGCTCGTGCCTCTCGGGCCCGACCCGGACTCGGGGCTTTGGGAGTTTGACCACCTCGGGACGGGAGAGCCGGCGGTGCGCGGGAGCGACGGCAAACTCACGCTGAAGCCGGAGACAGGAATCGTGTTCGTGCTGCTGCCCTCCGGTCGCGTTCCGGTCGAGGATGGAGCGAAGCCCACGCCGCTGAACGAGGAGCAGCTCGACCCGTTCTTCCTGTCGAAGTACGAGATGACGATCGAGCAGTGGAAGAGGACGTCGCGCTGGACCGGGAGCATTTTATGGGATCAACCGTTGCTTCCGGCGAACGGGGTGAGCTGGGACGACAGCGTCGCGACTCTGGAGCGTGCTGGTCTCTTCTTGCGGCTGCCGAGCGAGGCCCAATGGGAGTACGGCTGTCGCGCGGGGACGACGACGCCTTGGTGGACGGGCGCCGAGGAGGATTCGTTGCGCTTCGCCGCGAACGTCCGGTGGAAGGACGAGGGGAATCCAAACCTCCAGG
>JANOGB010000163.1:0-6773 GCA_031413955.1 Planctomycetota bacterium | reverse complement strand
CCGCGTGCGCTTCGATCGTCTGACCCCGCGCGAGAAGGACTACCTGCGAGCGCTGGCCGATCTCGGCCCGGGCCCGCAGCGCTCGGGCGACATCGCGGCCCGCCTCGGCGTCAAGGTCCAGTCCATCGCGCCCCTGCGCTCCGGCCTCATCCGGAAAGGGATGATCTACAGCCCAGCGCACGGCGACACAGCTTTCACGGTGCCGCTCTTCGACGAGTTCATGGTGCGCTCGCTGCCGGACTGGAGGTCGGGCAGGTAGCGCGGCGAGCCACAGCTCGAGTTCGTGGGAGCCGTGGAGCGCGTGTCTCGTCCGCGCTACTTCGATGCCTCGAACGCGCTTCTCGGCACGCCCGACTAGTGCACGATAGAGAGAAGCTTCCCCGTTCGCAGATCCGCGTGCTGCGGCACGGGCACGGTCCCGCGGTTGCACCCCTTCGTTGCTGCATCACCACGTGGCTGCCGCGCTGGCGCACCTGGACGAAGCCGTGGCTCTCCAGTAGTCAACGCCAGTTCGGGGCGGGGCAGGTGGCGAATCGGCGACTCCGAGCCGGCCGACGGAGGGGCGGGCCCGCCCAGAGAGGTGCATCCGAGGCGCCGGACGTTCGATGCAATGGAACTTTCGTGCCGTGAAATGTACCCATCGCTCCATGGCGACCAACCGCCGCGGATCTTCCAAGGACGCCGCCGCGCCGGGCCGAGGAATCGAGGACGCGAACCGGCGGCTGCTCGAGCGGCTCCATCGGCGCTTCCCGGGTCCGTTCGGAACGGAAGAGGCGACGCGCGAGCTGCGGCTCGAGCCCGGCCGCGGCCGGCGCCTGCTCGCCTACCTCGCCGAGCGCGGCTGGCTCGCGCGCGTGCGCCGCGGCTGGTACGTGACCGTCCCCCCTGGGCGCCCGCGCGCCCCGCGAATGGCGCGCCGACTCCTGGCAAGTCGCGGCAGCGGTGCTCGGGCCCGGCTACGTCGGCGGCTGGAGTGCCTGCGAGCACTGGGGCCTGACGCCCCGGTCATCGGGTAGTGATCCGACGGTTCGACATCGAGGAGCGCGTCCGCGAGTGGGGCCTCGGCGAGGAGGTCGTCGAGAAGGACCACGCGCTGGGGAAGGATCTCCTCCCCCGAATCACCTGATCTGACCAGCATCGCCGCGGAGCAGGGGCAGGTCAGGCCATGTCCTCCACGAGCTGGGGGATCTCCTGCCAGGGAACCGCGGTGATCTTTGCGGCGATCTTGAAACGCCGCGGCGTGCGACAGACGACCACACCCCCCCGTGCCTTGGGGTACTCGGCCAGGAAAGTCTGCAGGTGACGGGCGTCCCGTTCGGCCGGTGCCTCGCTCCACTTCACCTCGACGGGCAGCCAGTGGTCCTCGCCCGCCACCACCCAGTCCACCTCCGGGCCATCGGGGTCGCGCCAGAATCGGAGCCGCAGGTGGGAGTCGGCATGGCGCGTCGCGCGCAGCAGCTCCAGCCCGACGAACTGCTCGAACAGGGTGCCCAGCACTCGCGCAGGCTGGCGCGGGCCTTCCTCGGCGGCGGCCCGGCGTACGCCGAGATCGAAGAACAGGGAGCGTGACGACTTGGTGAGCTTCTTGCGCGTGCGGCTCTCCGACAACGGCTCGATCCGCTCCGCGATCAGGCAGTCCTCCAGGATCTCGTAGTAGCCAGCGACCGTCGTGTGGGCGAGGCCGAGCTCCTGGGCGATACCGCGAAAATGGCTGATCGCGCCGGCCTCGAGCGCGGCGAGCTGCAGGAAGCGCGCGAACGTGCCCAGGTTGCGCACCAACGCCTCGGCCCGCACTTCTTCCTCCAGGTACAGCGTCGTGTAGGCCCGCAGGTCCTCTTCGCGCGACGCGTCGTCACCTGCCAGCACGATGCCCGGCAGACTGCCGTACAGGAGCGCCTCTTCGAGCCGCGGCGGAACGCGCTCCGCGAGCGACAGCGGGTCCAGGCGCAGCGGCACCAGCCGTCCCGGCAACAGGTTCACTTCGCCGCCCCTGCGCAGCTTGCGCGCCGACGAGCCGGTCAGGACGAAGCGCGCCACGCGCCGGTCGATCAAGTCCTGCACGACGTTCAACAGCTCGGGCACGCGTTGCACTTCGTCGAGTGCGACCAGAGGGGCGACCAGCGGTCCCCCGCGTGAGCGTCCGGGCAGCGCCTCGACCTCCGCACCGAGTAGCTGCGGGCTCCGTTCGTAGCGTTGCCGCACCTCCGGCCGCGAGAGATTCAGCAACAGGTCGGGCTGCAGCGACTGCAGCAAGGTCGTCTTGCCCGTCTGGCGCGGGCCGAGCAAGAGCGCGGACTTCTGCCGCTGGAGTACCCGGCGCAGGCGGGGCTCCAGGATCCTGGGGATGTTTGCCACGACTCCATTTTCGGCGAATTTGGAGTGTTGTCAATCAAGCAGTCCTTGCCGGTGTCCTGGGGCTTCTCGCCGGGAGCAATGCCCCGAGGGCCGCTCTTCCTGCTTCGCTCGACGTCCGACGAGCTCGCGCAGGTCTCGAGGCGGATCCGGTCACGTGGCCCAGAGAACAGACAGGCGTCCGAGCATGTCGGCGAGCGGCACGGCCTCGGTCCCGTGTCCGATCGGGTGCTCTTCGCCAGCGGGGATCACGAAGAAGCGCTCGACTGCGCGGATGTCCTCGCACCCGTTCAAGAAACCCTTCTCGGGCCTGGGTGAGGAGGAGCGTTTGATCTCGATCGCGACGACGTGCCGCGCGGGTCCCTCCAGCACGAGATCGATCTCCGCCTGAGCCGAGGTGCGGTAGTAGAATGCCTGCCAGGAGTCCGGCATGCGCGCGAGCATCTGCTCGATCGCGAAACCCTCCCACGAGCGCCCGCACAGCGGACTCCCGAGCAGCGTCTCGAGATCGGGGACGTTCGCCAGGCGGTGGAGCAGGCCGCTGTCGCGCACGTAGGTCTTGGGCGAGCGCACCAGGCGCTTCTTCGTGTTCCCGGCCCAGGGCTGGAGCTGGCGCACCATGTACAGGTCCGAGAGGACGTCGAGGTTGGAGCGCACCGTCCGGCCCGAGACCTCGAGTCCTGCGGCGAGCTTCGCCGCATTCCAGACGTCGCCCTGCCCGTGCGCGAGCATGCTCCACAGCCGTCGCATGCGTTCGGCCGGGAGGCGCGGCCCGAGCTGGGGGATGTCGCGCTCGAGGTAGGTCGTGATGAATTGCCCGCGCCAGGTCCAGCTCTGCTCGTCGCTCGCCGCGAGGTAGCTCCCGGGAAAGCCTCCTCGCAGCCAGGCGCGGTCGAGCGCCGGCGCGCCGTCGACGGGCAGGAGCTCGTCCAGGCCGAGCGTCTTCAGCTCGAAGTACGCGATGCGTCCGGCCAGCGACTCGGAGGACTGTCGCAAGAGATCCCGTGAGGCCGAGCCCAGGACGAGGAAGTGACCGGCGCGCTCGCCCGCGCGGATGCGTTCGTCGACCAGGCTGCGCAGCAAGGGAAAGAGCTCGGGCAGACGCTGGACCTCGTCGAGGATGACGAGGCGCTCCTTCTGTCGCGTGAGGTACAGCTCCGCCTCGACCAGCTTGCTCCGGTCGGAGTCGCGCTCGAGATCGAGGTAGATCGCCGGCTTTTCGAGGGTGTCCCGCAAGGCGAGCGCGAGGGTCGTCTTGCCGACCTGACGCGGCCCGAGGAGGGCGACGACAGGGAAGGAGGCCAATGCCCGAGCGACCTCGGGAGCCAACCTACGGGGGATCATCCTTGCAATTCTGAAGTCCGACTCCCGATTTGCAAGGACTGACAGAGGGCGCCTGCACCCTGCGAGGTTGGGTGTTGCGATCCTGCATTGGCGCTCTCGCGCAACGCAATTGATCAGGACAGCAGCGCCTCGAGGTCCGCGCGCGAGAGCTTGCGCAGGAGCGAGCCGCCCTCGCCCAGGACGGCGCGCACGAGTTCGCGCTTGCCCTCCTGGAGCTCGAGCACCTTCTCCTCCAGCCGTGCCGCGCGTGATGAGGCGATAGGCGAGCACCTTGCGCGTCTGGCCGATGCGGTGGGCGCGGTCGATGGCCTGGCTCTCGACCGCGGGGTTCCACCACGGGTCGAGCAGGAAGACGCTCGGCGCGCCTCTGCGTGCGGCCGTCGAGGTACTGGTAGGGAATCCCCGCTCGCTCGATGCTCGGCGCACGACGGCCAGGGAGCGGCGCGAACTGCGAGACTTGACGCCGGCTTCGCCCGACGGCCTCCTGGTTTTTGCCACAAAACCTGGCTACTTTTTGTGGCAAAAATATGGGCAAGCACGCGCGCTCCGTCGACACCCGGGTCGCCCAGCGGCTGCGCGAGCGCGGAACGGGGTGGGTGTTCACGCCGGCGGACCTTGCCGACCTGGGTAGCCGCACCGCCGTCGCGACGGCGCTGATGCGCCAGAAGGCGGCCGGGACGGTCCGGCAGCTCGCGCGCGGCCTGTACGACGCTCCAGGAGAGGGGCCGGGCTCGAAGCGGAGCTGGCCCTCCGCCGAGGACGTCGTGGCGGCGGTGCAGCGGCGCCTCGCGATCCGCGTGCAACCGACCGGCGCGTACGCGGCCAACGCGCTCGGCCTCTCGGAGCAGGTGCCCATGCGCGTGGTCTTCCTGACCGACGGCCTGGCGCGAGAGATCAAGCTCGGGCGGCTGTCGATCACATTCCGGCGCGCGACGCCCAGAAACATGGCAACCGCCGGACGCGCCAGCGGTCTGGTGATCCAGGCGTTGCGCTGGCTGGGCCGCGCGCACGTCCACGCCGCCGAGGTCAGCATCCTGCGCAGGGTGCTGCGGGCGGAAGACAAGCGCCGGCTCCTCGAGGACCTGCGCTACGCGCCGGTCTGGATCGCGGAGGTGATGCGCAAGGTGGCGGCCGAGAAGGAAGAGTAGATGGACGCTTTTCTCGTGCTCTCGCCGAGCGAACGTGGCAAGCACTGCTTCGAGGCGGCCGGCAGCTTCGGACTTGCCGCCGTCAGCTTCGAGAAGGACTTCTGGGTCACCTGGGCGTTGCGCGAGCTCTTCGCGCTGCCCGGATGGGGCGAGCAGCTCGCCTTCAAGGGCGGGACCTCTCTCGCGAAGGCATGGAAGCTGATCAAGCGCTTTTCGGAGGACGTCGACGTGGTCATCGAGCGCAGCTTCCTGGGCTTTGCCGGAGAACGGCTGAGCCAGAAGCCACTCGGGAAGCTGCGTGAGACGTGCCAGAGGCGCATCCGCGAGGAGCTGCGGCCGGCTTTGCAAGAACGCATCGCTCGGGCATTGCCCGCCGGTGAGGTCTGGTCGCTCGAGCTCGCCGCCACGGACCTGGATCCCGACCAGCAAACGCTGCTCTTCCACTATCCGAGAGCCATCGTAGAGCGCTCCACATACGTGACGCCGTCGGTGCGGATCGAATTCGGCGCTCGATCGGAGACCGAGCCGGCCGAGCGGCCCAACGTCCAGCCGTTCCTGGCCGAGGTGTTTCCGGATCTGTTCGAGGGCGGTGCCTTCTCGCTGCGCACGGTGGCAGCACGGCGCACGTTCTGGGAGAAGGCCATGCTCGTCCACGAGGAGACTTACCGGCCGGAGAGCAAGGCCAGGAAGCCCAGGCTCGCGCGCCACTACTACGATCTCGCGTGCTTGATCCAGAGGGGAGTCGCGCGCGAGGCCGTCGAGGACGTCGGCCTGTTCGAGCGGGTGGCGGTGCACCGGCTGATCTTCTTCCCCCACGGCTGGATGGACTATTCAACGCTGCGCAAAGGCGCGCTACGCCTGGTGCCTCCGGAATCGCAGCTCGATTTCTGGCGTCGCGACTACCAGGCGATGCGCGCGAACATGTTCTACGGCGAGCCGCCGGCCTGGACGGAGATCCTGGCGACGGTCGCGCGCTTCGAGCGTGAGTTCAACGCGGGATGAGGCGGCGAGTTCGACGTCGAGTCGATCCGAGCCCTTCTTGTCGGACCCGATCCGGAGGACGGCTGTCACGACTCGTGAAGAACGGCCTGACGAAGAGCGCGGGCGCGAGGGGGCCGGCCGCTCAGGACAGCAGCGCCTCGAGGTCTGCGCGCGAGAGCTCGCGCAGCATTGCTGCAGACGCTCGTCGACTCCCGCTGAGCAGTCCGCCGTGCTCCATCCGCTCCCTGTCCTCGGCGAAGCGGCCAAGCGGATATCGGCCGGCTTCCGCGATTCGCAGCCTGCTCTTCCGTGGCCGCGGATGACGGGGATGCGCGATCGCTTGATCCACGGCTACGACGACGTGGATCTGTTCGAGGTGTGGCGAACTGCGACGGTGGACATCCCGCGACTCATCGCGCTCATCGAGCCGTTGCTCTCGCCTCCTCGAGAAGGATAGGTGGCTTTCGCCTGGGCGGAGAACCCACCCAGGAGCACGGAACCGAACTCGAAGGACCTCCTGTCCCGAATCACCCACGACCCGCAGGTGATGGGCGGGCCCCTCGCATCCGACTTCGCGAGCCGCCCTTCGTGCTGCGCCCGACGTCCGACGAGCTCGCGCAGGTCTCGAGGCGGATCCGGTCACGCGGCCCAGAGAACAGGCAGGCGTCCGAGCATGTCGGCGAGCGGTACGGCCTCGGTTCCGTGTCCGATCGGATGCTCCTAACCGGCGGGGATCACGAAGAAGCGCTCGGCGGCCTTGATGTCCTCGCACCCGTTCAGGAAGCCCTTCTCGGGCCTGGGTGAGGAGGGCGCACGTCAGGATTGTGAGGTGAGGGGGGGTCATGCGGTCCCCCGGCGCTGGGCTCGGCGCGCCCAGAAGTCCTCGAAGCGGCCGCTCAGGTTGCAGCAGCGCAGGGCGATGATCGCGTCCGCCCCGGCGACGGTCCA
>JANOGB010000162.1:0-5011 GCA_031413955.1 Planctomycetota bacterium | reverse complement strand
CAAACGCACCGGCTGCTGTGCGCGAGCGGCGCCGAGCAGAGCGACTCCGACGAGGGCCAAACCAGCGGTGACGGGGTGGATGCGGATCGAGTTCATGGGAGACCTCCTGGTCCAAGCAGGCGCTTTCGAGAGTCCGACCTTCAGGGACGCGGCCGTTCCTGTCGTCCTGTTCCGTCCCTCCCTTGAGCTCTCCCTCGGAGAGCGCACTCGACCTTCGTCGATCAGCGCGGCGCGGGGTTCTTCGCGCGGCGCTCGTACTCCTGGATCAATAGCGTCGCCACCTGGTCCGTGGCGCCCTTGGCCTTCGGCGAGGCCTGGTTGGTCGTCACCAGCGCCGCGACGCCGTTCCCCGGACCGAGCCAGGTCACGCAGTACCACATCGTGTTGCTGCCGTTGTGCCACAGCGCGGTGCCGTCGCCGCCGGCCCAGGCGCGCTGTTCGACCACCCAGCCGAGCGCATACTTCGGCTCCGGCCCGGCGTGGGGCCGATGCAGCAGTGCGAGGGTGTCCTGCGTGAGCGTGATCTCGCCGACCTTCACGGCGCCGCGGAAACCCTGCAGATGGAGCTGCACGTACTTCGCCCAGTCGGCGAGCGAGGCGTGCACCGTGCCCGCCGGACCGAGGATCGGCGCGTTGTCCGCATCCGGGCCCGGCTCGACTGGTTCGCCGGCATCCGTGTGACCCCGCGGCTGGTCGCAGCGCGCGCTCGTCCCCGGAGGGCCGAAGCCGGCGCTGGTCATGCCCAGCGGGCGGAAGAGGAGCTCCTGGATGAGCTCCTCCCAAGGCTTCCCCGTCTTCACTTCGGCCAGGTGCCCCGCGATCACGAAGCCGAAGTTCGAGTACAGGAACTTCCCGTGCGGCGGATGGACCGGCGCCTGCTTCAGCGTCGCGAGCGTGAGCATCGCGCGCTGTTCGACTAGCGAGAGCTCTTTGCTCGCCTCCAGCTCGGCTGCGTACCCGAGGCTCGGCGTGTTCGTCACTCCGGCGCGGTGGCTGAGAAGATCGAGCAGCGTGACGTCGAGATAGTCCAGGTGCATCTCGGCCGCGATGTCGGGCAGGAGCTTCCCGAGCTCCGTGTCCCAGGCCAGATCGCCGCGCGTGACGAGCAACGCGATCAAGGTCGCCGTCATCGACTTCGTGCACGAGCCGAGGTGCCAGAGATCGTCCGACCCGACGCGCTCCGCGCCGCCCACGCGCCGCGTGCCCGTGACCCACACGCCCTCCAGTCCGTCGACCGTGACCAGCGCGCCGCCCAGCGCCGGCACGCCCGCATCCGCACGGATGGCCTCGATGCGCGCAGCGAGGTCGACGCTCGCCGCCGGTTCCTGTGCGGTGGTGAACGGGAACACGGCGAGCATCGCCGCGAGAGCGGACGGGAACGGCGGGAGCTTCATGGAGGGCATGCTACCTGGCTCCGGGCGGGGTTGTGCCGCAGCCAGGGGCGCGCAAGCGATCGAGGTGCGTTACAGACGGCTCGAGGATGAGTGCAGAGGACATCATTCACCCGAGGTCAACTCGGGGTGTTCCTCCACCAGCCAGTACTGCACCGCGAACTGGTACTCCCTCGCCTTCTCGAGCAAGTCGTCCGCTTCTGCCAAGCTGAGGTGAGGAGCCAGGTAGGACGCCTCGTTGCGTTTGCGGCGACACTGATCGAGGAAGGCAGCCTCGCCAGCTACCTTCGCGTTCGGGACGGCCCGCAGAGCGAGGAATGTGTTCTTGTGACCGCCGCCGTGGACCAGCACGCGATACCCGCACGCTCGGATCGCAATGACCGCGAGGGTACGGGCGGCATCGTAGGCCGCGGTGAAACGGCCATCCGCGGAGAGCCCCTCGAGGCCGGCGTCCGCCAGGCGCGAGGCGACGAGCGCCAGGTAGCGCTCGATCTCAGCTCGATCGACGCCTTCCCGGGCGACCCGGCGCTCCGCCAGCAAGCTCGTCCAGCTCATGGCTGGACCCCTGGACGAAGAGCTTGGGCCGCTCGAGCACCGAGAGGACGAAACGATCCTTCGCGCGCACGCATCGGGCGAATTCCTGGGAGCTCAGCACGGTCGGATTGACCGTGCGGGCGAGCCGCTGGCTCGCTTGCTCCAGACCGTTCGCGAGGGCGCTCGGTTTCACCGCTCCGATGAGAAACAGATCGACATCGCTGTCCGACAGCTCTTCGGCTCGCGCGACCGAGCCGTACACGAAGGCGCAGGCAATGTCGCGCACCAGCGGTTTCAGGTGCTTCTGGAGCACGTCGACCAGCCCCGCCGTCTTCAGCAGCAACCCCTGGAGCTCACCCAGGACCGGACAGCTCGTGTCGGCCTGGTAGTACACCTGCTTGCCCTCGCGCCGCTGGGTCAGAATCCCGGCTTCGGTGAGGGCCGCGAGCTCCCGCTGGAGGCTCGAGGGTTGGAGTCCGAGATGGCGGGCTAGCTCTCGCCCGAACCACCCCCGGTCCGGTCGCAGGAGCAGCGTCCCGAGCACCTGCTGCCGGGTGCGTGGCATGAGCGCGTCGAGGAGTTTCGCCGTTCGCATCCTGCGTACATATATACGCAGATTGCGTACAAAGCCATCGGGAAGCGGACGGGGTCTCCGCCTGGATCGATCGCCGGTGCTCGAGGCTTGCGAGCGCGAATCGAAGCTCGCTCCGCGTCTGGCCTAGCCGCCGTGGTGGTGCCCGCCCTGCTCGATGGGCGCGTGCGAGGCTTCGACCGCGATGCCGTCGCGCGCGAGCTCGGTGCTGGTCGCGTTGGTCGCGTTGGTCGCGACGGTGCCCTCCGGGTACGGGTACCAGCCCGGGTCGCCTTCGCCGTCGAGCTCCTCGCGCACCTTCAGGATCGTGAACATGCCGCCCATCGTGATCGGGTCGAAGGGGCCCGTGCCGCCGACCATCGCGATGCTGTTTTTGGGCACCGCCATGCCCATCTCAGCCATGTCACCCATGCCTTCCTGGCCCATCGTCATTGGTGGCCTCGAACGAAGCCGCGGCCACGCGCTTGCGCAGCGGCAGGTACAGGAACGAGAGGAACTCCTGCTCGAGCCCGAGGCTCGTGCCTCCGCCACCCTCGGAGAAAAGCGCTTCGAGGTGGAAGATCGGGTTGCGCAGCAGGCCCGCCTGGACCAGATCGGCCTGCGCGATGCGCAGGTCCTCGTACAGCGCTTGCAGGTGCCGGTTGCGCAAGAGCGCGACCTCCACCGCGGCCTCGATGTCGAGCTCGCGGCCGAGCAGGTCGTGCACGTGCGCGCCGACCGCCTCGTCCTCGGGCAGGCCGCGGTTCCAGCGGATCTCGAGGCCTCAGCGCTCGCGTACGAGCGCGGCCGCGTCGGAGAAGCCCGCTTCCTCCGGGACTGTGGAGCAGGCGCCGAGGGCGAGCGCGAGCGGAGGGATCCGTGCCAAGCCGCGTCTAGTCGCCATGGGGATGCTCTTCGCCGTGAGGTTCCTGCTCCGCGCGCGCAACGAGCTTCATGCCGCACTTCGGACAGCGCCCGGGCTCGTTCGCGGAGACGTCGGCGTGCATGGGGCAGACGTAGGCGCCCAGGAAGGACGAGCTCGGCACCGGGGCCGGCTCTTCCCGCGCGCGGAAGGCCTCGCCCTCTCCCGCTCGCAAGACCGCCGAGGGATTGCGCAAGCACACAGCAGGAGGGGGATCGAGAGTGAGAGCAGGGATCGAAGCGAGATCATGGAGCGTCCTTCGCGGCCGTGCCGCGCGTGCCCGGACCGGTGACCGTCCCACTGGCACCCGAGAACTGCAGCGTCGCGCCTTCTGGATTCTTCACGCCGGGGTCTCCTTCGTGTGTCTCGAGAACTTCCAGGCCTCCAGGACGAGGAGCGGAATCGCCCCCACGGCCAGGAGCACGAAACAGTGACTCATCGGCATGGGCTCGACCTTGAGGAACGAACCCAGCCAAGCGTTGTGCGGCGCCCAGAACGTCAGCGCCATGGAAGCCAGCACGACCAGCGCCAGCTTGAGGTTCGAGAGCAGTCCCACCTGCCACACCGAGCGGGTCTCGCTGCGCGCGCCGAACGAGCGCAGGAGCTCTGCGTACACGAGCACGGTGAAGGCGTGGTCGCGTGCCATCTCCTGCGAGACGCGCGCGAGGGAGTAGAGGTAGACCGCCAGGGCGACACCCGACGTGAGCAGGCCGGTCGCGATCATCAGCGCGACGAATCCGCGGTCGGTGAGCTTCTCCTCGCGTCGGCGCGGCTTGCGCTTCATCACCGTCGGGTCGATCGGGTCGGTGGCGAGGCACAGGGCCGGCAGGCCGTCGGTCACGAGGTTGATCCACAGGAGCTGGATCGGTAGCAGCGGCATCGGCAGCCCGATCAGGACGCAAGCCGTCATCAGCAAGAGCTCGCCCACGTTTCCGGCGAGCAGGTACTGCATCGTCTTCTTGATGTTGTCGTAGATGCCGCGCCCCTCCTCGACTGCGGCCACGATCGAGGCGAAGTTGTCGTCGGTGATCACCATGTCGGAGGCCTCCTTGGTGACCTCCGTCCCGCTGCGCCCCATCGCGATCCCGATGTCCGCGCCCTTGATCGCGGGCGCGTCGTTCACCCCGTCGCCGGTCATCGCGACCACGCCGCCCACGGCCTGCCACGCGCGGACGATCCTGAGCTTGTGCGCGGCCGTGACGCGGGCGTAGACCGCGACCTGTTCGACACGCCCGGTCAGGGCCCCATCGTCGAGGCGATCCAGCTCGGTGCCGGAGAGCGCGACGTCGCCCTGTCCGAAGATCCCAAGCTCACTCGCCACGGCCAGCGCGGTGTGGGGATGATCCCCCGTGATCATCACGACCCGGATTCCGGCGCTGCGCGCCAACGCGACGGCCTCCTTGGCTTCCGCACGCGGCGGGTCGTACATCCCCGCGAGGCCCAGGAAGACCAGATCGCATTCGACCGCTGCCGCACTCGAGGCCTCGCACCCGGGATCGAGGTCCCGCGACGCCGCCGCGAGGACACGCAGCGCGCGCCGGGCCATCGCCGTGTTCTGCGCGAGGATCGTGCGGCGATCCTCGTCGGTCATCG
>JANOGB010000161.1:0-1695 GCA_031413955.1 Planctomycetota bacterium | reverse complement strand
CGCGTCGCGCAGGTTGCCGGGCACGCGCGGCAGCTCGCGCGCGGCGTACAGGTCGCCCGCGAAACACGGCGGCGGCTCGAGCTTCTTCTCGATGCCGTCGAGGCCCGAGGCGAGCGACGCCGCGAAGGCGAGGTACGGATTTGCGTCCGCGCCGGGGATGCGGCACTCGATGCGCAGGCTCTCGCCGGCGCCGACCACGCGAAAACCGGCCGTGCGGTTGTCGTTGCTCCAGGCGAGGCGCGTGGGCGCCCAGGAGGCGCTCTGGAAGCGCTTGTAGCTGTTCACGGTCGGCGCGTAGAAGGGCATGAGCTCGGCCGCGTGCGCGATCCAGCCGGCCAGGAAGTGGCGGAAGAAGGGTGAGGCGCGCACCGGACCGCAGGGCTCGTCGCCGCGGAACGCGCTCCAGCCGTCGCCGCCCGGGCCGATGTGCGCGAGGCTCATGTGGATGTGGCACGAGGAGCCCGCCTGGTCGGCCGCGACCTTGGCCATGAAGGTGAGGCTGAGGCCATGCGAGTCCGAGAGCTCCTTCAGGCATTGCTTGTAGACCGCGTGACGGTCAGCCATCGAGAGCGCGTCCGTGTAGCGCACGTTGAGCTCGTGCTGGCCGAGGCCCCACTCGCCCTTGGAGGTCTCGACCGGCACGCCCGAGGCCGCGAGGTGCCGCCGCGCCGCGGCGTGGAACGATTCGGTGCGCGCGCCCTGGCGCAGGTCGTAGTCCTCGAGCGTGTGCCCGACCGGCTCGAGCCCGCGCCAACCCTTCGCCAGCGCCTCGCGTTGCGTGCCGCGGTAGAGGTAGTACTCGAGCTCCGAGGCGGCCAGCGCGGCCAGGCCCATGCCGGCAGCCTTCTCGACTTGAAGGCGCAGGATCGAGCGCGGCGCGACGGCTGCCCGCGCGTGCGTGTCGACGTCATGCACGTCGCACAAGACGAGCGCGGTCTTCTCGAGCCAGCTCGCCACTCGCAGGGTCGCGAGGTCCGGTCCCAGGTGGAAGTCGCCGTAGCCGCGCTCCCAGCTCGCGAAGCAGTAGCCCGGTACGGGGTTCATCTCCATGTCGACCGTCAAGAGGTAATCGCAGGCGTGGGCGCCGTGCTCGGCCGCCTCGGCCAGGAAGAAGTGCGCGTCGAAGCGCTTGCCCATCAGGCGCCCGTAGTGATCGGTGAAGGCCACGATCACGGTCTCGATCGTGCCCTGCTCGACGCGCTCGGCGAGCTCGCTCTTCGTGAGCATGCCTTTGGCTTCGGTCATGGTTGGTCCTTTGCGTTCTCCGATCCAGGGCGGTCTCCGGTCGAGGGCGGTCTCTGGTCGGGGCGCAATCCTTCACATCGTGCGCCGGCGATCAACCTCGGATGCGGATCCTGGTGGGTTGAAGCACCGCGGGAGTGAGGTACGCTCGCGCACGTCGCGATGCCCTCGCTCGAAGTCCTTCTGCTCCTGCTCGCGGCCATCGCGGTGACGGCCATCGCCGCGCCGCGCCTCAGGCTGCCGCTGCCGATCGCGCTCACCGGTGTCGGGCTCGTGCTCGCGCTCGTGCCCGGTCTGCCGCACCCGCGGCTGGACCCGGACGTGGTGCTGCTCGGCTTCCTGCCGCCGCTCCTGTACGCCGACGTCGAAACGCGCCGCCCTGAAGTTGGTGGTCAGGCGGACCTGCAGGACGTTGACCTCTTCCTCGGGCGGGCGAAAGGCCTGGGGATCGGG
>JANOGB010000160.1:0-15422 GCA_031413955.1 Planctomycetota bacterium | reverse complement strand
CTTCCGCGTCAGACTCGATATCGCGCAGGCTTCGCTCAGAAACACGCGTTCGCCCTTGAATCGCCGCTCATTTAAATCCCATTCAAACACCGCCGACGTCGTCATCGCCATCGGAGCGAGGCCCCAGAGAAATCGGCCCTTGATTCTGGCCGTGTTGACGAGTCCGCGACCGGTCACAGTTACACGCAGTTCCTCGATCGAAGGGCCGCGGAACTTCTTGAAGAAGCCCCGATAGAACGTCTCAGTCGCCTTCCGTCCGGCCCAGGATTTCCGAGTCCACCACGATGTCGGAAGATCGAAGGGCAAATACTCCATGACGAATCGCGGCTCGTCGACGAGTGTAGACATAATCCCGGGAAGATCAAAGCGTCTCTCTGTGGCCATGTGCCGGTTGAGCAGAGTTAGCATCTCCGCCAGTTGCTCCTGGGGAATGGCGCCCCAGATGCGAATCTCGACGTCTCTCAGCTCCGAGAGGTCGAGGCGCCGTTGGGCCTCGCAGGCGAACGGGAGACCCATGTGCCTCCGCCAGTAGGGAGTCACGAAGACCTGCCTCGGATCGAGTCGCTCCCTCACCGCGAGAAACGCGCCCCACTTCGGGTATGCCGTGAGGAGAGACTCGGCCAGATCCCTCGGTAGGAACTTCCCCCAATGCGTTCGATAACCGAGCGGCTTCAAGAGCTCCCAGAACTGCGGGTAGTACGTTTCCACGGGGTCGCCCGCGTTTTTCCAGAACCAGAAGACATCGATCTTCACGACCTCCCGGTCGTAGGCAGGGCTGAGCCAAAACCGGCTATCCTTCGTCGGGTAGATCTCGCAGCAATACGGTCCGGTGGCCGAGAACCCGTTGTCTGAGTAGTGGCGCTCCAGGAGTCGCATCGCTTCCGCCGCCTTCGAGATAGGAATCCACATTTCCGTGAAGCGCGTCGGCAGCCACTCGTCCAGGGCCTCGTTGTCCATGGGCAAGATGTCCATCCATGGCCCCCAGAATCTCTGCGGACACCCGTTCTTGTCCAGGGCCACGAATTGCCCGAGGACGACCTTCAGAAGCGGCTCGAGGATCGTTCGAGTCAGTGCGCCGAGGATGCCCCGCTGGTTCCACTGCCGGATCAGACGGAAGAAGAGCCCGCCTAGCACCTGAGTCAGCCTCTTCGATCCGAAAGTTGGATTGAACTGCTGGTAGAGTTTCGGCTTGAATACGCCCCCAGGGGATGTCTCCCCGTTGTAATCGCCCGGCCCCATCCTCCGGCCCTTCCACACGACCACGCGGCGGAAGTTCTTCTGGGGCCACCAAAGGAGACGGCTGTGCTCTGTCGATCGAAAGAACGCTTCAAGACTCTTCTTCCCGCTGGTTCCCTCGCCGAAGAGGTCCATCTCGCAGTCCGTGTCGCTGGTAATCGCTTCCTGACCGATGAGGTCGTACTCGTCGACGCATTGGAAGGTCACCTCGGTCACGACCCCAAGCAGCCCGAGCGATACTCCGGCCGCCAGAAACTCTTCGAGAGCGTCGGCCTCCGTCAGCTCGCGGGTCTTCCCGGTGCCGTCGACGATGCGAATCCCGACGATCGCGTCGCCGACGCTGTGTCGGAGAGACCCTCCGGACGAACCGGTCGACGCGAACCCGGCCACCGTCTGATGGATGATGCCCCCGGTATCCGGGAGCGCGAGCTTTTCGCGCTTTAGCGCCGCAAAGAGGCTGTTCTCCCATGTAGAGGTTCTGCTCGGATCCTCTGGATCGCGCCCGAGGTTCGCGCCGGCCTGAGCGCGAACCCGCTTCGTCAACTTGTCGACAAGCACGTCCCGCATGCGATCGAGCATGAGGTTCATGTCGTAGGGTCTGTGCCTTTTCTCGACCCACCGGGCGTCGCTGAAGATGGCCCTGTGAACGGAGTGCGCGGCGCCCCGGACGCGGATCAATAGGCCGTCGTCATGTGCGGTCTTGACCAGCCGTTCGACCTCCGTCTCCGACAGGGGATGGTAGAAGCCATCCGGCCCCGGAGAGAATTCTCCGCAGCTAGGCACGCCGCGATTCTCCATGGCCTCGGGTGAGAACAGTCGGTTTTCGCGCATGTTCTGCCTTTCGTCTCGTTAGGGACGTTCACGAGGTTCGACCTGACCCGAACGGCAATATTGCGTCAGTCCTCGGATCTCGCTGGAACACGCTGCAGGCAGATCCTCGCCACGTAACCATCGTGATCGCTGACCACCCAGCGGCTTCCATCGCTCGCTCTGTTGCGCTGCCCGAGTTGGAAGGCTTCCTTGCAATCCCACTGGAGCGCGGGGTTCCGCTCCACACCAAAGATGTGGTCTATGTCCGGGTGAATCCCGCACTGATGGAGTAAAGGAACAAGGCCTGCCTTGGAGCTGAGGTACTGCCACTCTTCGTCACGCTCGCCACAGTTGAGGTCGCCGACAACGATTGTCGATCCCCCCGTGGCGACGACTTTATCGACGAACTCGGCGAGTTGCCTCATCTGGGCGAAACGCATCGTTAAGAGCTTATCGACACCCCTAGGGTAAAACGAGATGACGTGCGTGTCGATAAAGTTCAAATACACACCCTGGGACACCTCGATAACCGCCATGGCGATACCCTTTCCCGCCCACCAATCAAAGCCACTGTCAAAAACAGGGCCCTGCTTTCTATAGGGATGGAAGAAAGTGGCTTGAATCGGCCACTTACTCACAATGAAGAGGCCGCTGCCGAACTTGCAGTCAAAATAGGTTCCCTCATAACGTCGTTCACCGGACACCGCGCCGTCGTTGAGCACTTCCATGACCCGCGCCCGCGCTTTCGCGGACATCGCCTCCTGGAATCCAATGACATCGACGTCGTGCTCCAGGATCCACTCGCCGATCCGGCCCATGCGTTCTAAGGAAGCGGACGAGATTGGCAGACATTGCACATTCATCGTCATGACCTTGACTTGGATGCATGGCGGCAGTGGCTCGGAGGGAACGATGGTCGAGAGATCTGTTTCGTGGGCAGAGCAGCACATGCAGCTGCTCGAGGAGAAGAGCAGAGCCACGGCGGCCAGGATTACCAGCGCTAGGGCGCTGGCGTCGAATCTGCTCATTGTTGGTCATCCTTCGAGCTAAGGGAATCCGCGTTGACTTCCGGCACGCGAAACCCCTCGCTGTATTCGGGATCCACACCCGGTCTGGCTGCTAGTGCGAACCTGTACTCCTTCAGAGGATCGATGTCTATTGGGTAGTGCCACGTCGCTCCCCACGTCGCCACTTCGCCGCGCTCGTGGAGCAGGCGCACTTCGAAGCCCAGGTGGAGGTCGTCCTCAACTCCTCTTCTCGTCCTCAACTCCTCCCAGGCTTCGTCGCTCTTGGCGCGCACCTGGATCTTGATCAGAAAACCTGCATCGATGCGGACGTGTGCCCTGTCGAGTCCAGTCCAAAGCACGGTTGCCTCGCGTGCGCCCACCTGGACACTCCGCATCTTCTGGACTAGCGTGAAGCCACCATTCCTCGCAATGGGAAAGCGGTAGCCGGCACAGGACACCGTTCCCAACTGGAACAGCCTTGGCAGGATTCGCTTCTGCGGCCGACCGGTGTACATCAGCCGTGCGAGCGTGCCTGCCCTTTCGGCAAGCAGGTCGGCCGTGTTCGGGCCGTAGAGCGTAAACCCGCCCTCGTACTGCTGAGAGTCGTATTCGTATGCCGTGACACAATAGGAGCTGTAGTCGTTTGCCAAGCTGACGACGACGACGTCCTCCTCCGCGATGGGCGTCCCGCTGTCCGTGGCGACACGTCGAACCTGCGAGCGAACTTCTCGAGCAGCATCAACCGTCATCTCAAACGGCAACGAAACGATGTGCAGGGGACCGACCCGGACCAGCTGGATAGGCACCTCTCGTGGAGCCTTGTCCTGGTCCATCACGAAGCGCTGGAGCGACCCGAGGAGAACCCGCTTCGATCCCTGGTCGTCTCCGCGGCAGTGCGTCCGGATCCCCTCGTGCGCAAGCCACGGATGGAGCCAGGTTCTTCCATCCTCGGCACCCCCCGCCGCGGACAGTCCGACCACCGCGCGATCGGCTAGCTTCCGCCCGTCCGACAGCGCGGCCCCGGGAAGATCGATCACCTCGAAACGATGGTCGATCGTGAGGAGCACCGACGATTCCAATTGATGCCCCAGCGCCTCGTGCAGGTCCTTTGCCCTACGCGCCAGTTCGCGACCGAGCCGCACCGCCGTGTCGTGGTCTTGCTCACACCATCGAAATGAAACATCGCCTTCCGCGCCATTGGCCAAAGCAGCGACGAAATCCCCCTGGCTCGGATGCTCCTCGAGGACCATTCGGCGGAGCTCGTGAGCCGCCACTCCGAATACGTCCGAGTGCCACAGGTCGTGTATCGGACCTGTGACCGTTGGATGTCCGGAGTAAACCATGTAGGCTCCGATCTCGTCACCGTCGTTCCCGTCCACCCGGATCATAGTGAGCACGGGATCCACTCGCCCGTCGTCCGAGAGAGCGGTATCGAATGCGGCCTGCGCCTCCGGACTCCTGTTTCTCGTGAGCCCCGTGGCTTCGATTCGCCCGAACGAGAGCCGCGCGGGAGTGAGGCGTTCGTCCGCGAGCTCGATCATCCCTACGAGGCGATCGACCAGGAAGTCGACCAGCGCCGGGTCGTAACCGGCGCCGCCGAGCGGAACCTGGTTGTTGTACATCCCGACCGAGGAGTAGCCGCCCGGCCCAGTGTGCGTGTGCGTCCCGGACAGCAGCAGCCTGTCGAGGGTGATCCCGCGCGCAAAACCCAGTCGCTCGGCGATCTTCCAGTTCAACAACGCCGAGCCCCAGGCGAGGTCCATGGTCGCGAGCACGAGCTTGTGACCGCGGGCATCTTCGACGACAAGGGCGTGCGCTAGGAGGCGTGTACGGTAGCCATTGAAGGTACTGTGCTTCGCGGCGATGGAATAGCCCAACGAAGGCAGCCCCGGAGGTGGCGTGATGTCCACCGAGGCCATTCCCGCCCGCAGCATTCCGGAAGGAGAAGGTAAGTTCGGTGACGCCTCCGCCACCGGCATTGGGATAACTACTGTCGAAGAACATCCTCCCATCACGGCGCATACGCATCCGAGCCATAAGCACCAAAGAATACTAACACTCCCTCGAGCTTCGTGCATCTCAGTTCGTCTGCGCAATGTTGATTAGACCTCCAATCTTTTCCATCTATTTGATCGCTGCGTTCAGTGCCGCCAATTCTCTCCGCTGATCCGGCGTAAAGCGCGGATCCTGGGCCAAAAGCGTCAATCGCAGAAATGCTTTTGCATTTACTGCAAAGAACGCCTGTCGCCATGCTCCCTTTGCAACCGACTTGATGACCTCATCCCATTTTGCGAGATAGTCTTGATAGCCAACGACCTTGTAGAGCATGTGCCAGTCAGTCCCAAACATGAGTTTGTCGCCGAAGCGCCACTTGCCATCGTTACTGGGCCGATCGAGGACTGCTTCGAGACGCCGCACAAGCACACTCATTTTCTTGGGGTCCAAGATCGAATCGAGGTAACCCACTTCACAATAGACGTTGGGATAGGTAAGGCACAGTTCGACCACTTGGTGACCAAACTGCCATGGGTCCCCCGGCGGACGGGCACTGTGACTTGCGTCGTTGGCCGGGTCGCTGAACCAGTAGGTCTCGCCACCCGCGTGGCCGAAGCACAACGCCAGATCCGCGTTCTCCTTCTTGCTCAACGCCACGGCCCAATAAAACGGGTCGGACATCAATCCGTAATCCTTGGCCGCCTCGAATCCATGAGGAGTGCAATGTGTGAAGACCGGAACGTCACTCGCCGTTGCCCATGCATAAGCGTCCTGCAGGGTCTTGTCTAGGTCGTTCTCCGTCCAGTCTCCATATCGTGCGCGCCACCTCTGCTTTTCCCAAATATCCAGCAGTCCTATAGGCTTCGGAGGAAAATGGTAAGCCGCGTTATCCGCCGCTCGATAACCGCTAGGGGGATAGATCTTCAGTCCGGCAACGCCATCGTTGTTGATGGCCGTTGCTGCCCAGGGTAACGCATTGCTGCGCCGGAACGGATCAAACGCTACAAAATGTAGCAGCTTACCTGGAAATGTAGCGTCAAGTTTCTTCATCGCACGTATTTGATCCGGAAACCTCGTCGCAGGCTCGTCGGCATACGCGACTTCCATGTCCATCATGTGATGCACAAACAGGTCGGTTTCCGGATAGCTTCCCCTGAGCAATGCCACGATTTCCTCGTGCTGGCGAATCATTACACCGATGAAGCGCACGTAGCCTTTAAGCCTTTCTCCAAGTTCCCTTGCAACGGTTATGGACTTGATCTGTGCCCACTGCGGCAGATAGTCGTCCGCCGGGAAACCTATCTTTGCTAGAGTCGCGGCCAGGAGTGTGACGTCTGCCTCAACCTTGAGGTATGTCGACACCTGACCAAGCAGATCCAAGCGGCTGGTTTCCACAAACTCGCCTAATATGTTGCGCTGTAGGCTCGACAGCTCGTGGATTCCCGGATGCTCCACTCGCTCGGACAATGCCTCGAAATTCGGCGCAGCTTCCTCACCGGCCATCGACAGGAGGAAGGCCTCGGCCACGACCACCGCAACAGGTCGTGGAGCTCCCAGGGCATTCAAGATGCCTGTCAATGGCAGATCGCGCGCGTTGAAGACATGTGTGTGCATGTCGATGACCTTTGCCGCGGGCCAGTTGGCAGATGCGGGAATCTCGGCCCGCGCCACCAAAGCCGTTACGATGGGCACGAGGCACCCGCAAACCAGTAAACGAGCCTTGTGCCAGGGGTACTTTCTCGAGCTAGAAATAATACTCTTGCTTTTCGGGCGGGGCATTGAGTTCTCCCAGGTGCCTACTTGGTCGGATCAATGGGGCGGAGGGATTCCTATTCACTGTCGCCATCTTCTTCCACTGCTGTGGCCACTCGTGGGAGGGCGATCGGCAGAGGTCGCTCGCCGGTACGGCGGCAAGTTCGGCGAGATAGTCGGTGGGCCGTCCGTGGATGGCCAGGTCGGCCGCACCCAACAACGCCCACATCGAGCCAGCAATCTTGCTCGTGCCGCGATACACCCTTGCGGTCGCCGATGTTGCCGTACAGCGAAAGTGGCGAGGTGCTTCTGATCGCGGCATGGCCGCCCCCTTTCCTGCGCGCGGGGATCCCATGGCCCAAGGCGCGCTTCCCGACCTCGGGCGAGGATACCTCGCGGCCACCGTGGGTGTCCAAGCGCCGTGCCGGGAGTACGAGCATGGGCGCCTCACCGGACGACCCCATTCATCGGGGTTCAGAGGTGGAGTTGCCCATCAGGGTTGAAACGACACCCGGCTCGGGGAGCCGCCAGAATCCTGGGTCGGGGAGGCCGTGCCTCTCCGAGAGAACGCCTGGGCGTCCATCCTGGATGGGGCGGCCAATCTGGACCTGGGGAGCGGGTCAAATCCGGCGAGTGGCGAGGTGCTCGGGACGGTCGTGGTGTACTCCATGATCGGGTGAGGTGACAAGGCTCTGGAGGCCGAGATCGCGGTCGGCGGGCCCTCGCAGGGTCGAGTTTGGTGTTGGGAGGCGGGGGGGGCGAGCGCGAAGTAGGGCGCCGCGATAATGCCGAGCGATACTGCGACCCTGGCGGCTTCGCCTCGAGCCCTCGACTTCCACAGCCTGCGGCACACGTTCCACACGAACCTCGCGCGTGCAGGCGTACACCCGAAGACGGCCCAAGCCCTCGTGTAGAGCGCCAGGCCAGGATCGGGCTACGGCGACACGTAGTGTTACGAGCCGTGTCGCCTGAAAAGGCCACCTGAGGGACGCCCGCTGTTGGGATCCCGGGATGGCCGGGAAGCTCGACAAGGAGTCCAGGATGGCGATTCAGGCGCTGACGGCGCGGGGGTCGAGCGCGAGCTCGATCGCGCGGACACTCGGAGTGACGGAAGGGGCAGTGCGCTACCACCAGCGCCGGCAGGCGGCCGGAGCGGTGGACGGGCGTGGCAACAAGGTGCGCCAGGCCGCGCCCTGGCACGAGGCGATCGCGGTCTGGCTCGCGGAGCGAGCCGGATCCGCGGTCAATCTCGCGGCCCTGCACGCGTGGCTGATCGAGGAGCACGACTTCACTGGCGGCAAGCGCTCGGTGCAGCGCTACGTGGCCGAGGCCTTCCCGGCCCCGGCGCGGCGTGCGCGGCGGCGCGTGGAGACGCCTCCGGGTGCGCAGGCCCAGGCGGACTGGGCCGAGTTTCGCGGCGTGCCCTTCATGGACGGCCCGCGCGACCTCTACGCGCTGCACATGCAGCTCTCGCACTCGCGCTTCGGTGCGGTGGTCTGGTCGGAGAAGAAGGACCAGCTCGCCTGGCTCTCCTGCCACGCCGAAGCGCTGAAGCGTCTCGGCGGCGTCCCGGCGACGATGCGGATCGACAACGAGAAGACTGCGATCGCGACCGGCGCCGGAGTCCACGGCGAGATCCACATCGCCTACCGGCGCTTCGCCGAGCTGGCGCGCTTCCACGTGGACGCGTGCGCGCCGCGCTCGCCCGAGCACAAGGGCAAGGTCGAGCGGCGCGTGCTCGATCAGCGCCTGACGGCCGACCCGCGCTCGCGCACGTGGACCGACCTCGCCGAGCTGCAGGCCTGGTCGGACGAGCGCTCGCTCGCCTCCGCGCACCGTCGTCGCTGCCCGGTGACCGGGACGAGCGTGTACGAGGCCTGGCAGGCGGAGCTCGCGCACCTCGGCGAGCTCCCGCTCTTGCCCGCGCCCTTCGATCTCGTCGCGACGCGGCGCGTGAGCGAGGACTGCCTCGTCTCCTTCGAGGGCCGGCGCTACTCGGTGCCGTTTCAGCTCGTCGGCCAGTCGGTCGAGCTGCATGGCTGCGCCGGGCGCGTCGAGGTCTACGCCGACGCCGCTCTCGTCGCCGTCCACCGGCGCCACACGAAGGAGCGGCTCGTGATCGACCCGGCCCACTACGAGGGCAAGGGAACGGCGCACATCCTGCCGCCGCTCCCGCTCGGGCGCATGGGCAAGCGCCTGGCCGAGATCGCCGCCATGGCTCCCGAGCAGCGCCCGCTGGACCTCTACGAAGCGCTCGCGGGGGTGGCCCGATGAGTAACCAGAAGAAGACCGAGCCCAAGCTCGACCTCGATCGCACGCGCGAGAAACTCGCGCGCCTAGGGCTCGAGCATGTGGCCGAGCTGCTTGAGGACAAGCTCAGCGCCGCAGCGCGCGACGAGATCCCGCCGTACCGCTTCCTCGACGAGATCCTCGACGACGAGCTCGGCTCGCGCGAGGAGCGGCGCATCCGCACGTCGCTGCGGCTCTCCGGCATCCCGCCCGGGATGACGCTCGCCAACTTCGACTTCTCCTTCCAGCCCGGGATCGAGCGTGGCCGCATCGATGCGCTCGCGACCTGCGGCTGGATCCGCGAGACGCAGACGCTCTTGATCCAGGGCCCGCCCGGCGTCGGCAAGACGCATCTGGCATCCGCGCTCAGCGTGCGCGCGGTCGAGTGCGGCTTCAGCGTCGCCTTCCATCGCCTGGAGGAGCTGATCGCGCTCCTGCGCACCGACGCCGGCGTGCCGTCCGCGCGTCTGCGGCGGCGCAAGTACATGAACGTGGCGCTGCTCGCGATCGACGAGGTCGGCTTCGAGCAGCTCGGCCGTGCCGAGGCGAGCCTGCTCTTCCGCCTCGTCAGCTACCGCTACGGCCGCGGCAGCATCCTCATCACGACCAACAAGGGCATCAAGGACTGGCCCGAGATGCTGGCCGGCGACGAGGTCCTCGCGACCGCGATCCTCGATCGGCTGCTGCACAAGAGCCACGTGCTCAACATCAAGGGACGCAGCTACCGACTGCGCGACCTCGAAGAGGCCGCCGTCGGCCGCGCCTGAGCGCGCGCCGTCGGCGAGACCCCGGCCTCCAGACACCAAACTCGACCCTGCGAGGGATCAGGACATCGCGTCCTGCACGTCCCCCGCAGGGTCGAGCTCTGACCGGGCGCGCGCCCAACGCGCCGCTGCGCGGCGCTCGCTCCGCCCTCCCGGGAGGCTCCCTGGCTCGTCGATTCTCTTCGAGGGGGAAGAGAAGAACGGGGGCGCTGCCCCCGGACCCCCCGTCAGGCGCCGATGCGAACCCGTAAGACTACGTGTCGCGCTAACTCGGAAGACTTCGTGTCGCTTGACACCCTCGCTCGACACTCGACCATCTCGCTCACCCTCGACCGCTACACGCACGTCTCGCTCGGCGACGAAGTGCGCGCGATCGAGGCGCTACCGCACCTCGACCCGGCGGCCGATTCGAGCCTGAAGAAGACCGGCACGGACGACAATTGCGACGTCGATGTCTTGTCGTCCTGCTTGTCGGACCCACCCGCCGATGGGTGCACCTCGACGCACCTCGATGCCGCTTCTCGGGGCGAAGAAGCGGGAGAAGGGCACGCCCGGAGGGCTTCGAACCTCCGACTTTCAGATCCGAAGTCTGACGGCGACCTCCTTCCGCATCTGGCCCAACTGCTCCTCCAGCAAGGGACTTGCGGCGAGTGCGCGATGACCGACGACGAGCGACATGTCGTCCAGCATGTCGCTGCGGCACTCCGAGACGAGGACTTGGCCGCCCTGGGGGTCTCTTGGGAGGAGATGCCCGAGCACGTTCGCCTCACTATCCGGACACTGCTCCGGGCGTCGCGCACCACCGCCCAGTCTCGGAACCCTTCTTGAATGAAAACCAACTCGGTCATGCAACCGAAGCCGAGCTCATGGGTCTCATGGCAGCGCAGCGCGCCGCTCCAGGATTGGCACGCGATGCCTGGGCCGAGATGTACCGCCGACACTCGCGCTACGTAACCGTCGTCATCGTGCGAGCGTTTGGCGACCGCGCTCGCGATGCAGATGTCGCGTCCGACATCGTGACCGATACCTTCCGCACCGCGTTCGACTGGACCGGCAGGCAGTCACCAGGTGAAGACCTCACCAGCCGGTTCTCTGCGTCCGACCGCGATGCGGTTCGACGCAAGGTGCTTGGATTCCTCGCAGTGGTCGCAAAACGCCTGGCCAGGCGGTTCGCTACAGAGGCGAAGGGACGGCTGGAGTTCCTTCGTTCGGACCCGGAGGCGACGGACCCCTCGACTGACGAAGGAACCGAGACGCCCGAACCCTCCCTGACCGACAAGATGCTCGATCTCCTCACCTTCGAGGAGGCTGAGGTCCTGCGTGTGAGCCTTCCCTGGTACGAGCCTCAGACGGGAGAGTTCGCGCCCCCACGCGACGAAGCAGCGCGGATCGCTTCCACTCTCGGGATAACTCCAGATGCTCTCCGCCAGCGACGTCACCGCTCGCTCCAGAAGCTCGCAACCCTCCTGCAAGATGCGTTTCCAAGATCCGGAGTGAGCAACCGCTCTCCGATCCACGGCCCGCGTCCGCATTGAAGCTACTTCACTGGAAGATCCCTGGCCCTTGCTCGATTAGCGTGCCGGTCAGCGCCGGGCCCAGGAGCGCGAGTATCCGGCCAACGCCTGTCCATGCACTCGTCGAGAATCCATGCTCCTTGAGCCATTCATCTCGCTTCGCCAGCAAGGAAGGGTCCTTCGACATGTCGGCTCGATACAGTGCATCGACTCGCGACCGGAGATCGATCCAAGGCGCCAGATAAGCAATTGCGAGCAGTACCGAAAACGTGATACCCACAGCGCTACTTACGCCTCGCGCGAGAAGAAGAGCATCCTCAGTGCGCTCAACGGTGAACGCAACGTATCTATAGAGCACGAAAACCTCCGCAACGCCCAAGATTAGAACAGGTGCGCCTAAATACGGGACTAGATCGAGGTGCCTCACCTGCTCGGCCAGTATTCCTGAGTCCGCCGTGCTCCTTCTCAGTAGAAGCGTGCCGGCAAGAGTCAGGACGGCCATACATGCAAAACCAATAGAAATGTTAGCAACAGTGGTGAAGGTACCCACCTTCATGCCATACGTATCTGAGCGTGTTTCCCCAGGACTAGCCAACGATACCCTATGTGGTCCCATCATCGGCCCGAACTCGTGAGCCCTGCTCATGATGTGCTCGAACCAGTAGTGGCCCTGTGCATCCTTTGTCGCGCCCGTCGCAATGCCCAGCAGCACGATCAGAGCAGTGCTGGCCACGAATGCCCGGTTGCTTTGGCCGCAGATGTGTACCGCAATACGTCGGGCTGCCAAGAGCGCAACTAACCCAAGCGCCACGGCAACCGTTGTGAGCGCAGCACCTGTCACGAGCCATACCAACTTGGCGCTCGTTACCTCAGCAAACTCATGTGCCGTGGTTAGCTCTGTGTTTGGAAGAAAGGCATTCAGAAACCCCTCTACCCATACGGTCTTCTTGTCAGTCCCAAACGGCGACAAGAAGCTGGCGAGCACGCCCACGGCCGCGAGAGCTAGGGCGGCAGGCACGAACATCGGCACTACAGCCTGGAGAGGCCGAAGCTTGCTCGATGCCTTAGAGAACTTCATCGCACGACGCGGTCCGTGGCCCAGATGCAATTGGCCCGACCGTTACGCTCTCCGCGATGTCCCATCATTGCCAGATCGCGACCACGTAACAGTCCAGCTCCTTGACCTTCTCCCACGTCCAGGACGTGAGTTCTCCGTCCTTCGGTGCCGGGTCCATGATGTCCACGGAGTCCCCGACGCGCACCTTGAGGGCTCGTACACAATGGCTGCCCCCCTTGGTGGTGACGAGCAGGGCGTACCCTCCGGCCAACAGGTGCTGTGCAATCTCTGGAAGGACGTCGACTGCCCGACCGAACCGGAGGTTGCTACCGAGGCGCTGTAGCAACAGCAGCGACGGGATCCTCTCCAGCCTAACCGAGCCAAACCGGCTCCTTCCATCCCAGTCCATCTCAAGCGCGCTGCAATCGTACGGGTGCGCGTTCGCCACCTCGGCCTGCGAGACCGGCGGCTGACGATCGGCATCTCTGAGGATGGACTCGATGCATGCGAGGGTGCAGAGAAACGAACTTGCTTGGCCGACTCGTGCAGTCATGGGGTGCTCACGTGTGGACAACTCAGGAAGCGGACTTCCGCGTTCTACCTGAGAACGCCGGGGACTTCCACGTCTCGTCCTGGCCTCGGACAAGTCCGGCACGCGTCCGGTGCCGTTCGCACCGCTCCTCCGCCAGTCTTCGTCTCTCGTTGAGGGTTCCGGCGGTTCTCCCGCGCTCACTTTTCCGCTCCCGTCTAGAGGCGGCGCGAATGCACACCACGGCCCTACTTCAAGAGCTCGCTTCTGAGAAGAGCCACTAGCGTCACGAACGCGGTCACCACTCCTTGCGGGCTGCCAATTAGCGGCTGCATGCCTGCAAGCATGATCCTAGTAATGAGCCTAGGAAACGCGTCCGCATATATCAACCCTATAACAAGTGTGCCCGCAAAGACAGCCGGAAACATGGCCAGTATGCCGAGGAGCATGATAGCTTGCCAGATGATCTCTCGTTCGTCTGGGCCGACAACCTCCACCAGTCGCAATAGCCCATTCCAGCTCCACTGGTCGTACTCCAAAATTCCTATGTCAATAAAGCGCGAAAGGGCCCAACTGGGAATATAGGGTAGATGCAACATCAAGGCAAAAACGACTACACAGGTCGCCCCAAGCAAACATAATCTCTTTACGAGTGGGCGCAATGGTATCGGGTCGCTGGTAACTTCTTGTTTCTTCTTGCCTTGACGTGCCTCGGTCATGGGCACAAGGCGCCCTTTCGCAACAACCGCACAACTACTCAGGATGGCTAACCAAAAGCCAAGTGCCGCTGGCAGACATAAGTATGTTGCCAACACGACGCTCCAAATAACTTCCATTACGAACGAAAGCTCTGTGCCGTAGCTACGAGTATACGTATGAATCGCGACGAATAGCGCTAGAAAAGAGCTAAGCCAAGTCACTCGTAGACACAACCGCAACCTTGTCTTCCCGAATGCTTTCTTGTCAAAGATGCTAACCATCTGTATCCCTACCTCCCCGATGACATCCGCCAATACTTGCGCAGGCTTGTGCTCATCTAGTCGCTTCTTCAGTTTTTCCAACAACCCCTGAATCTCTGACCTCTTTGCCTCTGCAAGAGTAATATCGGCTATGGCTAGAATCATTCCAAGCAGACTGACTACAACTTCGATCATTGGGCCCTACGGAAATCCCAGAAGGATGGCGACATATGGGTTTCCAGGTTGCCCGCTCGTCAACAAGAAAAACTCTCCCGAGTCTCGAGACAGAGGGACCTTTTCTTGGTCCAGCCGCCACGCGGCTAGCACCTCCGGCTCCCTACGATAGGCTCGACTCTTACCCGCCTTGTTAACGTAGCTTCGGGTAAGAACTATGTCTATTAGCCGCTCTGTAGATACAGAGACTTTGAGGGCATCCTCCTCTATCTCTGGATAAAATGCCTGCGAACTGACTCCTGTGTCGACTCCTGTGTCGGCGAATCGCACAGGCCATAGCACACGAAATCCCAAGAAGTCATACAATCCAAAGAACCAGCGCTTCCAGGATTTTGTACAGCCCGGAAGCAAGACACCGTAAGACACATAAAGCCCCGACAGATTCAATGGCCCGAGCGGGATCTTATCAAAGTTGTATGCGAACAGGCCTTCTCCTGCCAAGGACCGGTACTCCTCGGCCTTCTTATCGCTAATTGCATCCACTCCAATAAAATATAACCCTATACAAGCAAGCTCTTCGCCTCGCATCCATGCCTTGGACCCGTCCGTCTTTTCTACAACATATTGACCAGGATCTGAGAAGACTTGGCTAGTGCTTGCGGATGTTTGCACCTCAGGCACATCTAGGATGGCCACAAACACGATTCTTGCTGTAGTGGCCTTCGTGCCTGCCTCGTAGTCATTAAAGCGAGCATGGGGATCAGCGGCCAATTTCCGAATATCGATGCTAAACGGTGTTGGGGCCGCCGCAGAGGGTCTCGGCAGCTGTCGCCTGCCGTATAGAGACTGCAATGCGTCTCCTAGTTCCTCGGACAACGTGCGTTGTGCTTCGTGCTTAAAGATCTTGTATCCCATAGGTAGGTGGCCCGCTTCGCGCACCTCCGGCAGCCACACGACGTCTTTCCCCTCTAGCTCAAAAACCCCGTCCGGCGTAATACGCATGGGACACTCCTGAGGCAACTCATCAGGCTTCATGTAGCCACTCAGGTAGGCCAGACTGGGGCTACTCACCGTTGGCAAACACTCCTCAATTGCCTCCAAGCGGTCGGGCCTTGAAACAACTGCCCACAACATAATGCCTCCAAGAGGAATGAGAACGAGTGCTAGTCTGCGTCTCCCCCGCGTAGCTTGTGGGCTTGGTCGAGCGGCTTGACCGCCCGGCCCTTGTGCAGGAGCTCGCTCGAGTTGTGCGTCGCGATCGCTAGGCTGCTTAGTCATGGTCCTTGGTCCCTCTGGCCACTAGGCTAGCGCCAACCTTGGCTGGCACCAAATCAAG
>JANOGB010000159.1:0-3275 GCA_031413955.1 Planctomycetota bacterium | reverse complement strand
CCGGCCCAGAGCGAGACCTGGGAGCACGTGATCGTGAACGGCCGGCCGGGCGGGCTCTGCCACGTGCTCACGGGGCTACGCATCGCCGTCGAGCGCTTCGCCTCCTTTTGCGTCTCAAACTCGTCACGTTCAACCTTTGCGAGAAACTCACTCCACAGAGCTGGCATGCCTCCATGGTTCTCTTTCAGGTTGTTGGATGCTGCGACTTCTGCCTCCCGAAGCGTGCCACTATTGACAGTCGTCGCTGTCCAGGCTGGGGCCTCAATCGCCGGAGCTCTTTGCGGTGCAGCACAGGCATCGAGCACGAGGACGAGGGCGGGAATGATGGCATTCTTCATCGTAGCTCTTGGCGGGGGATCTACCGAGGCAGGCCTCGGCGGGGAGCCTTGGTGATCGGTAGCTAGAACGCATGCCCTGAAGAGGATTCCCCCCCCCTCGTGACAACCTGGCCGAGTCCGGCGTGCTCGATCTCCCACCGAGGGCCAGGGGACGGCTGGAAGGCCTGAGGTTGTCACTCGACTCGCTTGGAATGGACGATCCGCATCAGAAAGGTGGACACGATTCCAGCGGCATCAACTGCGAGACGAGCCTCAGCCTCGGCAAGCACCTGGCTCTTCTTCGATTGCCCATGCGCCGTCCCCCGATGCGTTCTCAACGAGCCGACTCCATGGGCGATCGTAGCGATGCCGGATGCGATGGCGCGAAGGTCATCCGATGTCTGCTGGTCGCGGCTCAGGCTCACCTGATTCGTAGCAGCCTTGAAGAGCGTCTGGAGGCTCTTCTTCCTTGGCAGGCTGGCCCCCTCGTCTTCCAGGATGCGCTTGCAGAGCGTCTCCAACAATCGGCAGGCCCTCGTCGCCGCATCGGCGGGATCAACGTGCAGAGCCCTCTGAGCACTGTGCCACTCGCCCAGCACGCCCTCGTAGTCCAGTTGTCGCGCCGCCGTCTCAATCGCTTCTTCAAGCCCTCGCAAGGGTAGGCTGGACATGCCCTGCACTGCGTTGAGGGCCTGAGAAAACGACTCGTTGACCTTCACGACACTTGCGACAACGCTAGAGAATAGTGCGTCGAGAACGCTGGAATGCGCCAGCGTCGGCAACCACGCAGCTGGACATTTCGAGATGGTCTCCGTTGAGAATAGCGGTCCATAGGCCTTCGAGATATTTGCATCGCACATGTCCTCCTCAATCGTGCGAAAGCCGACTCCCAGTCCCCTCTCACCGAAGAAGAGAAAACCGTAGGTCTCCTGGTCATCCCCGTTGGAATCGAGGACCGTTGTCTCACTCTGGCCATAGACTGCGACACCCTTCGAGGCCTCCCTCAGTTGCTCCTCTAACTGAGCAAACGCACGTCGAAGTAGCTTCTCATTCGCGGCGCTCTCGGCCGCCAGGCTTCGCAGCCGACCAATTGCGTCTCCTGGCTTCGATCCGGTGCGCTGCACCTCGTCGCCCGTAGGCTTCGAGCTCTCTTCTTCGGGGGTCGCTTGTTCCATCGGAAGGAGTCCTCCACGGTCTTCGACGTGTCACCGCCGGCTCCCCAAGCCTTTCCAGTTCCCGGCATCTCCCATTCGCATACCTTGGCCGTCAAGCAACGGGAGGAATCCATCCTCGCGCCGCTCCGCTGCCGACGAGAGGCGCTCACGGCCTCCCGCGTGTCCGGTCAGCGTGAACCCCTCCGGTGCGTGGCACAGCGGAAGGGGGGAGCCATGAACATGCCGTGCTGGACGGGCCGGCCCATCGTCGGGCTCAGGTCGATGCTCCCGCCCTTGGCCACGTACTTCGAGCAGTAGCCGAGAACCGCTCCCTGACTCTCGGGCACCTCGATGCGGGCGAACCCGGCTGCGCCGCCCAGGCCATGCCAGACGTCCATCCAGAACAGCCGGCGCTCTGTCGCGAGCCCGTCGCCTCCCATCAGGGCGTGGAAGTGGATGGCGCCTCGACGCTGGAACTCGGTGGCTCGGGCCCAGCGCACGCCCTTGCGGTGCTTGGCCCAGCGGACTCCGTAGAGCTTCCGGTTGAGCTTGGAGACGAACACCCGGAACAGCTTGTCGGCCTGCTCCGGATGTGGCGCCTCCTTGAAGGTGAGCGTGACGAACCAGTCCCACGCCCAGCGACCGAGGAAGGTTCCCCAGGCGTCGCGCAGGCGGTCCGCTTCAGCGCTGAGTTCAGCGCTGATCACCGCTGAACTCCGGAAGCGAGGGATCCGGTCTGCGGAAAGAGCGCACTTCGACGAACGTCCGCCCGTTGCGGAGCTTGTGCTCCACGCGTGCCCAGACCCATGGAAAGCCGGACCAGTCTCGGAGTGCGAGGATCTGGCTCGGCTTCAGGTTGGACAGCCCGAGCATCTCCAGAGTCTCAGTGGTGATGCGCGCGGCCTCGCCCTCGGTGAACCACAGATCTGCGCTGAGCACTCGGCCTGCGTTCGGCCCGTGCTCGATCCGCAGGCGCAGCTTCAGCCCGTGCGTTCCCTTCCTCGGCGACTTTCGGGCAGCAGCAGCTTCCACGCGCACGGCGTACTCGCCGGGCGGCAAGATGCCGGAGGAGAGGGCAGCTCGTTCGAAGGCAGCATCAAGGTCATCGATCTCGGACATCGTTCGGGTCCTTTCTGCGCACCGAACGAGTGCCGAGAGCGGTGGACCTTGTGCAGTCCGAGGCTTCGACGTAGGTTCTCGCTCGGCCGCGCGACTGTTGAAGGTTGCGGCCAATGGAACGGGCACCGGCGGTTACCGGTGCCCGTGTTCTTTCCAGCACTCAACGTGAGCGCTGATGAGCGCTCGATGAGCGCAGACAAGCGCTGGGCGAGCGCTGAAGCCCCTCCCCCTCCGCCCCCTCCCCACTCGCGTTGCTCGCGGGGAGGGGGAACGCCTGTCTGGCGCTTTGCCCCGAAAGGCCCCTCGGGAGAGGAAGAGCGCGAGGGCGCCGGGGTCTGGCGTTGCCGGGGCCTTTCGGTCGGAGCGGCGCGCCGGGTCGAGACAGGCAGCTCGTTGCCCGGTTCCTCCGCTCCGTTGTGTTTGCCCGGATGGCTCGGCCAGGTCCCGCGCCCTCGCGCGGGCGCGTCGATCGAAGCGCGAGCTCGGGGGCCCGAGCTCACGCGATGTCCTTCCCCTGCGCTGCGCCGAGGCGCTTGGCGATTTCGGCGTGCCTCTCGACGTTCGGCCCGTGCGCCGGCGTGCTCGGCGACGCGATCGTGAGCTGCCGCATGAACTCGGCCACCCACGCGTCGCAGGTGAACCGGCCGCCGCCGAGCTCGACGGTCTGGAGAATGCGGCCTCCCGA
>JANOGB010000158.1:0-7149 GCA_031413955.1 Planctomycetota bacterium | reverse complement strand
CGACCCGGCTCCTGGCTCAGCCGCACCGCTTCACGCTTGAACTCCGCACTGTGCTTCCGTCGTGATCTTGCCATGGACACTTCCTTGCGAGGAGCATCACTGCTCCTTCTCTGGGTGTCCACTTTCTCCGGGGAAGATCAGTCGTCTCTGCGGGCACTCCAGGAACAGGCGATCGAACCGATCCTGGCGGGCGAGGATGCAGTGCTCATCGCTCCAACGGCGGGGGGGAAGACGGAGGCCGCGCTCTTCCCCGTGCTCTCCCGAATGCTGGAGGAGGACTGGCGTGGGCTGAGTGTCCTGTACGTCTGCCCGATCAAGGCGCTGCTCAACAATCTGCAGCAACGACTCCAAGGGTACGGGGCCCTGGTCGGGCGAAGCTGCGAGGTCTGGCATGGTGACGTCGGGCAGTCGGCTAGGAAGCGCATCCGTTCCGAGCCGCCGGACGTGCTCCTGACGACTCCGGAGTCGATCGAGGCTCAGCTCGTTTCGCGCCGAACCTCGCCTGAGGTTCTCTTCGCGGACGTTAGGGTCGTGATCATCGACGAAGTCCACGCGTTCGCGGGGGATGACCGGGGCTGGCACCTGCTCGCCGTTCTGGCCCGGCTGCAGCACCTCACGGGGCGCCGGATCCAGCGAGTTGGTTTGTCGGCAACAGTGGGGAACCCTGAGCGCATCCTCCACTGGCTCTCTACGCCCGGGGCCACCGGACGGGTGGTCAGCCCGGAGCGCGGCGTGGCTCGGGTAGCGGACGTGCAGCTCGACTACGTGGGCTCCCTGCAGAACGCTGCCCAGGTGATCTCCCACCTCCATCGCGGTTACAAGCGGTTGGTGTTCTGCGACAGCCGCGCGGCCGCGGAGGAGCTCGCCGGCCATCTCAGCGCGCTAGGGACGCGTACCTACGTCTCCCACTCGAGCCTAAGCAAGGAGAGTCGCCATGCCGCCGAGCAGGCGTTCTCGGAGGCGCGCGACTGCGTGATCGTTGCAACCAGCACACTCGAGCTGGGAATCGATGTCGGGGACCTGGATCACGTGATCCAGATCGATGCCCCTCGGACTGTCTCGAGCTTCCTACAGCGCATGGGACGTACTGGACGGCGTCCGGGAACGAACCCGAACTGTCTCTTCCTGGCAACCTGGCCCGAGTCTCTGGTTCAGGCCGCGGCCATCGTCGAGCTCTGGGAGAAGGGCTACGTCGAGCCCATCGAACCGCCGGCCGCGCCCTTGCACATTCTCGCGCAGCAGATCATGGCCCAGGCCCTGCAGCGGGACGGCGTGACGCGAGACGACTGGGCTGCAGCCCTCGAGCCCTTCCTCGAGCGTGCAGCCCTCAACATGGACGATGGCCGAACGATCCTCGACCACATGGTTTCGACCGGCCTGTTCACCGAGGACGGCGGACTTCACTGGTTCGGCGCCCGCGGGGAGGAGGAGTTTGGCCACAGGAACTTCATGGACCTGCTCTCCGTCTTTGCCAGCGAAGAGCTGTTCGAGGTTAGGCACGGCCGTCAGCAGGTGGGATTCGTCGATCGGGTCACCTTCGCAGGCAAGAAGGATCAGGACGAACGCCGGGTCCTCCTGCTCGGGGGCCGAGCCTGGGATGTTCGGGACATCGACTGGGACCGAGCCCTCGTGCAGGTCGTCCCCGCGACTGGAATCGGCAAGTCTCGATGGAAGGGCGAGTCGCCCGCGCTGTCCTTCGACCTGTGCCAATCCATGCAGCGAGTCCTCGCTGCAGAGGACGACTCGCCACGCTGGTCCCGCCGGGCAGCCGAGTCCATGCACGACTCCCGCCGAGACTTCTGGTTCGTGCAGGCGGACTCCACGTGCTTGCTTGCCACCGGCCGCAACTCCTTCGAGTGGTGGACCTTCGCCGGCCTGCACGCCAACTTGCAACTCGCCGCGGCGCTGGAAGCTGCGCTTCCGATCCAGACTCAGGCCGAGAACCTGAACGTTAAGATTTCCGGCGAGCCTTCGGCCTCGGACCTCACTGCTCAGGTTGGCGCCACCCTGGAGCGTCCAGTGTTCTTTCCTGGGCCGCTACTTCGGCTCGCGGAAGGGCTCAAATTCGGTATTTGCCTTCCCGCACCGCTGACAGGGCGTCTCTTGGCCAGCCGGTACTCCGCAACAAAGGCCGTCACCACAGTACGCGGGAAACCCACGCGGACGGTTGCACCTACCTGACGATTCGCGATCCGACTGGAAGCCCTGTGCTGAGTGCACACGAGAGAAATGCTATGAAACTGATCCGCCTGCGCCTATCCAATTTTCGGTCCTTTGGTCCGGACCCTACGGTCATCGAGCTGGCCAACATGACCTTTCTGCTCGGTCCAAACGGGGCAGGCAAGACGGCGATCCTCCAAGCGCTTGCCCGCATGTTTAGCCTCGATCCGACGCAACGAAGGATAATGCGGTCTGACTTTCACGTCCCGGCGGATGAGGCGGGGGAGGAAGCTCCTAATGAGAGGGAGCTATGGATCGAAGCGGACTTCGCGTTTCCCGAACTGAGTCAGGACGATGCAAACGAGGCCGACCTCCCGGCGGTGCCGGGCAACTTCGCACACATGCAACTCGTTGCGGAAGACGGGCCCGCGCAGGTCCGCTTCCGGCTCAAGGCAACGATCGATGACCACGACGACATTGAAGATATCCTCACCTACGTCATCAGCGAAGACGCGGATGGAGGCCCTGTCCAGGAGAGCCGTGTGTCGAAGCAGGACAGGAGCGCGATCCAGGTGCACTACCTTCCCGCGCGGCGTGATCCTGCGAACCACATCTCCTACTCTGCCAATGCACTGCTGGGGCGGGCGCTGCGCTCGGCGGACTGGAGTGCCGAGCGCGAGGAGATCGGCACTCTGACGGAGCAGATCGGCGGCGAACTCACGGACAACGCGGCCATCGGCGGGATTGCCGCTGCGCTGAACGAGCAATGGAGTGGTCTGCACAAGGGGGCCTACTACGCCAATCCTTCGGTCTCCTTCGGCCGGAACGAGATCGAGAACCTCCTTCGCCACCTGAGCATAGGGTTCGCGCCTGGCCACGGAGAGAACATCGTGGACTTCGCCCGGCTCAGTGATGGCCAGCAATCCCTCCTCTACGTATCGCTCGTGCTCGCTATGCACAGCATCGGCAGCAAGGTTCTGAGCGGGGAGCTGGCAGCAGCGTTTGACATCGACAAACTGCGACCCGCCGTCTTCACGCTCATCGCCATCGAGGAGCCTGAGAACAGCCTCTCGCCCCACTATCTCGGTCGCGTCGTCAGGAAGCTGACGGCGTTCGCCGAAGGACAAGACGGTCAGGCCGTGGTGGCAACGCACTCACCATCGTTGCTGCGGCGGGTCCCGCCGGAGTCCGTCCGATACCTCCGCCTGAGCGCGGAGCGGACCACAGTAGTCAAGAGCATCGAACTCCCGGAGGATGAGTCGGCACAGAAGTTTGTCCGGGAAGGCGTCCAGGCCTTCCCAGAGCTGTACTTCTCTCGTCTCGTGGTCCTGGGCGAAGGGGACAGCGAACAGGTCGTGCTGCCGCGGCTGCTCGAAGCCCGTGGCATCCTCGCTGATGACGCATCCATTTCTGTCGCACCGCTCGGAGGGCGGCACGTCAATCACCTCTGGCGGCTCTTGAACGGGCTCGGCATCCCCCATGTCACGCTACTGGATCTCGATGTCGCGCGCCATCAAGGCGGATGGGGCCGCATCAGGTACGCCGCCAGGCAGTTGCTGAAGTACGCCGACATCGAGGACAACGATTTGACGGAAGACGAGATCGATGGCATCCCCGCATGGAACTCGGAAAAGGGAATCATCGTTGACGACCAAGGGTGGATCGCCCGGCTGGAGGCGCTCGGCGTCTATTTCTCAGCACCGCTCGACCTCGACTTCATGATGATGACGCACTACCCGGAGGCGTACCGCGTTGACGAGGGCGAGCTGGCCGCACCAGACGAAGACACGGTCAAGGCCGTGCTCGGCAAGAACCACGATGCGCTGGAGGGCCAGTACACCGACGAGGATCAAACCTACCTCGATGCCTACCACCGGAGGTTCAAGCTGGACAGCAAGCCGACATGGCACATTCGGGCAGTGGCGGGCATGGATGATGGCGCTCTGGTCGAGGCCATGCCCGATGTGCTTGACCGCATGTTCGACGACATCGAGGCCAAGCTGGCGGACCTACCCGAATGATTCGTGTCGAACTGTGGTCGCCCGCGGACGGTCTATCCCTTGAGCCGAACGCGCTCGTAGCGGCCAAGGAGATCGACCGAAACCTGGCTCTGACGGCGGGCCCCGGTGCGGGGAAGACAGAGTTGCTGGCGCAGCGCGCCGACTTTCTGGTACGCACAGGGATGTGCCGGTACCCCAAACGCATCCTGGCGATCTCCTTCAAGGTCGATGCAAGCCAGAACCTGAAAGCGCGTGTGAGGAATCGTTGCGGGCCGGAGCTTGCGGGGCGCTTCGACAGCCACACGTTTCACGCGTTCGCGAAACGCATCATTGACGGATTCAGGCTGGTCCTCACCGGACAGGATGCGCTGGATGCGGACTATACGATCGGCGAGCACCGCATCCACAGACGTGCGATCACGTTCGCGGACATGGTGCCGCTCGCGGCGGAGATCGTGGGGTCAAGCGCGATCGCGCGCAACGCGATCAGGCAGACCTACAGCCACGTGTTCCTCGATGAGTTTCAGGACTGCACTGATGCGCAGTACAAACTCATCAAGACCTGTTTTCAGGACACGAGCGCAAGGCTGACGGCAGTTGGAGACACGAAGCAAAGGATCATGGGATGGGCCGGTGCGCTTGAGGGGATCTTTGAAACCTACGCAGAAGACTTCGACGCCGTTCCACTCAACCTCTATCAGAACTTCCGGTCCGAACCGAGACTCCGCCGCATGCAGAACGCCATGGTGCGTGTGATGGACCCTCCCGCTGCGCTCGACGATGATGACCTGCCGGGCGATGCGGGGGAGGTCCGGGTCCTGCGCTTCGACACCGATGGTGAGGAGGCGAACGCCCTTGCGTATGCTGTGTGCAGCTGGATCGACGACGAAGACGTTGTCCCATCGGAGATTGCGGTGCTGGTCAGCAAGCAGCAGAAGCTCTACTGCCAGAAGTTGCGCGCCGCGCTGGAAGCGCGAGAGGTGCCATTTCGGGACGAAGATGAAGTCCAGAACCTGGCATCGGAGCCGGTTGCGAACCTCATCGTGGACTTCCTTCTGGTTGCCGCAGGGCAACGACAGCCAGCCCCGTATCGCCGATTGCTCGATCTTGCTGTGTTCGGGCGCGGACTCGATCCGGAACGCGAGTATCAGGCGCGGTCCCGATGGGATCGTTTCGTCGCGGGTATCAGGCAAGGGATCGCTGTAGGCGAGATCGACCTCGCGGACCTTGAAGGCCTCCAAGCCATTGTCAACGCGCTGCTCGACATCGTCGGGCGCGATGCCGTGGTCGCGCTTTCACCCCCATACGGGCATGGAGACTACTTGAAGCAGAAGGTCGAGGCGACGACAGGCCGTGCGCACGCCCTGCTAGAGCGTGGCGGCGATGCGACAGCGGCCCTTGCCTCGTTCTCCGGCGACCGTGCCGTGCGGATCATGTCGATCCACAAGAGCAAGGGCCTGGAATTCGACACAGTGGTCGTGCTGGGTGTCGAGAAGGAGACCTTCTGGGGCAAGGCGGAAGATGAACGCTCCGCCTTCTTTGTCGGTATCTCGCGTGCCAAGCGCCGCCTGTACTTGACGGTCTGCAAGCAAAGAGAGCCGCCGCTCGGGGCGAACCACCACTGGAGCGTGGGAAGGACCGAACATGATGAGTTCGTAGGCTACGCGACGCCCTACCTGTAGCCAACTCAGCGTCGCACTTTGGCTGGACATCCACCGTGGGTGGAAGTAAGTCGAGTGCTCATCTTGTCGCTGGGGCTCGACATCCGTTGTGGGTGAGAGGCAGTCGACGGTGCCAGCCATGTTCCGGTCAGGGCTTCAAGGCGGCTTTCGGCTCGTGTTGTGTGGGGCCTCGACATCCGAGGTGGGTGGGTGAGTACCGACCCCAATGGTTAGAGCGTTACCGCGGGGTAACGTTCCCCGAGAACTTCCACCTCTTGTCGGTCACCAGCACTCCCCAGGGGCTGATCTACGACTCTGGCCACAACCTCGGGATTGGTGACGCCGAGCACGTTCCGCTGCGGTGGCCCGTAGACTGGCCCGCGACTCTGCGGGAAGGCTCGTGGGACCGGCGCATCGAACTCGCGTGCACGCTGCTCGCTCGGGAGCCGGCAGCCGGAGCGGCCAACGCGGTGGCCACCGCGGCCGGGATGGCGGCGGACCTCGCCTGCGCGTCGATGGAGCGCCGCAGCCAGAAGGTGCAAAACGTTGCGACATGGGCGCGGACCTACGTGCTGCTGGGTTCGGCCCTTGAGGCGCTGCACTGCCGTGGCTCAGACGCATGGCACAGCCACGCTGACGTCATCAAGGGCGTAGCGCGCCTGGACGCTGCATCGACCTCCCTCGGGGAGATGGTGTTCTCGGAGGAGGGCCTGAAGCGCCCACCGAAGCCCGAGCCGGGGACGGCGGCGACGCGCCCGATGTTCGCCGCTGCCCAGCTCGTCCACCTCCGGAACACGTACGCTCACGGGCGCGCTCCGGCCGAGTCGGACTACACGCTGCCCGCCGAGCTGAACGAGTGCCACCCGATGCACGCGGCGACGCTGATCCTTGCAGCGCTGATCGGCGACGACCTGTCCCAAGAGCTGAACTGCGTCGTGCCGGGTGGAACGAGCGAGATGATCGGAGTCCAGGAGAGGTTGGACCTCCCGATCGAGCTTGTCCATGCCGCTTTGATGGACGGCAGGAAGCTACTCAAGGGTCTAGCCGAGGCGATCATCCCCGCCGGAGCGTGACGACCTCCCGGGCGAGTAGTTCGCGACGCCAAGGGCGCGTCGCTCGGCTGGAGGTCGCCAAGTGAAGGAACCTCGGCCGGTTGGCACGCGGTAGGTAGAGCCCGTCCGCAAGCGTTAGTAAGCTGCCTCGGGTGACCATGCCCGACAGATTCCTGCTGTTCGTGAGCTACAGCTGCGTTGACAAGCGACACCCGTTCCTCGACGACCTGCGGCGGTTCTTCGACAGCCCGGGGGTCGAGCGCGTCGCCACCTACT
>JANOGB010000157.1:0-4404 GCA_031413955.1 Planctomycetota bacterium | reverse complement strand
GATCTGCAAGATGAACATGCTCCTCCACGGCATCAAGGACGCGCGGATCGAGAAGGGCGACACGATCCGCGACCCGAAGCTCGTGCAGGACGGCGCGCTGATGGTCTTCGACCGCGTGATCGCGAACCCGCCGTTCTCGCTCGACGAGTGGGGCCGCGAGGTCGCCGAGAATGATCCCTGGGGCCGGTTCCGCTACGGGGTGCCGCCGAAGACGAAGGGCGACCTCGCGTTCGTGCAGCACATGGTCGCGGTGCTGAACAAGCACGGGAGGCTCGGCGTCGTGATGCCGCACGGCGTGCTGTTCCGGGGCGGAGCGGAGGGCGAAATCCGCAGCGGGTTCCTGAAGGACGACCTGATCGAGGCCGTGATCGGGTTGCCAACGAACCTGTTCTACGGCACCGGCATCCCCGCCGCCGTGCTCATGCTGAACCGCAACAAGCTGGCAGCGCGCAAGGGGAAGGTGCTCTTCGTCGAGGCCGGGCGGGAGTTCCGCGAGGGCTCGGCGCAGAACTACCTGCGCGACGAGGACGTGCAGAAGATCGCGAAGACCGTGCAGGAGTTCGCCGACGTCGAGCGCTACGCGCGCGTCGTGCTGGTCGCGGAGATAGAGAAGAACGACGGCAATCTGAACATCACGCGCTACGTGGAGACTGCCGAGGCGCAGGAGAAGGTCGATGTCGGCGCGGCGGTGAGGGCGCTGCGTGAGGCGGAGAAGGCGCGGGACACGGCGAAGGCGAGGATGGAGGGGTTCCTGATGGAGCTTGGCTATGAGCGATAGTCGGCAGGCTCCTTGGACCCCGCTGCGATTCGATCAACTGCTGACTGAGTGCGCCGCCCGAGCGGGGAGTCGCGACGATCTTCCGGTACTATCGGTGACGAAGACGCGTGGAGTGATGCTTGCGTCCGAGCGCTTCGGGAAGCGCCTGCACTCCGCGAACACTTCTCGCTATCGAGTGGCCCGCCGGGGTGATCTCGTCATCGACCCGATGCTGCTATGGGATGGCTCGCTGGGTATACAGGACGTTGTTGCGGAGGGTCTTGTCAGCCCAGACTATCGCGTCTTTCAGCTCACGGATGCCGCCAGCTCAGAGTTCATCGACTACCTCCTTCGCAGTGCTGCTTTGCGACCCAAGTTCCGCGGCAATGCAAGGGGGACCAACGTTCGCAGGAATCGCATCGCGCGCAGCGACTTTGGCTCGATTGTCGTTGCGGTCCCACCGATCGAGGAGCAGCGCAAGATCGCCGCGATTCTGTCTTCGGTCGACGAAACGATCGAGAAGACCGAGGCCGTCATCGCTCGAGCCTTGGACGTTCGCGAAGCAATGATGGCCGAAAAGCTCAGCCGCGGGGAGTGGGATCGGCGGATGGGGACCGAGGGCGATCAGGGGTGGGATGAGGTCCTGCTCGATTCCGTAGCGCAACGAGCCAGTGGGCACACACCCGACAGGAAGCGTCCGGACTACTGGAACGGCGGCATCAATTGGCTCTCTCTGAGGGACAGCTACAGGCTTGATCGTGTCTATGTCGGCGACACTGATGCGACGATCTCTCAACTGGGAATCGAGAACTCCTCAGCGGTGCTTCACAAGGCCGGCGTCGTCGTTCTCTCCCGCGATGCCGGCGTTGGCAAGTCTGCGATCACCACCTCAGACATGGCCGTGAGCCAGCACTTCCTCTGCTGGCGGTGTGGGCCGAGCCTGGACGCGCACTTCCTCTACTACTGGCTACAATGGATGAAGCCGGTTTTCGAGAAGATCGCCGCCGGCAACACGATCAAGACGATCGGTTTGCCCTTCTTCAAGGGCCTGAGGATCCCACTTCCTCCTGTGAGCTACCAGCGCGAGGTGGCAAGGGCTCTGAAGTCCATCGATGACTACCGCCACGCAGGCGAGGAGACCGTCTCGCGACTGTGCGACACCAAGGCAGCGCTGGCATCAGAGCTACTCTCCGGCCGCCTTCGTGTGACGGCAGCAGAGGCCGTCGCATGACCGCAGCCGCCTGGAACGAGATCGGCCAATCCGAGGACCCCGCCGTCGAGCTCCTGGAGTCGCTCGGCTACACCGTCGTCGAGGCCGACGCTCTCAGCCGCGACTCGTTCCGCGACGTCATCCTCGAGGATCGCCTGCGCGCGGCGCTGCGCAAGCTGAACCCCTGGCTCTCCGACGAGAACCTGCACCGCGCCGTCCGCGCGGTCGCCGACGTGCCGGCCGCGTCCCTGGCCGAAGCGAACGAGAAGGCGCACACCGCGCTCGTCTTCGGCATCACGCTGGAACAAGACCTCGGCGACGGCAAGAAGAGCCACACGGTCCGCCTCCTGGACTTCAACCCCTCGGCCAAGAACGACCTCGTCGTCACGCGCCAGCTCAAGATCAAGGGCGCGAAGCAGCACATCATCCCGGACATCGTCCTCTACGTGAACGGCATCCCGCTGGCCGTCGTCGAGTGCAAGAACCCGACCCTCGGCGACAAGTGGCTACACGAGGCGACCGACCAGCTCGACCGTTACCAGGAGCTCAGCGAGCGTTTTCGCGGCCTCGGTGCGCCGCACCTCTTCCACACGGCGCAGCTCTTGGTCGCGACCTGCGGGCAGTCCGCGCGCCTCGGCACCGTCGGCACGCCGTTCCGGTACTTCGCGGAATGGAAGGTGCGCGATCCGAGGGCCGTCGCCGAGTTCCAGCGGCGCATCGGCCCCGAGCCGACGCCGCAGGACATCCTCCTGTCCGGCACGCTGTCGCCGGCGGCCCTGCTCGACCTCATGCGCTCGTTCGTGGTCTTCGAGCGCGACGCCTCGACCGGGCGCACGGTCCGCAAGGTATGCCGCTACCAGCAGTACGACGCCGTCACCAAGGCTGCGCGCCGCGCGGGCACGGCGAAGAAGCCCGAGGAACGAGGCGGGGTCGTCTGGCACACGCAGGGATCGGGGAAGAGCCTGACCATGCTCTGGCTCGCGCTAAAGCTGAAGCGCGATCCGGTCCATAAGAATCCGACGATCGTGATGGTCAGCGACCGCCGCGACCTCGACGAGCAGGTCACGAAGGTCTTTCGCGCCTGCGGCTACCCGAACCCCGACCACGCGAAGACCGTGCGCGACCTACGCCGCATGCTCGAGGCTGGCGCTGGGCGCACGATCATGACCACGGTGCAGAAGTTCCAGGAGCTGGCCGACGACGGCGACGGCACGCCGCCGGTGCTCAACCGCGACAGCAACCTGTTCGTCTTCGTCGACGAGGCTCACAGAACCCAGTACGGGGGCCTCGCGGCCAACATGCGCCAGGCGCTGCCGAACGCGGCCTTCTTCGCGTTTACGGGCACGCCAATCGACAAGAAGGACCGGAGCACGCTCCAGACCTTCGGCCCCTACATCGACACGTACACGATCGAGCAGGCGGTTGCCGACGAGGCGACAGTGCCGATCTTCTACGAGAGCCGGCTGCCGCAGTTGCAGGTCATTGGCGCGACGCTCGACCAGCTCTTTGAGCGCGTGTTCGCCGATCGCACGAAGGAGGAGCGTGCAGCGATCCAGGCCCGGTTCGCGACCGAGGAGGCGCTGGCCGGTGCGCCGAAGCGCATCGAGACGATCGCGCTCGACCTGATCGACCACTACACGAGGTTCATCCAGCCGAACGGGTTCAAGGCGATGGTGGTCGCGTGCACGCGCGATGCGGCCGTCACCTACAAGGAGGCGCTCGACCGGCTGAACGCGCCGCAGTCCGCGCTCGTGATCTCGACGAGCAACGACGACGACGAGCGGATGCGGAGGCACGGGATCGATTCCTCCGCGCGGAAGACGCTGCTGGGACGGTTCCTGGACAAGACGGACCCGCTCCAGATCCTCGTGGTCTGCGACATGCTCCTGACCGGCTTCGATGCGCCCGTGCTACAGGTCATGTACCTCGACAGCGGCCTGCGCGAGCACACCCTGCTCCAGGCGATCGCGCGCGTGAACCGCACCAACGACCAGAAGAAGTACGGGCTGATCATCGACTACTGGGGCGTCTCGGAGTCGTTGCAGGAGGCGCTCGAAGTGTTCGCGCCGAAAGACGTGAAGGGTGCGATGACGCCCAAGGCCGACGAGCTGCCGCGGCTCCAGGCGCGGCATGCGGCGGCGATGCGGTTTTTCGCGCGGGTGAAAAACCGGGACGACCTGGAGGCGTTCGTGAAGGTGCTGGAGCCCGAGGACGTGCGCGCGGAGTTCGATCAGGCCTTTCGGCGCTTCGCCGAGAGCCTGGACATGTTGCTGCCCGACCCGAAGGGGCTGCCGTACCGAAAAGACCTCGGCTGGCTCGGAGCGGTCCGGCAGGCGGCGCGCGCGCGCTACCGCGACGACACGATGAACATCGCCGATTGCGGCGCGAAGGTGAAGCAGCTCATCGCCGACGCGATCGTCGCCAACCGGGTCGATGT
>JANOGB010000156.1:0-2024 GCA_031413955.1 Planctomycetota bacterium | reverse complement strand
ACCAGGCGCGCGCTCGAGGTCGTGTCGTCGAGCAGCACGTCCAGCAGCCGCGGATGGGCCACGTGCTCGCGCGAGTAGAAGCCATCCGCGAAGGGCGTCTCGGCCGCCACGAAGACGAGCTCGCCGCGCCAGGGGTGGTCGTGCCGCAGGGCCACGACCAGCGCCTGCTTGGCGGCGGCCGCATCTTCACGGCGCACGAGGCTCGCGAGCGGGACGGGCTGCACGGGCGGCTCGGGCTCGATCCATGTGCCGTCCGAGCTCGTGGCCAGCACTTCGGCCGTCCAGCCGAGCTCGGCCAGGCGCGCGGGCACCGGCGTGAGCGCGCTCGGCGCGCGGAAGAGGAGCGTGCCGTTCGGCTGGGTCGCGAAGCGGTGAAAATCCTGGTTGGGCGCGATGCAGCGGATCCAGTGCGGCGCCTTCTGCTTCGTGCTGCCGAACTCGAGCTCCTCACTCGTGCTGTCGAGGACGAGTCCGCGCTCGGCGGTGAGGCCGAAATGCGCCGTCAGCTCGTCGAATGCGCTCGCGACCGGCGGGAAGGCCGCGAAGGGTTCTTCCGCGCGCACCTCCTCGCGCGGCTCGCGCAGGCTGCCTGCGACCACCACGCTCGCGCCCGTGGCGAGCAGGTGCTCGAGCGCGCGCAACTGCTCGCCTTCCACGCGCTGCGGGCGCAGCCAGAAGAGCACGTCCGCCGCGGGCACGGGGGCGCCCGCATCGAGATCGACGCGCGTGAGCTCACCGCGCTCTTGCAGTGCGCCGGCGAGTTCTTCGAAGCCCTCGGGTGCCGCCAGCGCGATGCGCGGCTTGCGCGGCGCGCCGAGCTCGGTTAGCCAGCCGACGAGCAGATCCTGGAGGTGGGGCAGATGCTCGGGCCCGAGGCCGTTCAGCAGGGTCTCGGGCCGGGCGCCGTAGGAGAGCGCCAGCGTCGACCACACCGTGCGCTCGTCCCAGGCGTCGCGCGTGACGCTGCGCACGCGAAAGGGCGCGATCCGGCGCCGCGCGGCGAAACCCTCGAGGCCCTCGGCCGCTTCGGGGTCGACCACCAGGAAGTCGAAGCGTTCCGGGAAACGCGCGCGCAGGGCCGCGAGCAGGTCGGTGACCTCGAGCCGCATGCGGCGCATCTCGGCCGGCATGCGCGCGGGCTCGGAGACGTAGTACGTGACCAGCACGCGCTCGCGCAGCGCGGCGCAGCACGCCAGCGTGCGCGGCGAGAGCGCGGTGGGTTTCACGCGCCCGAGCTCGAGGCGCAGCGCGCCGCCTTGCTCGAGCCGGCGCGCGACGCGCGGCCCCAGCGCGCCCGCCGCCAGGGCGAGCAGCACGAAGAGCGCCAAGGCGCTGCGTTCCGAGGGTTTCATCACCTGGGAGCGCCGGGCTCCAGCCCGGCTCCGTTCCGTGTTCTTCTTCCCTCGGACTCCGTGAGAAAAACCTCCGGAGAAGAGCCGGGCTGGAGCCCGGCGCTCCCAGGTGAGCAGATGCGCATCACTCAGCTCCGATCGCGCTCGAGCACGAGCGCGGTGGCCCACAGGGACAGGCCCGAAAGCAGCACGAAGTAGCTCGTGGCCGAGAGCCGCAGGATGCCGCGCACGAACTCGCCGTAGGGCGGCAGGACCGAGAAGTGCTCGCGCAGGAACGAGCCCAGCGCGAGCGCGGGGAACAGCCCGTCGAGCACGGCGGCCACGCGCTCCTCGCCCGAGAGCACCAGCGCGAAGCCGAGCAGCGTGCTCGTCACGAAGGCCACGATCTGGTCGCGCGCCAGGGCCGACAGCAGGCTGCCGAAAGCGAGGAACAACGCGCCGAGGAGCCCCAGCCCGAGATACCCGGAAAAGACGGCGCCGCGGTCGGGCGTGCCGAGCACCTCGAGCATGAGCGGGATCGGCAGCGTGCACGCGAGGAACAGCCCGTACAGCGCGAGCGCCGCCACGTACTTGCCGAGCACGGCCTGCAGCGGGCGGATCGGCAGCGTGAACAGGAGCTCGATCGTGCGGCTCTTCCGTTCCTCGGCCCACAGGCGCATCGACAGTGCCGGC
>JANOGB010000155.1:0-12967 GCA_031413955.1 Planctomycetota bacterium | reverse complement strand
CGGAGTCGGAGCAACTTTTCAACGATCCTCGCTGCGGCTCGGCGTTTTCTGGGGTCCCCGCCGGATCGTTGAAAAGTTGCTCCGACTCCGTACTCCTGCTAGCCATGGATTTTCTTGCCCGCGCGTGCGAGCTCGACGAGGAGTGGCGCGGCTTCGTAGCGGCCGAGACGCTCGCCCTCGCTCTGGATCTCGGCGCGCAGCTTCTCGAGCCGCTCGACGACCTTGCCGGGCCCGCGAGAATCTGTGTAGCGCAGGACGCCGCCGCGGAAGGGCGCGAAGCCGGTGCCGAAGACCGTGGCGAGGTCGAGCGCGCGCGGGCCGTCGACGACTTCCTCGGCCAGGCAGCGCGCGGCCTCGTTGGCCATCGCCAGGACGCAGCGGTCGGTGATGTCGTCGGCGCTCATGGCCCGCGTCGAAGCGCGCGCGAGGCGCGCGTTGACGCCTTCCTTCTCCAGCTTGCCGCCCTTTCCCCTGCGCCAGACGAAGATGCCCTTGCCCGTCTTCTTGCCGAGCTCCTTGGCTTCGAGCAGCGGCTTCAGGATCTGCGTCGCGCGCATGCGCTCGCCGTAGGCTTTTTCGAGCGACGCGCCGGCGTGGCTCGCGATGTCGAGCCCGACCTCGTCGACCAGCTCGCACGGCCCCATGGGCATGCCGAAGGCGACCAGCGCGTGGTCGATCGCGTTCGGATCGACGCCCGCTGCGACCAGGCGCAGGGCCTCGTCGAGGTACGGCCCCAGCACGCGGTTCACCAGAAAACCCGCCACGTCCTTGGTGATCACGGGCGTCTTGCCGAGGTCGAGCGCCAGGCGCGCCGTCCGGCGCACGACCTCTTCCGAGGTGCGCGCCCCGCGCACGATCTCGACCAGCGGCATCTTGCGCGGCGGGTTGAAGAAGTGCATCCCGACCACGCGCGCGGGATTCGCCAGGCCTTCGGCGATCGCGTCGACCGAGAGCGAGCTCGTGTTCGTCGCCAGGATGGCCTCGGGGCCCATCTGCGCGGCCAGCTCGCGCAAGACGGCGCGCTTGACCTCGAGCTTCTCGGCCACGGCCTCGATCACGATCTGGCAGTGCGCGAAGCCGCGCGCCTCGGTGGTGACCATCAGGCGATCCAGCGCGCCCTCGGCCTCGTGGCGCGCGAGCTGCTTGCGCTTCAGCTTCTTCTCGATCTCGGCCTGGTGCGCGAGCACGGCCGCGTCGAGTTGTTTTCGGTCGAGGTCCCGCAGGCGCACTGCGAGCCCCTTCTCGGCCATCAGGCTCGCGATCCCGCCACCCATGATTCCAGCTCCGACCACGGCCGCGCGCTCGATCGCCGCGGCCTTTTTTCCATCCGGCAGGCTGCCGCTCTTCTTGGCCTCCTCGGAGAGCTGAAAAAGCCCGAGCAGGCTGCGCGCCACCTCGCCCAGCGCCAGCGGACGCACGGCCTCGGCCTCGGCCAGGAGCCCCTGCTCGAGGCTCGTGCGCGGCGCGCTCGCGACCAGCGGGATGACGGCGAGCGGCGCCGGGTAGTTCCCGCGCGTCTCGCGCAGGACTTTCTTGCGCGCCTCGTTGGCGATGACGGCCGTCGCGAACGGGTTGCGATCGATCAGCAGCTTCCGCATCCCGGCGCGCCCGCGATACGGGCAGGAGAGCCGGCCCATGGCGACCTCGCGCGCGATGCGCACCAGGTACTCCGGCGGTACCAGGCGATCGACGAGCCCCATCTTCAGCGCTTGACGCGGCACGTGGAGCTTGCCGGTGAGGATCGCTCCGAGGGCCGCCGTGACGCCGATGCGCCGGGGCAGCCGCTGCGATCCGCCCCAGGCCGGGATGATCCCGAGCAGCACCTCCGGCAGCCCGATGCGGCTCTTCGGATGATCCGCGAGCAGGATGCGGTCGCAGGCGAGCGCGATCTCGCAGGCTCCGCCCGGCACCGGCCCGCCCACGGCCGCCACCACCAACACGCGCCCGCCGCCGCCGCGCGACAGCGCGTGGATGCGCTGGAAGAGCTCCTGGCCCGAACGTGCGAACTTGCTCGCCAGGGCCGGGTCGGTGATCCGCGCGATCGTCTCCACGTCCGCACCGGCCGCGAACGAGAGCGGCTCCTTGCCGGTGAGCACGAGTCCGCGCAGCCCAGAGTCCTTGGCCAGCTCCGCGAGCGCGCGCTCGAGGTCCCGCAGCAGCGGGATGTCGAACACGGCCATCTTGCGGTGCGGCGGATCCAGGACGACGAGCGCGAGCCCGGCCTCGGGCCGCTCGATGCGCACGCAACTCCCGCTGGCCGGCGCCTCGGGCGGCAGGGGTAGCCCTTCGAAATCGATCATGGAGGAGTCTCTTTCGTCCTTCCGGACGCTGGTCCTGACCGGTTCGTGGGGCCGAGGTGCGCGACGGTCTGCCTGGATCGGGGTCATGCGTGGTTCTCCGGTCCACAGGTCACGAAACCGGCCCACCCCGGTCAAGATCGGCCGCCGCGTCGGGACGGGACGAAACGAGGAAGCCAGGCCGCCGGTATCCTCTTCGCGTGTGGAGGCTCCGAGGAAAAGCCGTCGAGGTGAAGGCATGAAGCGTGTCCTGTTGGTGGTCGGCGCCTGCGCCGCTGCCGGGCTGATCTGGCTCCTCCTCGGCCGTGGTGAGGAACCCCGTTCCACCCGCGCCGCCCGGCCACCGGTTGCTTCTCCTGTCGTCGCGGCGGAAACCGTGCTCGAGGTCGCCCCGACGCGGAGTCTTCGGACCGAACTTCCCTCTACTGTCCACCCCGCAGCCGGGACCGACGCGGATCGGGCCGAGGTGGAGGCGACGGCTTCCGTTCGCGTGTGCGGCCGTGTGCTGGATCGAGGCGGAGTGGGTCAGCCGGGTGTGCGCGTCGTGAAGGTTGGCGGATTCTTCGGCGGGACGCCGGGCTCGGGGACCGGCAAGGAGATCGCCATCAGCGGTGCCGGGGGAAGCTTCGAGGCCGAGCTCGTGCTCGGCGAGAACGGCGACGTCCTCGAGAGCGGGCGCGATTCTGGTTTTGCCACGCTGCGCGCCGCGCGCGTCACGCGCGAGAACAGTGCGGGCGAGCAGTTGCTCGTGGTCGCACCCGCGATCCAGCTCGCCGGTACGGTCGCGGAAGCGAGCGGGAGCCCGCTTGCCGGCGCGCGCCTCCGCTTCGAAGTGCCGCTGGCGGCCCTGGTTGGCTTTCCGGCCGTCCTGGATGGAACCGTCGAGACCGCGTTCGAGGCCGTGACGGGGGAGAAGGGCCGCTTCGCCTTCCTGCGCGTGCCCTCAAGCGCAGGGGCCAGGCTCTTCGTTCAGCGCACCGGCTTTCGCTCGCTCGAGCGCGCGGCGCCGAGCGAGTCACAAGACGACCTCTGGCTGGAACTCGAGCCGCAGGGCGAGAAAGACCCGTGGCTGCAGGGCGTCGTCGTGCACGCCGACGGACGCCCGGCGCAGGGCGCCAAGGTGCGCCTCGATGAGCTGGCGACCAAGACGGACGCGGACGGCCGTTTCGGCCTCCAGCAGGAGTGGGCGAGCGAGGAAGCTCCGCTGGTCGCGGCGCTCCCCGGCTTCCAGCCCGCGCTGCTCCCGAGCTCCGGCGCGCTCATGCAGCAGGACCTCCCGCCGCCGTTCGTGCGCCTGGTCCTGGGTGGGCCGACGCTTGCCATTCAGGGCAAGATCCTGGATGCGGAGGGCAAGCCGTGCCGCGGCTGGCAAGTCAACCTGCGCGACGGCACGGTACTCACTCCCGGCCAGGTGCCCTTCGATCTCGCCGAGGACCTCGCGCGCGGCAAGAAGGTCGCGACCAAGAGCGACAAGCAGGGCGCCTTCGAGCTCGAGGGTCTCCTGGCGCGCGACTACGTCGTGCAGGCCTACGACCTGGAGTCTCTGCTGATGCTGCGCTCCGATCCGGTCGCGGCCGGCACGCTGGATCTCGTCCTGCGCGTTCCGGCCGACGCTGTGCTCGAGCGGCTCGCGGGCGTGGTCGTCGCGCGCGATGGGACCCCGCTCGCGGGCGTGCGCGTCGAGACCCGACTGGTCACGGCTGAGTATGGCGGCGGGATGTCCTGGGACCATGGCATGGGCGCCACGACGGACTCGGCCGGACGGTTCGAGCTCGAGCAGGTCCCGCGCCGGCACGTCTCGCTACAGGTCGAGGGCGAGAGCGTGATCCCGGAGGCGTTCGGGCTCGAGCGCGTGCACGCGGGCGGCGAGGAACGCTTCGAGGTCGCGCGGCGCTGCCACCTGCGCGTCGAGTTCGGAAGCGTGCCCAGAGCGACCGAGAGCCAGACCCCCGATTCTATCCCCGCCCTCGACTTCGTGGGCAAGCGACTCCAGTTGCATCTCTTCCAGGGCAACGGCTGGCGCTCCTCCTCATCCGTCCATCTCACCGATCTCGGCTCGAACACCCTGGCCGTGAGCGAGGACGCCCGGACGCTGGTTTTCTATCGCGACCACGCCGAGCTGAGACGCGTTCCGCTCACGCTCGTGCCCGGCGAGGTCGTGGTCGTGCGCGCGGGTGGACAGGCCCGGTAGGGCCCCTGGCTTGTGTCCTGGGAGCGGGGCCACCGTTGCCCGCCCGGCAACGATCTCCGCCTTCGTGGCCGAAGTCCTGCTCAACGTCGTCCGGGGTCATCACGATCGCGCGCCGCTTGAAGCTCGAGTCGACCGACGCCGCCCGAATGAAGTTAGTACGAAACGATCTTCCTAGCCGCCCGGGCGGCAGCAGACATCGTGATCACCAAGGACTCGGACTTCACCGCCGAGGATCCTGTGGATCACCCTCGGCATTATCCGGAACTTCGAGCTCGCCCAGAGTCTGGAGAAGGGCTGGGAGCGGGTGAGGGCTCACTTCGAAGCGGGCGAGTCCCTGGTGGAGCTGGGGAGGAGCCTGGACGGCCGCTGAACTCGGCAATGAGGCCGAGCGGGTTCGTGGAAGCCGGATAGCCTCGGATGGCCCTGAATTGGCGACTCGGCATAGAATCACGCATCGGCCGTCCCCCCGGCGCGAGGCCAGCCCAGGACCCACCATGCACGCCACGCTTGGCACTCTCGCCGTGTTGCTCGTCGCCGCCCTACCGGTCGCGCGGCTCCCGGCCGGCGCGCAGAGTCCCGATCTGGACGACGGCGCACACCTCGCCTTCCGGCCCTTGCGCTTCGTCGTCCTCGGGGACTACGGCACCACCGAGCCGGAGTCCTTCGCGGTCGCGGACCTGGTGCGCGCGCTCGATCCGTGGCTGCTCGTGACCCTGGGCGACAACAACTATCCGAGCGGCGCCGCCGGGACGATCGACCAGAACATCGGCCAGCACTACCACGACTACATCCACCCCTACGTGGGCAGCTACGGGCCGGGCGCGGACACGAATCGCTTCTTCCCGAGCCTCGGCAACCACGACTGGGGCACGCCTGACGCGCAGCCCTACCTCGACTACTTCGCGCTGCCGGGCAACGAGCGCTACTACGACTTCCGGCGCGGGCCGGTGCACTTCTTCGCGCTGGACAGCGACACGGAAGAGCCCGACGGAGTCACGCGCGACTCGGCCCAGGCGGCCTGGCTCGAGAGCCGACTGCGCCGCTCGAACGCGCCCTTTCGCATCGTCTACCTGCACCACGCGCCCTACTCCTCGAGCGCCAACCATGGCTCGCAGGGCGATCTGCAGTGGCCCTTCAAAGAATGGGGTGCCTCGCTCGTGCTCGCCGGACACGATCACCTGTACGAGCGCCTGAGCATCTCGGGCCTGCCCTACATCGTGAACGGCCTGGGCGGGCGCGACACCTACGCCTTCGACGATGCGCTCGGCGGCAGCGAGCTGCGCTTCAACGCCGCGCACGGGGCGCTCCTGGTCGAGGCCGATCCACAATTCGCGCACCTGCGCTTCTTGACCAGCGACGGCAGCGTGCAGGACGACTTCGTGCTGCCGCGCGGCGGAGTCGATCCGGGGAGCGTGGAGCTCGTCGCCGAGGACGCGCCGTGGCGCTACCTGGACACCGGGGTGTACCCGGGCCCGCGCTGGACGCGCCCGGACTTCGACGATTCCGGGTGGCCGCGGGGCCGCGCGCAGCTCGGTTACGGCGAGGGCGACGAGGCCACGGTCGTGAGCTTTGGCGGGATTCCGGGCGACCGCCACATCACGACCTGGTTCCGGTATCGCTTCATGCTCCCGAACCCCCGCGATTTCGAGCGTCTGCAGCTGCGCATGCTCTTCGACGATGGTGCGGTCGTGTACCTGAACGGCGTCGAGGTCGTGCGCAAACGGATGCCGAGCGGAACGATCACGCCGGACACGCTCTCGGGGGGCTCGGCTTCGGGGAACGAGGAGGTGACCTTCACGCCCTTCCTGTTCGGCGGCAGCCTGCTGGACCTCCACCCGCACCTGCTCGCCGTCGGGGGCAACGTGCTCGCGATCGAGTTGCACCAGGCCTCGCCCAGCTCGAACGACCTCAGCCTCGCGGCCGAGCTCGTGGGCTTGCAGAGAGGCGAGACCCTGCTCGCGCGCGGTTCCGTCTGGCGCTACCTCGACACGGGCGTGGCCCCGGCCCCGAGCTGGAAGACGCCCGGCTTCGACGATTCCGGATGGCTCGTCGGTCCGGCGCAGCTCGGCTACGGCGAAGGCGACGAGGCCACGCTGGTCGCCACCGGGCACACGACCACGTGGTTCCGCACGACCTTCACCGTCGCGGACGCCGCTGCCCTGCGCTGGCTCTCCTGTCGTTTTCTGCGCGACGACGGCGCGATCGTCTATCTGAACGGCAAGGAGGCCCTGCGCCTGAACCTGCCGAGCACGAGCGTCACGCCGGGCACTTTTGCTTCCTTCAACGTCGGCGCGGACGACGAGGGCCGCTTCCAGGGCACGAGCCTCGACCCGCGTCTGCTCCACGACGGCGTGAACACGCTCGCCGTGCAGCTACACCAGGCCAGCGCCGCGAGCAACGACCTGTCGTTCGACCTCGAGCTGGTGGGGCACTGAAGGATCCGCTCATCCGGGAGCGCCGGGCTCCAGCCCGGCTCTTCTCCTCTTTCTTTCCTCCGCCTCGGAGACTCGGAGAAGGGAGGAAGAAAGGAAACGGAGCCGGGCTGGAGCCCGGCGCTCCCGGATGAGCCGGATCCGCGGACTACGTGCGCTCGAGCACGAACGCTCCGCCCTGGCCGCCGCCGATGCAGAGCGTGGCCAGCGCGAGGTTCTTGTTCGACACGGCGAGCTCGGTAGCGGCCGTGAGCAGGAGACGCGCGCCCGTCGCGCCGACCGGGTGCCCGATGGCGATCGCGCCGCCGTTCTTGTTGAGCTTGGTCGGATCGATCGTCCCGAGCGCCTGGCCGAGGCCGAGCTCCTTGGCCGCGAAGGAGTCGCTCGCGAAGGCCTTCATGCAGGCCAGCACCTGCACCGCGAAGGCCTCGTTGATCTCGATCACGTCCATGTCTGCGAGCCGGCAGCCGGCTTCGCGCAGTGCTTTCGCGCTCGAGTAGACGGGACCGAGACCCATGCGCGCGGGATCGCAGCCGGAGAAGGCCCAGGCGCGTAGCGTGCACATCGGCTGGAGGCCTAGCTGGCGTGCGCGCGAGAGTGTCGTGACGAGCAGCGCGCAGGCGCCGTCGGTGATGCCGCAGGCGTTGCCCACGGTCACCACGCCATCCGGCTTCTCGAAGTAGGGCTTGAGCTTCGCCAGGGCCTCGAGCGACTGGTCGTCGCGGATGCCGTCGTCGGCGAGCAGTGCCGCCTGCCCGGGCTTCGCGCCGAGCGGCAGGTGGGGGTGGATCTCCTGCCCGAGCCGGCCGGAGTCGCGCGCGGCCTTGGCGCGCTGGTGACTCTGGAGCGCGAAGCCATCGGCCTCGGCGCGCGAGATGCCGAAGTCGCGCGCCAGGATCTCGGCGGTCGAGCCCATGATCAGCCCGACGGTCGGGTCGGTCAGCCCCTCGGTCAGGGTGATGCGCGGGGCGAACATCGCCGGGCGAAGACTCGCGACCGTCGCGAGCTTCTGCACGGGCGAGCGCGCACGCATCATGCGCGAGAAGAAGCCCACCGCCCGGTGGTTGTAGACCAGCGGGTAGGCGCTCATCACCTCGACCCCGGCCACCAGGAAGAGATCGCCGCGTCCGGCGCGCACGGCCGTCGCGGCGGTGGACACGGCCTCCATGCCGCTCGCGCAATTGCGCGCCACGGTGTGGGCCGGCACCGCGCGCGGCACGCCGGCGCGCAGCGCGATCACGCGCGCGACGTTGGCCTGGTCGTGGGCCGGGCCGACGCAGCCCACGATCACCTCGGAGAGCAGCGCCGGGTCGAGGCCCGCGCGCGCCAGGCACTCGCGCGCGACCACCGCGCCGAGGTGCCCGGCGTCCTCACGCCCGAAGAAGCCGCCGGCGCGCGCCTGCGGCAGCCGCACTCCGGCGGCCAGGACGATCGGCTCGTTCGTGTTGGACATCAGGGCAGCGGGTGATTCAAGCGTTCGCGGCAGTCGGAATCCACGTCCCGCCGCCGGTGTGGGGCGGACGGGGGCCCGGCAGCGCGAAGCGAGGGCTCGGTTGCGAACGCAGGCCGGATTCTCTATGCACTCCGACCGCGGCTCGCGCGCGTGCCCCCGTCGGCTGCCGCGCTTCCGTGCACAGCACTCTTGGGCCGAGGCCCTAGATCGCCCGATCAATACGTTCCCTTGAACCCGAAGCCTGTCCCGCCCTCCTCCGGCCTGCTCGTGCACGGTGAGCACACCCGGCCGCGCACGGTGCTCGTCCTCGGGGGGGGCGGTATGCGCGGCATGGCGCACGTCGGCGTGCTCAAGGCCCTGGCGCGCCTCGGCGTGCAATACGACGCCATCGTGGGCACCTCGATCGGCGCCCTGATCGGAGCCCTGGCTGCGGGCGGAGTGCCCCTGAAGAGGATGGAGGAGATCGTCTCCAACCTCCAGAAGGAGGACTACTTCAAGCTCAACTTCGTGAAGTTCCTGCTGAAGGGCGTGCGCGCCTCGAGCGTCTACCGCGGCGACACTTTTCGCGAGCGCCTCGACTCCATGCTGCCCAAGCTCGATTTCGAGAGCATGAAGGTGCCCTTCTTCTGCAACGCCGTGTGCCTCGAGACCGGCGGCATGGCCTTCTGGGGCGCGCAGGGCATGCGCGACATCTCGCTGCTCGACGCGGTGTACTCGTCCTGCTGCCTGCCCGGCATCTTCGAGCCCTACGAGCGCGGCGGCTACCACTACATGGATGGCGGCATCGTGGATCCGCTGCCGCTGCGCTTCGCCAAGGCCATGAGCCCGGACCTGATCATCGCCGTCGACCTGACGGTCAAGGCCACCTTCAAGACGCCCAACTACAAGGACCGCGTCGTCAGCACGCTCTACCGCTCGTTCGAGATCGCCGAGGAGATCATCGTCGAGCAACTCCTGCACATGCACCAGGACCGCCGCACGGTGCTGGTCCAGCCCAAGGTCGGACACCTGGCGCGCTTCGAGTTCAGCGACGTGCCCGAGGTCGTGCGGTTGGGCGAGGAGGAGACGCTGCGCGTGCTGACTTCCCATGCCGCCACGCGCTCGCTCGTACGCGACGAACTGCTGGACGGCCTCTCGTGTCCGGTCACGCCACGCGACTACGTCTCGATCCGCATCGACTCGACCGCCTGCATCGGCTGCGGCAACTGCGAGATGGTGTGCGAGACGGAAGCTTTCTGGGCCCAGGGCGACAAGGCCGAGGTACGCAAGCTCTCCAACTACGAGTGCACGCGCGATCACGCCTGCGCGCGCAACTGCCCGACCGGCGCGATCCATCTGGGGAATCTGTAGGCGCGGCCGTGGCGCGGGGTCCGACAGGACGCGAACCTCCGGGCTAGCGCTAGGACTGGGGCTCGTCCGGCGGCCGGCGCAGCGGACCCTGGTGCGCTTCCAGCCAGCGGATCTCGGCCTCGCTGAAGCCGCCGCGGCGCGAGAGGCGTTGCATCCAGGAGCGCGGGCGGCGCGCGGAGCCGGGAACGAGCGGCTCGTCGGGCGGCGTGGGCGCGGGTTGCTGCGTGCGCACGGGCTCGGCCGGACGCCAGCCGAAGCGCAGCGCGGCGCCGAAGGGCGAGACGCCGTGCCGCAGGCGTACGGCCCACAGCTCGCGCGTGCCCTCGAACCAGATGAAGAGCGCTATCAGCGGCAGGACGCAGACGTTGGCGGCGCCATGGCGCAGCAGCAGCAGCGACGACACGAGGAACAGCAAGGCCACGAAGCGTCCGACGCGCACGGCCGTCTCGGTCGCGGCCAGCCAGTCGCGCTTGCGCCCGAGGAAGGCGCGCAGGACGCGCCCGCCGTCCATCGGAAAGGCCGGCAGCAGGTTAAAAGCGCCCTGCACCACGTTGGCCCCGATGAACAGCACCAGCAGCTCGGACGAGGCGAAGCCGAGCGCCAGCCCGGTCGTCAACGCGAGCAGCCCGAGGCCCGCCAGGGCGAAGTTCACGGCCGGACCGGCGATGGCGATCAGCGCCTCGATGCGCGAGTTCTCGGGGATCTCGCTCATGCGCGCGATGCCGCCCAGGGGCCACAGCGTGATGTCCGCCACGCGCAGGCCGAAGCCGCGCGCCACCAGGCTGTGGCCGAGCTCGTGCAGGAGCACGCAGCCGAAGCTCATCCCCGTCAGCCCGAGCGCCACCAGGGGCCGCTCGAAGAACACCAGCAGCGCGTAGACGAGCAGCAGGAACGTCGCGTGGATCCGCACCGGGATCCCGAAGGCGTTGCCGATCTTGAAGGAAGCGTTCACGCCGAGCGAAAGTACGGAGTCGGAGCAACTTATCAACGATCCGCCTTGCGTCCAGGCGTTCTCCGCGTCTCGGCAGGATCGTTGAGAAGTTGCTCCGACTCCCTACTTTCGCTCCTAGCATGGCTGCATGCGCGTGCTGCACGTGGATCTCGGGGTGCTGGAGCGCGGCGGCCCGGCCGAGCTGCGCGTGCCCGAGTTCGACGAGCCCTGGGCCACGCTGGCGAGCTGGGGCGGGAGCGCGCTGGGGCTCGCCTGCCTCCACGAGCACGCGCGGCGCGGCGCGCACGGACCGCAGCCGTTCGTGCTCGCCGTGGGCGAAGCCGTGCGCGCAGGCCTGCCGACCGCCGCGCGCGCGGCGGTGCTGGCGCGCGCCCCGCTCTCGGGCTTGTACGCGGAGGGACACGTGGGCGGCGAGCTGGGAGCGCGGCTCGCGCGCGTGGCCGATGCCCTGGTGCTCGTGGGGCGCACGGAGCTCGCAGGCGCGGTGCTGCTGCTCGAGGAAGACGGACGCTGCGTGCTGCTCGCGCGGCCGGGACTGCGCGGAGCCTCGCCGGCCGAAGCGGTGCGTGCGCTCGAAACGGAGCTCGGACCCGCCGCCGTGCTCGCGATCGGGCCAGCGGGGGAGCGCGGGTTGCCCTGCGCGAGCCTGGCCAGCGGCCACGCGCCGCCGAGCTTCGTGGGGCGCGGCGGGCTCGGCGCGGTCTTCGGCGCGCTCGGCCTGAAGGCATTGTGCGTGCGCGCGCGGCCGGCGGCGGCATCCGCGCCGCGCGCGGACGCGGCCGAGCTTTTCGCGCGCCTGCGCGCCTCGCCGCGGCTCGCGGCGCGGGCCGCGGGCGGCACGCTCGAGCTCTTCGATGCCTGGGCCGCGCGCGGCGAGCTCGCGCCCGAGCTCGGGCATGCGCTGGCGCACGAAGCGCGCATGCGGGCGGACGAGCGCCACGGTTGTCGCGGCTGCCCGACGCCCTGCGGCTGGGTCTTCGAGCGCTCGGACGGCGCGCGGCAGGGCGCGCGCTTCGGCGCCAGCCACGCACTCGGAGCCGCGCTCGGGCTCGAGTCGCTGGACGACGCGCTCTACCTCCTGGGCGCCTGCGATCGGCTCGGTGCCGACGCCAAGGAAGTGAGCGCTGTGCTGGCGTTGCAGTGCCTGGCGCAGGATCGCGGGTTGCTCGCGGGGCGGAGCGCGCGCGGCGAGCGCGACGAGCTCGCGCGGCGCATCGCGGCATTGGTGGACGACCCGCGGGCGCCCGGTCGCGGCGGGGCCGCGGCCCTGGCACGCGCGCTCGGGCTCGAGGCGGAGGTGCCCATCAGCCGCGGGCAAGCCGTACGGCCCGAAGGGAATCGCGCGCTGCTGCTCGGCCAGTGCGTGGCCTCGGGCGGGGCCGATCCGATGCGCAGCTTTCCGTTCCTGCTCGAGAGCGTCTCCGAGACGCGCCTCGCGGCGCTGCTCGCGCCGCTCCCGCTGCCGCGCGCGGCGCTCGACGCGCACTCTCCGGTGGCAAAAGGCCGGCTCGTCTTCTGGCACGAGAACCTGGTCTCGGCCGTCGACCTCACGGGTTTCTGCGCCTTCTCGGCGGCCGGCCTCGTCTCGGATGCCCTGGCCGACGTCGACGAGCTCGCGCGCTGGATCTTGCCCACGGCGCTGCGCGTTCCGGTCGATCCGCGCTGGGCCGCGCGCTCGCCGGGGGAACGCTTGCTCGCCGCCGGCGCGAACCTCGTGCTCGCGCGGCGCGAGCTCAATCGCCTGTACGGCATGGCGAGCGACGCGGACCGGCCCGACTTCGCGCGCGCCGCGCTGGACGAGCCGGGGATGCTGGACGAGTACCGCGAGCTGCGTGGACTCGACGCGCGTGGTGCGCCGCGTCCGGAAGCACTCGCGTGCCTCGGAACGCCGGAGATTCTCGAGCTCGCCTCGGCGGGCTTGCCGGCCCCGACCTGTGCGGCGCGCGAATCTCCGGGCCCGGGGCGGGTCTTCGGTCGGGTCACGCTGCGGGCCGGCGGCGAGCTCGCGGAGGCGCTCGGGCAGGCGTGTGAGGTCGAGCTCGCGCTCCCCGCCTCGGTGGCCGAGGTCCTCGGCCATGCGGCCGCCCATGTCGCCCATGCGCGCGAGCATTTGCTCGCACGCGGCGAGCTCGTCCCGGGCGTGTGGCGCGCCGGTCGCCGGCTCACCTCCCGCGATGCGGTCGCGGCGGGCGACGTGCTCGATCTGGTGACGGCCATCGGCGGCGGCTGAGCTCACCTGGGAGCGCCGGGCTCCAGCCCGGCTCCGGTTCTTTTCTCCTCGAAGCGGAGGAA
>JANOGB010000154.1:0-2432 GCA_031413955.1 Planctomycetota bacterium | reverse complement strand
CAGAAGTCGAGCAGCGCGTTGGCCGCCGGCTTGCATTGCGGCGAGAGCACCAGACCCGTCAGCACGAGCCGTTCCGCCCTGCTGCCCGGATCGATCAGCGAGCTGCGCCGCGGCGAATCGGGGGTGTAGAAGGGGCCTGGGGTCTGCGATGGCGTGCGCTCGGGCTTCTCGCCGCAGGCCGGCGTCAGCGGCAAGGTCTGGCCCGAGACGGAGCCGATCGACGCGAACGGCAGCGCCAGCGCGGCCCCCAGGAACCTGCGGCGGCCGGGAGGGAGGGTCACTTTCTGAGCTTGCCCCAGAGTTCGTCCAGCCGCGCGTAGCGCCCGCAGCCGGTGACGTAGAACTTGTAGCGCACCGGATTCCTCAGGTAGTAGTCCTGGTGGTAATCCTCCGCGGGCCAGAACTCTACCGCCTTCACGATTGGCGTCACGATCGGCTGCTTGAAGGGCTTGGCCTTGTCCCACTTGGCCTTCGAGGTCTCGGCAAGGCGCTTCTGCTCTTCGTCGTGCCAGAAGATCGAGGGCCGGTACTGCGAGCCGACATCGCAGAACTGGCGGTCCTTCACCGTCGGATCGTGGTTTACCCAGAACTGCTCGAGCAGCCGCTCGTAACTCACCTTCGCCGGGTCGTACACGACCTGCAGGACCTCGGTGTGGCCGGTGGTGCCGGCAGAGACCTGCTCGTAGGTCGGGTTCTTCCTGCTCCCGCCCATGTAGCCCGAGGTGGTCGAAATCACCCCGGGAACCTGGTCCATGGCTTCCTCGGTGCACCAGAAGCAGCCGGCGGCGAAGGTGGCTTTGGCGAGTCCGGAGGGCTGGCCCTGGGCAAAGACAGAGGAAGCGGCAAAGGCGGCCAGCCAGAGCTGAAGGACGAGAATTCGGGTGGGCATGACGTAGCATCCTCTCGTGGCATTGCAGGATAGGTCGGTGTTGAGACCGATGGCTTACGCTTAGGTTCGACGAACACCGCTGACTGAAAGAGACAATCCATGTCCAAGCCATCCCGTTCGCTTACTCGCCTCGCGCTTCTCGCCTGCGCCATCGGCGGCGCGTCGCTCGCCCAGGCACAGGGCTCGCTCAAGGTGTCCGCCATTCCGGATGAGTCGCCCACCGTACTGCTGCGTAATTTCGCCCCATTGGGCAAATACCTCGAACGAGAGACCGGCATGAAGATGGAGTGGACGCCGGTGAACGACTATCCGGCGGTGGTCGAAGCCATGGCGGCGAAGAAGATAGACATCGCCTGGCTCGGCGGCGTGACCTTCGTTCAGGTACGCACGCGCACCGGAACCGCAATTCCAATCGTGCAGCGCGAGGAGGACGAGAGATTCACGAGCAAGATCATCGCCAGCACCTCGGCCGGCATCAACAGCCTCGCCGACCTGAAGGGCAAGAACTTCGCCTTTGGGTCCGCGTCGTCCACCTCGGGCCACCTGATGCCCCGCTATTTCCTGAAGCAGAACCAGATCGAACCAGACCGCGACTTCAAGCGCATTGCGTTCTCGGGCGCGCACGATGCGACCGCGGCCTGGGTCGAGTCGGGCCGCGTCGAGGCCGGCGCGCTCAACTCCTCGGTGTGGGAACGGCTGGTCGAACAGAGGAAAGTCGACACCACGAAGGTCAGAGTGATTTACACCACGCCGCCCTACTTCGACTACAACTGGACGGTGCGCGGCGAACTCGATCCGGCGCTGGTAAAGAAGCTCACGGATGCATTTCTCAAGCTCAGCCGCTCCAACCCGGAGCACAAGGAGATCCTCGACCTTCAGCGCGCCACGCGTTTCGTACCGACCAAAGTCGAGAACTACAAGAGCATCGAAGCTGTCGGCCGCGAGACCGGAATCATCAAGTGAACCCGGTGGAAGCGGCAGCGCTTGCCACGGCCCGATCTGTCGCAGGATCGACGGGTTGCGCGCTTCAGACGCGCGGATTGACACTCGTCCGAGCAGGCGGGCGGCGTGCGCTGAGCGACATCGGTCTTTCGATCCGCTCAGGCGAGCGGGTCGCGGTCATCGGCCCCTCCGGCGCGGGCAAGACCAGCCTGCTGCGAGTTTTCGCCACCGCGCTTCGCCCGAGCGATGGCGCGCTCGAGGTGCTCGGCGCGAACCCGTGGGCGCTTGGCGGCACCGCTCGCAGGCGCCTGCGCAGCCGGGTCGGCCTCATCCACCAGACGCCGCCGCTGCCGCCGCGCCAGCGCGTGGTGACCGCGGTGCTCGCAGGGCGACTGGGCCGCTGGAGCCTCGCTCGCGCGGTCGTCTCCCTCGCGTACCCGGGCGACATCGCGGGTGCGCGCGAAGTCCTCGCCCGGCTCGACCTCGCCGATCGTCTCTTTGATCGTTGCGACAGGCTTTCTGGCGGCCAGGCCCAGCGCGTCGGCATCGCGCGCGTGCTCTACCAGCGGCCCGAGTTGATCCTCGCGGACGAGCCCGTGTC
>JANOGB010000153.1:0-11986 GCA_031413955.1 Planctomycetota bacterium | reverse complement strand
CTCGCGGCGGAAGCGGAACTTGTCCACCACGGCGCCGGGCAGGAACTCGCTGTCGCCCGGGTCGACGACCTGCACCTTGCGCATCATCTGCCCGATGATGATCTCGACGTGCTTGTCGTCGATCGTGACGCCCTGCGAGCGGTAGACGTTCTGGATCTCGCGCAGGAGGTAATCCTGCACGGCTTCCTCACCCTTGATGCGCAGGATGTCGTGCGGCACGAGCGGGCCGTCGACCAGCGGGTCGCCGGCGCGCACCTCGTCGCCCTTGTGGACGCGCAGGTGCTTGCCCTGCGGCACGGCGTGCTCCTGCTCCTCGATCACCTCGCCCTTGGGGCCGAGCGCCTTGACGATGATGGTGCGCTTGCCGCGTTTTTTCTCCCCCAGCTCGACGAAGCCGTCGATCTCGGAAATGACCGAGGGGTCCTTGGGCTTGCGGGCCTCGAACAGCTCGGTCACGCGCGGCAGGCCGCCAGTGATGTCCTGGGTGCCGCCGATCTCGCGCGGGGACTTCGCCAGCATGTCGCCGGCCTTGATGGTCTGGCCGTCCTCGACCTCGATGTAGGCGCGTTCGGGGATGGGATAGAGCGCCAGGGCCTGGCCGCTGGTGTCCTCGAGGATCAGCTGCGGGTGCAGGTCGCCCTTGTGCTCGATCACCAGCTTGCGCACGCCGCCGGCCGAGTCGCGCTCGGCCTTGAGGGTCTTGCCCTCGATCAGGTCCTCGAAGCGCACGCGGCCCTCGAACTCGCCCAGGATCGGCACGTGGTGCGGATCCCAGGTGCACAGGGTGTCGCGCATCTTCACTTCCTGGCCGTCCTTGACCTTCAGCACGCCGCCCATGGGCGCGGCGTAGCGGTCGAGCTCGCGGCCACGGTCGTCGACCAGCAGGATCTCGCCGTTGCGGTTCAGGACGACGGTCGCCCCATCGCGGTTGACGACCGAGCGCACGTTGTTGAAGCGCGCGAGGCCGTCGCGCTTGGCGCGCACCTCGGATTCCTCGACCGCACGGCTGGCCGTGCCACCGATGTGGAACGTGCGCATCGTGAGCTGCGTACCCGGCTCGCCGATGGACTGCGCGCCGATGATGCCGACCGCCAGGCCGCGCTCGGCGATGGTGCTGCGCGAGAGGTCCATGCCGTAGCAGCGCGCGCACACGCCGAGACCAGCTTCGCAGGTCAGCGGGCTGCGCACGCGCAGCTTCTCGTAGCCGAGGGCCTCGACGCGCTGCGCCGCTTCCTCGGTGATGACCTCGTTCTCGCGCACGATGATCTCGTCGGAGACGACGTCCATGATGGTGTCGCGAGCCACGCGACCACGCACCGCCTGGGCCAGTGTCAGCACGATCTTCTCGCCTTTGTACACGGCCGACTTGTAGACGCCGTTGGGCGAGCCGCAATCGTCCTGGCTGACCACGACGTTCTGGGCCACGTCGGTCAGCTTGCGCGTCAAGTAGCCGGCGTCGGCCGTCTTGAGGGCCGTGTCGGCCAAGCCCTTGCGCGCGCCGTGCGTCGAGCTGAAGTACTCGAGCACGCGCAGGCCCTCGCGGAAGTTGGCCTTGATGGGCGTCTCGATGATCTCGCCCGAGGGCTTGGCCATCAGGCCGCGCATGCCGGCCAGCTGGCGGATCTGGTCGATCGAGCCGCGCGCGCCGGAAGCCACCATGCAGTAGATCGGGTTGACGTACGGATCGCCTTCGCGCACGTCCTCGCGCAGCACGCGGATCAGGTCGTTGCCGAGCTGCTCGCGCGCGTGCGTCCACATGTCGATGATCTTGAGGTAGCGCTCACCCTCGGTGATCACGCCCTTGCCGAAGGCCTTCTCGACCTTCTCGATCTCCTTCTCGGTTCGATCGATGATCTTCTCCTTCGAGTCGGGCACGCGCATGTCGTCCTTGGAGAAAGACAGACCGGCGCGGGTCGCCGCCTTGAAGCCGAGGTCCTTGAGATCGTCGAGCAGGCGCAGGGTGGCGTCGCGGCCGAGCAGACGGTGGCAGTCGCTGATCAGCGCGGCGATGCCCTTCTTGTCGAGCTCGTAGTTGTAGAACGGCATCCCCGGGGGAAGGATGTCGTTGAAGATCGCGCGGCCGACCGTGGTCAGCGGGTACTCCTTCTTGCCGTTGTTCTCGAGCTTGCCCTGGGCGTCGACCTCGATCGCGGCACTGGAGCGGCCCTGCTTGACCTGGCGCCCCGCATCCATGCGCAGACGCAGGGGCCTGTGGGTCTGCGTGGAGCCGTGACCGTAGGCCAGGAACAGCTCCGAGAGCGAGCTGAAGAAGCGCGGCTTCTCCTTCTCGTAGGCCCCGACGTGGTCCTTCGTGAGATAGTAGAGGCCGAGGACCATGTCCTGCGAGGGCGTGATGATCGGCTGGCCGTTCGCGGGCGAGAAGATGTTGTTGGTCGCCAGCATCAGCGTGGAAGCCTCGATCTGGGCCTCGAAACTGAGCGGTAGGTGCACGGCCATCTGGTCGCCGTCGAAGTCGGCGTTGAAGCCGCCGCACACGAGCGGATGGAGCCGGATGGCGTTGCCCTCGATCAGCACCGGCTCGAAGGCCTGGATGCCCATGCGGTGCAGGGTGGGCGCGCGGTTCAGCAGCACGGGGTGGTCACGGATCACCTCGTCGAGGATGTCCCAGACTTCCTCGTCGCGCCGCTCGAGCATGCGCTTGGCGGACTTGATCGTGTCGGCCAGCGAGAGCTCCTTCAGGCGCCGGATGATGAACGGCTGGAACAGCTCCAGCGCGATCTTCTTCGGCAGACCGCACTGGTGCAGGCGCAGGTCCGGACCGACCACGATCACCGAGCGGGCCGAATAGTCGACGCGCTTGCCGAGCAGGTTCTCGCGGAAGCGGCCCTGCTTGCCCTTGATCATGTCCGTCAGGGACTTGAGCGGGCGGTTGGACGAGCCCAGCACCGGACGGCGGCAGCGGCCGTTGTCGAACAGCGCGTCGACCGACTGCTGCAGCATGCGCTTCTCGTTGCGGATGATGACCTCGGGCGCGTTGAGGTCGAGCAGCTTCTTGAGCCGGTTGTTACGGTTGATCAGGCGCCGGTAGAGGTCGTTCAGGTCGCTGGTTGCGAAGTTGCCCGAATCCAGCAGGACCAGCGGGCGCAGGTCGGGCGGGATCACCGGGATCACCTCGTACACCATCCACGAAGGATCGTTGCCCGAGTCGCGCAGCATCTCGACCGTGCGCAGGCGCTTGATGATGTCCTTCTGGCGTTGCTTGGAGCGCGTCGAGAGCAACTCCTCGCGCAGCTCCAGCGAGAGCTTCTGCAGCTCCAGGCGCCGCAGCATCTTCTTGATCGCTTCCGCGCCCATGTCGGCCTCGAACTCCGAGCCGTACTTGGTGCGCGCCTGACGGTACTCCTCTTCGGTCAGGAGCTGCTTCTCCTCCAGCGGCGTGTCACCCGGATCGATGACCACGTAGTCCTGGAAGTACACTACGCGCTCGATGCTCGACGTCTTCATGTCGAGCAGCGTCCCGAGGCGCGAAGGCATGGCCTTGAAGAACCAGATGTGCGCGACCGGCGCGGCCAGGTTGATGTGGCCCATGCGCTTGCGACGCACGCGCGAGTGCGTGATCATCACACCGCACTTGTCGCACACGATGCCCTTGTGCTTGATGCCCTTGTACTTGCCGCAGAAGCACTCCCAGTCCTTCTCGGGACCGAAGATCCGCTCGCAGAACAGGCCGTCGCGCTCGGGGCGGTAGGTGCGGTAGTTGATCGTCTCCGGCTTCTTGACCTCGCCGTAGGACCACGAACGGATGTCTTCCGGCGAGGCCAGGCTGATCTTGACGCTACCGTAGTCGTTGATGCGGTTGGAGGTCTCGGTCATCGTCTCGGCCATGGGTGATGCCTCCAGCTACAGAGCGACCTTTTTCTGGAGCTCGATGTTGAGCCCCAGGCCCTTGATCTCGTTGCACAGCACCTCGAACGAGACGGGCGTGCCCGGCTCGAGGATGTTCAGGCCTTTCACCATCGATTCGTAGATCTTGGTGCGGCCGTCGACGTCGTCCGACTTCACGGTGAGCTGCTCCTGCAGGATGGCCGCAGCGCCGTAGGCCTCGAGCGCCCACACCTCCATCTCGCCGAAACGCTGGCCCCCGAAGCGCGCCTTGCCGCCCAGCGGCTGCTGGGTGATCAGGCTGTAGGGCCCGGTCGCTCGTGCGTGCACCTTCTCGTCGACCAGGTGGTGCAGCTTCAGCATGTACATCACGCCCACCGTGACTTCCTGCTCGAAAGCCTGGCCCGTGCGGCCATCGTACAGCTTGAACTTGCCGCTGGTCGGCATCTTGGCCTGGCGCAGGGCCTCCTCGATGTCGCTCTCCAGGGCCCCGTCGAAAGCCGGCGAGCTGTAGCGACAACCCAGGACCTTGGCGGCCAGCCCGAGGTGCGTCTCCAGGATCTGGCCGACGTTCATGCGGCTGGGAACGCCCAGCGGGTTGAGCACGATGTCGACCGGCGTGCCGTCATCGAGGCACGGCATGTCCTCGATCTGCATGATCTTCGAGACCACGCCCTTGTTGCCGTGGCGACCGGCCATCTTGTCGCCGACCGACAGCGCGCGCTTGGTGGCCACGTAGACCTTGACCATCTCGAGCACGCCGGTGGGCAACTCGTCGCCACGCGACAGGCGGTTGACGATCTTGTTCTTCTCGCTCTCGCGGCGCTCGATGCGCGCCTGGTTCTCGTTGATGACCACCAGGGCGCGCTCGCGCTTCGCCGGGTCGGGGGAGTCCTCGGCCGTGGCCAGGCACAGCAGCTTGACGCGCCGCATGGCATCAAAAGTGGCCGCGTCGTCCAGGATCACGCGCCCGCCGGTGATGTCGTCCTGCACCTGCACGCCGAGGATCTTCTCGACCTCGGTCAGCATGGCGTGGGTGTAATCCTTGAAGGCGCGCAGGAAGTCCTTCTCGGCGTCGCGGATCTGCGTCAGCACGCGCTGGCGCTCGGAATCGGTCAGGTTGACGCGGCGCGAGAACTTCTGCGCGTCGATCACGACGCCACGCGTACCCGGGGGCATCGTCAACGAGGCGTTCTTCACGTCCACGCCGGCGCGGCCGAAGATGGCGTGCAACAGCTTCTCCTCTGGCGTGAGCTCGCTCTTCGACTTGGGCGCGACCTTGCCCACCAGGATGTCGCCGGCCTCGACCGACGTGCCGGTGCGGATGATGCCGTTCTCGTCCAGGTTGGAGAGCGCTTTCTCGCCCACGTTGGGGATGTCGCGCGTGAACTCCTCCTTGCCCAGCTTCGTCTCGCGGATCTCGACCTCGTACTCCTCGATATGGATCGAGGTGAAGGTGTCGTCGCGCACGAAGCGTTCGGACACGAGGATCGCGTCCTCGTAGTTCAGTCCCTCCCACGGCATGAAGGCCACCAGCACGTTGCGGCCGAGCGCGAGCTCGCCGTTCTTGGTCGCGGCCCCATCCGCGAGTAGCTCGCCCTTCTCGACCTTGTCGCCTTCCCTGACGACCGGCTTGTGGTTCTGGCACGTACGCTCGTTCAGGCCGCGGTACTTGCTGAGGCGGAACTCCTCGTCGTCGATCATGACCACCTGGCTGTCGACGTAGGTCACCGTACCGGCCTTCTCCGCGCGCAGTACCAGGTTGGTGTTGCTGGCCACGACCACTTCCATCCCGGTGCCCACCAGGGCCGGCTCGGTCACGAGCAGGGGCACGGCCTGGCGCTGCATGTTCGAGCCCATCAGCGCGCGGTTGGCGTCGTCGTGCTCGAGGAACGGCACGAGGGCCGCCGAGACACCCACGATCTGCTTGGGCGAGACGTCGACGTAGTCGACTTCCTCGGGCGGCACTTCGACGTTGTCGCCGTCGCGCCGCGCCAGCACGCGCGGCCCCTTGAGGTTGCCCTCGCCGTCGATCTCGACGTCGGCCGGCGTGATCACCTTGCCGGATTCTTCGTCCGCACGTAGCTGCGCCACCTCGTCCGTGAGGCGGCCCTTGCGCACGACGCGGTACGGAGTGACGAGGAAGCCGTAGGCGTCCAGGGTCGCGTACAGGGCCAGCGAGCTGATCAGGCCGATGTTCGAGCCTTCGGGCGTCTCGATCGGGCACAGGCGCCCGTAGTGGGAGAGGTGCACGTCGCGCACGTCGAAGCCGGCGCGCTTGCGGTTCAAGCCGCCCGGACCGAGGGCTGAGAGGCGCCGCTCGTGCGTGATCTGCGAAAGCGGGTTGGTCTGGTCGACGACCTGCGACAGCTCGCCGCGTCCGAAGAAGTACTCGACCGCGCTGGAGAAGGTCTTGGAGTTGATGAGGTTGCGCGGGCTGACCGTCTCCGGGTTCTCCAGGTTCATGCGCTCCTGGGCCGTGCGGCGCAGCTTGAGGAGTCCCTTGCGAAACTCTTCCGCCGCCAGCTCGGAGATCGTGCGCACGCGCCGGTTGCCCAGGTTGTCGATGTCGTCGATCTCGCCCTGGCCGTTGCGCAGTCCGATCAGGTACTTGATCGAGTTGACGATGTCGGCCGGCTGCAGGACCTGCACGTCCTCGGGGATCGTCTGGGCGTACTTGCGGTTCAGGCGGAAGCGCCCGACCCGGCCCAGGCGGTAGCGCTGCGGATCGAAGAACTTCTCGTGGAACAGCTCGCGCGCCTTCTCGAGCTGGGGCGGATTGCCCGGGCGCAAGCGGCTGTAGATCTTGAGCAGCGCCTCCGTGTGGCTCTTGCACGGATCCTCGCGCATCGAGTTGATGATCAGGGAATCCAGCTCGGCGGCCTCGGCCTCGATGATCTCGACTTCGGCCAGGTCGCTGGCTGCCACTTCCACGGCCGCGGCCTCGGAGACGGCCGAACCGGAGGGCACCAGCACCTCGCCCGTCTTGAGCACGACGATGTCCCCCACCGCGACCTTGCCGGTGATGGACTTGGCGAAGGCGTTCTCGGTCTGGCTCTTGGTCTTCTTGACGACCTTGGTCGCGTAGAAATGACGCAACAAGTCCTGGTCTGTGGACAGGTTCTCGTCCAGGGCGCGCAGCAGCGTCACGGCGGAGAACTTGCCCGACTGGTCGATGCGCACCGTCAGGACGTCCTTCTTGGTGACGTTCAGCTCGATCCAGGAACCGCGCTCGGGGATGATCCAGCAGCTGTGGAGCCTGCGCTCGGTAGTGGTCGTGTCCATCGAGAAGTCCACGCCCGGCGAGCGGTGCAACTGGCTGACGATCACGCGCTCGGAGCCGTTGATGATGAACTCACCGCCACCGATCATCACCGGGATCTCGCCCAGGTACACTTCCTCCTCGATCGGCTCGGGCTTGACCAGCCGCAGGCGCACCTTGAAGGGGTAGCCGAAAGTGAGGCGCAGCTTGCGGCACTCGTCGATCGTGTAGCGCGGCCGGCCCAGCTCGTAGCCCACGTACTCGAGGCACATGGTCTTGTCGTACGAGTAGATCGGGAAGACCTCGCGCAGGAGCTCCTCGAGCCCGCGCGCGGGCCGGCTCGACTGGGGGACTTCGATCATCAGGAAGGCCTCCCAGGCCTTGCGCATGATCTCGGTCAAGTCCGGGACCTCGATCACGTGCCGGTAGCGTCCGAACTTCTTGGGTACTTGGGTGGTCGTCATCGGGCGTCGGGCGAGAACGGGGCCGGGAGAAGTGCAGAACTCGGGATGAGACGAAAACGACGCGCGCGGGGCGTGCAGCCCTCGGTAGCGTGCTCAGCCAAGCGGGACAGATGTGGAGCGGGTCGGGACCGACAGGCCGAACCTCGGCGTACGGCGGCCGGCCTCACGCGGGTGAGAGAAAAGCACTCCCTCGCCGCGGCAGCGGCAGCGGTTCGAGGGGCCCATCCGGCCCGGCGAGGTACGAGAAGGCAATGGGGCTAGTCCACCTTGACCTTGCCGCCAGCCGATTCGATCTTCGCCTTGATTTCCGCTGCTTCTTCCTTGGTGACACCTTCCTTGACGGCCTTCGGTGCACCGTCGACCAGATCCTTGGCCTCTTTCAGGCCCAGGCCCGTGATCGCGCGGACTTCCTTGATGACCTGGATCTTCTTGTCACCCGCGGCCTCGAGGATGACGCTGAAGGTGGTCTTCTCCTCCTTGACTGCGGCAGCGGCTGCGGGTGCGGCAGCCATGGCGGCCGGTGCGGCAGCGCTTACGCCCCAGTGCTTCTCGAGGTACTTCACCAGGTGAGAAGCCTGCAGCAGCGAGAGCTTGTCGAGCTTACCGGCCAGGTCTTCGAGTTCTTTGTCGAGTTCAGCGACTGCGTCCGACATGGGATCCTTTCTTGCCTTCTTCTTTGGAACGGTTGAGGTTGAGTCTTGCCGGAGCGCGCTGCCCCGGTGAGCGGTGATCCGATCAGGTGCTCGGCGCGGGTTCGGTCTGGTCGGTCTGGCCTTCGCCCGCTCCGCCCTTGTCGGCGTGGGCTTGCAGGACCCTGGCGATCGAGGCGCCAGGCGCCTGCAGCAGGACGGCGAGCGAGCGCGCTGGTCCGCTGAGCAGGCCGAGCAGCATCGCGCGCAGCTCGTCCTTGCCCGGCAGCTCGGCCAGGGCGGCGGCCGACCTGGCGTCGAGCAAGTTGCCCTCGAAGAAACCGCCGCGGAACGCGAGCTTGCTCTTCTTCTTGGGATCCGCGCGCTTGACCGCCTTGGCGACCGCTTTGGCGATCTTGACGGCGTCTTCGGAGGTGCCCCAGGCGCAGGCCACGTTGCCGCCGAACAGCTCCTCGCCAGCTTCGAGACCGCGGTTCTTGAGCGCCAGGCGGGCCAGGCGGTTCCGCACCATGCGCAGGCGCACGCCGCTCTCGGCCAGGGAGATGCGCAGGTCCTCCGTCTCGCGCACCGTGAGGCCGGCGAGGGAGACGATCACCATCCCTTCCGCGCCCGCGAACTCGTCGGAGAGTTGGCGCACGATGATCTCGTTGATGAGGTTCGGCATGGTTAACCTTCGAAGGCGACCAGGGCGCCCGGACTCATGGTGGTGCTGACCGATACCTTGCGCAGGAAATTGCCCTTGACGCTGGGCGGGCGCAGGCTCGTCAGGTGCGTGAGGAACGCGGTCAGGTTCACCTCGAGGTCCTCGATGGAGAACGAACGCTTGCCGACCGGCGCGTGCACGTTGCCGCCCGCGTCGGTGCGGAACTCGACCTTGCCGGCCTTGAACTCCTGCACCGCGGTGCCAACCTCGGGCGTGACCGTGCCCGACTTCGGGCTGGGCATCTTGCCCTGCGGACCGAGGACTTTGCCGAGCTTGCCGACGTGCTTCATCATGTCGGGGCTGGCGATGACGATGTCGAAGTCGAGCCAGCCATCGAGGATGCGCTTGGCCAGCTCCTCGGACCCGACCTCGTCGGCTCCGGCCTTGCGGGCCGCATCAGCCTTGTCGCCCTCGGCAAAGACCACGACGCGCACTGCTTTCCCGAGTCCCTTTGGCAGGGACACGGCGCCGCGCACGAGCTGATCGGTTTTCTTCGGGTCGATGCCCAGGCGCACCACGACGTCGACGGTCTCGTCGAACTTGGGCGCGGGCAGGCCCTTGAGCAACCCGAGTGCCTCGCGGGGCGGATAGAGCTTGCTGCGGTCGATCCGCTTGCTCGCTTCTTCGTAACGCTTGCTGCGCTTGCGCATGTCAGAGCCTGTGCAGAAACCTCCCGCCAGCCGAGAGCCAGCGGGATGCGTCGTGGCTAGGCGCGCCGACGACGCGTTTGGATGGAGTAACACTCGGAGGAGGCGCAACGAAGCCGCGGCGCATCCTGCTGAGCTCGGAGGTGGCGAGGGAGTTTTTCACGGGCTCGTGGCTCTCAATCGACGACTTGGATGCCCGAGGAGCGCGCGGTGCCCTCGATGATCCGACAGGCGTGCTCGATGTCGCGCGCGTTCAGGTCCTTGAACTTCATCTGCGCGATCTCCTTGACCTGCGCGTGCGTGACCTTGCCCACCGGATCCTCGTGACCGACGTTGCCGGACCCTTTCTCGAGCTTGGCGGCCTTGATGAGCAGCACCGAAGCCGGCGGCGACTTCATGATGAAGTCGAAGCTGCGGTCCTTGTAGACCGTGATCTCGACGGGGATGATCAGCCCCATCTGGTCGCGCGTCTTCTCGTTGAACTCCTTGACGAACGCGCCGATGTTGACGCCGTGGGCACCCAGCGCGGGGCCCACCGGCGGAGCCGGTGTGGCTTGCCCGGCAGGGCACTGCAACTTGACCTTGGCCGTGATTTCCTTCGCCATGATTCTTCCGGAGTCTTGGTCCTCGGATGCGCGCGGAGGTCTACAGAGACTCCACTTCCCAGTACTCGAGCTCGACCGGCGTGGGCCGGCCGAAGATGGTCACGATCACTTTGACCGTGCCCTTGTCGGGATTGACCTCGTCGACCGTGCCGTCGAAGCCATCGAACGCGCCCGACTTGATCTTGACCATGTCGCCCTTGCGCAGCGAGATCGCCACTTGCGGACGCTCCTCGCTGTCGGACATGCGCGAGAGGATGCCGGTGACCTGGGCTTCGGTCAGGGGCGAGGGCTCGCCGCGCGTCCCCAGAAAATCGCCGAAGCCGGGCGTTTCGCGCAGGGTCGAGCGCGCCTCGAGCGTGCGCTGGTTCTCGCCCTCGCCGAAGTCGGCCTGCACCATCAGGTAGCCGGGGTAGAGCTTGCGCGAGACGACCTTGCGCTTGCCGCCCTTGAGGTCGGTGACGCGCTCGAAGGGCACGAGCACCTGCGGGATCACGTCCTGCAGGCCCTTGATCTGGATGCGCGTCTCGAGCTGCTTGCGGATCGAGTCCTCGCGACCCGACTGGCAGCGCACGAAGTACCACTTGTAGGACATCAGCCGTTCCCCAGGATCAGGTAGCGCACCAGCAGCCGGTACAGGAAGACGTCGGACAAGGCCAGGAGCACGCCGAGGATGACCACGCTGAGGAGCACGACCATCGAGGCGTTCCAGACCTCCTCGCCCTTGGGCCAGCTGACCTTCTTGAGTTCGGCCTCGGTGTCGATCAGGAGGTCGGCCACCTTGGGTCGCTGCTGCCAGCGGTGAACGAGGAGCAGGCCGGCGCAGAAGATCACGGCCGAGACGAGGAAAGCCGCGGAGAGGTCCACGCCGACCACGGGCAGCCGGATGCCACCCAGGGGCTCGCGCAGGCTCGCCCACTGGATCATCAGGTCGTGCAGGAAGCGGCAGCCGAAGCCCAGAAAGAACACCACCGACCAGAAGGCGGCCATGCGCACGTGGCGGCCCTGGTCCTCCTTGTAGGGAGTGAACAGTCCGTGCGGCAGCGTCGCCTCGGGCGCAGACGGCTGGAGCGGGGCGCTCTCCACCTTCCCTGGCTCCTTCTTTTCGGGCGTGATCGTCATGGGCCTGCCGCTCGCGCGGGGCTCGGCTTCGCCGCGGGACCGTGGGCCGGCCCCGCGTCGACATCAGAGCTTCTTCTCCTTGTGCGCAACGTGCTTGCGGCAGAAGCGACAGTACTTGCTCTTCTCGAGCTTCTTGGTCGACTTCTGCCGCTTGTGCGTCGTGTAGTTCCGGTTCGAGCACTCGGTGCACACCAGGTACACGTAACGTTCCTTGATCTTCATGGAGCGGATGCGCGGGCCACGCGTCGAGCGCGGCCCTGGGACGACTCGATGATCACTCGATGATCTTGGTGACGACGCCAGCGCCGACCGTGCGGCCGCCCTCGCGGATGGCGAAGCGCAGCTGCTGCTCCATCGCCACCGGGGTGATGAGCTTCACTTCCATGCGGATGTTGTCGCCCGGCATGCACATCTCGGCCTCGCGACCGTCCATGGCCGTGAGCTTCTGGCTCTCGCCGGTGACGTCCGTGGTGCGGAAGTAGAACTGCGGACGGTAGCCCTTGAAGAAGGGCGTGTGCCGGCCACCCTCGTCCTTGGAGAGGATGTACACCTCGGCCTCGAAGTGCTTGTGCGGCATGATGGTCTTGGGCGCGGCCAGCACCATGCCGCGCTCGACCTCTTCCTTCTTCAAGCCGCGCAACAGGCAGCCGACGTTGTCCCCCGCCTCGCCGTGGTCGAGGGTCTTCTGGAACA
>JANOGB010000152.1:0-20630 GCA_031413955.1 Planctomycetota bacterium | reverse complement strand
CGTGGGCCTGCGCTTCATGTCCAGCGACATCGGCGACGACGCGGCCGAAATGCTGGCCTACGGCACGGCCGTGCGGATGGGCTGAGCGTTCCAGGACCAAGGGTGGCTGCCCGAGCTCACCTCCTCACGCGGATCTCGTCCAGCGACTTCTTGCGCAGCGCGGGCACGCGGCAATCCGGGGCGGGGTAGCCGACGGGCAGGAGTACGAAGGCCTTTTCGTTGACGGGCCGGCCGAGGATCTCGCCCAGGAAGGCCATCGGGCTCGGGGTGTGGGTGAGCGTGGCGAGGCCGGCGTGGTGCAGCGCGGCGATGAGGAAACCGACGGCGATGCCGACCGACTCGACCGTGTAGTAGTTGGTCTTCTTCTGACCCTCCTCGAGGTCGTAGGCGTGGCGGAAGACGGCGATCAGCGCGGGAGCCGTCTCGAGGAAGGGCTTTTCCCAGTTGGTCCCGAACGGTGCGAGCGCCGCGCGCCACTCGTCGGTGATCTTGTGCTCGTAGAAGTCGCGCTCTTCGGCCTCGGCGCCGATGCGGATGGCGTGCTTGGTCGCGGACTCGGTGACGACCACGAAGGTCCAGGGCTGGCGGTTGGCGCCGGAAGGCGCGGAGCCTGCGGCGCGGATGCACTCGTCGAGCACGTCGAAGGGCACGGGGTCGCTGGCGAACTCGCGCACGCTGCGGCGCGTGTTCATGGTCTCGCGGAAGAGATGCGCGCGGGCGCGGAGCTCGTCGGCGGTGCGGTGCGGAAAGGGGAGGGGCTCGAAGGTCGCTCGGGGCATGACGAGAACTGGCTCAGGGATGGAGCAGGGAGAGTTCGGCGAGGGCGTGGCGCGTGTGACGGAGGAAGCGGGAATCCGGCGCTCCGCGGGTGGGCAGCGGAGCGAGCTCGGCACACAGGCGTTCGAGGTCGGCGGGCGTGTCGACGTCGAAGTGCTCGGCCAGGCGTTCGACGGTGAGGCCACGCTCGCGCGCGAGGGCCTCGGTCGCGGCGCACATGCCGGCGCTCGACATGCGCACCTCGGTGAAGAGCTCGGGCACGCTGTGCGCGAGCCCGATGAGGTAGTAGCCGCCGCCCGGGTCGGGGCCGAGCACGCAGTCGGCGCCGTTCTCGAGCGCGCGGTGGGCCTCGTGCAGGCGCGCGAGCGGGACGAGCGGCTGGTCGCTGCCGATCACGACCAGGGAGCGTGCCTCGCCGCGCGCGAAACTGTCGGCAACGAAGAGCGCCAGGCGCTCGCCGAGCCCGGGCCCGACCTGCGCGCGCTGGTCCCCGAGCTCGGGGAAGTGCGTGCGGAACCAGCCCGCGCCCTCGGCCGGCGCGAAGGCGAGCACGGTGCGGAACTCGCCCGCCAGGCAGCGCTCGACCGTGTCGCGCAGCAGCGCCTCCGCGAGGTGCGCGGCCTGGTCAGGCGTGAGCGGCGGGCACAGGCGCGTCTTCACCTCTCCAGGCGCGGGACGCTTGGTAAAGAGTGCGGTCAGGCGGCTCGCGAACGGTTGCTTCACGGGTCGAGCAGCCTACGAATTGACGCAGCCGAGCGAGCGGGTGAACCCTCCGGCACCGCGCTCCGTTCGAGTCGCAACCCGCTCCGCGTACACTCTTCCGCCTCATGATCGCCCTCCTCCTCGCCGCGCTCCCCTTCCTCGCCCACCAGGAACCGAGCACCACCGTGCCGGCCTTCGACGCCAAGAAGACCATCACGACCGCAGTGCTCGAGGAGGAGATCGATCGCTCGCTGCACTGGCTGCGGCAGCAGTTCGACCCCGCCAAGGAGACCTTCGGGAGCGTCGAGAACGATGCCTGGGCGCTGCTCGCACTGGCCGGGAGCCCGCGCAAGTATCGCGCCAACGACGGGCCGTTCGTGGCCAAGCCCCTGGCGAAGCTCCTCGCGGGCCAGCGCGCCGACGGCACCTTCGGGGACGAAGGCACGACCCAGGCCGCGGTGCGCGCGCTGCTCTTGCTCGGCCTGACCGAGCCCGTGCAGCGCGTACCCGGCGGCGCCAAGGTCTGGAAGCACGACGAGCTCGCGCCCCAGGCGGTCGTGGACATCGCGCGCTCGATCCTCGTGGCACGGCGCGCGGACGGCTCCTTCGGGAGCGTGGTCGAGAGCGCGATGCAGCTCGAGCACCTCGCCTGGTGCCACGGCGAGCTGAAAGCTCGGGAAGCCAAGAAAGCTCCCACGGCGGCGAAGCCCCTGCCGAGCTTCGACGCCGCGCAACGGGCGGAGGTGGAGCGAGCGCTGGGCCGCGGCGCGCAGTACCTGCTCACCCAGCGCATCGACGGCGGCTTCGGCTTCGACGGACAGCGCGACGCGGGCATCACGGCCATGGCGCTCGGCGCCCTGCTCAGCGTGCCCGAGCCGCGCCCGGCGCCGCTGCAGGCGGCCATCACCGCAGGACTCGACTTCCTCGTCTCGTTGCAGCAGGACGACGGCTCGATCCACGAGGGCATGCTCGCGAACTACGTGACCTCGGCCGCGATCCTGGCGCTGGTGAAGGGCGGCCGCCCCGCGGACCAGCCGCGCGTCCAGAAGGCGAGCACGTTCCTGAAGGCCCTGCAAGCGGACGAGGCCGAGGGCTACTCCGCGGGCGACCGCTACTACGGCGGCATGGGCTACGGCGGCGACGAGCGCCCGGACCTCTCGAACCTGCAGATGGCGCTCGAGGCGCTGCACACGGCCGGCACGCCGCCCAGCGATCCTGCCTTCCAGAAGGCGCTCGCTTTCTTGCAGCGCTGCCAGAACCGCTCGGAGTCGAACGACCTCGCCCTCGTGGCCGAGGGCAAGACCATCGCCGCAGGCAACGACGGCGGCGCGGGTTATGCCCCCGGCGAATCGAAGGCGGGCTTCGTCACGCTGAGCGACGGGAAGCAGGTGCCGCGCTCCTATGGCTCGATGAGCTACGCGCTGCTCAAGGGCTACCTCTTCGCCGGCCTCGCGAAGGACGACCCGCGCGTGCAGGCCGTGTGGAAATGGCTGCGCGAGAACTACACCCTCGACGTGAACCCGGGGTTCCAGGCGAGCGACGACCCGACCGCGTCGTACCAGGGCCTCTTCTACTACTTCTACACGATGGCCAAGGCGCTCGACCTGTTCGGCGAGAGCGCCATCGTCGATGCCGCGGGCGCGAGCCACGACTGGCGCAGCGAGCTGGCCGGACGCCTGGTCGCGATGCAACGCGCGGACGGCTCGTGGATCAACGAGAACGCGGCGCGCTGGTTCGAGGGCAATCCGGTGCTGGCGACGAGCTACGCGATGCTCACGCTGGGCACGGCCCAGGGCGCGCCGTAGAGAAAACGCACCGCGGAGACGCGGAGTGCGCGGAGGAACGCGAAAAAAGAACGGAACCTGGGCCTCCGGGGCTTCGAGTCACGGAGACCTGACGATCCGGAGGTCTGCCCGGTTCTTCCCTATTCTCCTTCTTCTCCACGCGTCTCCGCGTTCTCCGCGTCTCCGCGGTGGGTATTCTCCGCTAGCCGCCGGTAGTGGATCTCCTCCATCCAGCTCGTCTTGCCGTCCTGGAAGAAGCTCCACTGCGAGGAGAACGTGTTCGGGCTCTCGAGACGGATCAGCGCCTCGTCCATGTGACCCTGGTCGCGCGAGGCCAGGTTGGTCGCGTCGCGGAAGGTGAAGCGCAGACTCTCGGGCCCGATCTCCGTGGCGACCAGGCGCGGCTGGTTTCCGGCCACGCAGTAGTGCGTGAGCACGAGTTCCGCTCCGTCCTTGTGGAAGAGCGTCAGCATGGTCTCGCCCGGGTGGGCCTCGAAGTTCGAGCGCTCGAGCAGCGCCGAGCCGCGCGCGATCACCTCGAGCTCGATGCGCGCGGTCCAGCCGGCGCTCGACTTGCCTTCCCATGTCCCGGCCAGGGTGCACAGGCGCTCGAAAGCGAGCTGAGCCGGCGAGCGCTCGACGAGCTCGAGGCGCAGCGCCGATGGCGCCTTCAGAATCGCGCGTCGTCCGCAGGCGCTCGCGCGCGGTAGCGCCGTCCTGTCGGCGAAGCCCGCGCTCGCCAGCGTCGCCACGGCTGGCTCGAGGCGCTCGACCTCGAGCAGCAGCGCGGCAGCCTTCGTGCCAGGCGCGCGCGGCTTCGTGGCCTCGCGATGGAGCACCAGCTCGGCCGCGCCGGCCTTCGCGGTCGGCAGCGCGTCGGGCACGTAGGCACGCGTCGACACGCGGAACCCCAGACGCTCGACGAACTCCCAGTCGGCGCCGGCCTCGAGGTCCAGGCCGAGGTTGAAGAGCGTGAGCCCGTCCTCGTCGCGCCCGGCCTTCTCGTCGAGATCGATCAGGTTGATGGCGTGCCCGTCGGCGTCGAGCGCGGTCACGGAGCGCCCGATCGGAATGACCCGCGGCTCGAGCTCGGGCACCTCGAAGCCGGCGGCGAGGATGCGCTCGATGGCGGCGTCGAGGTCGCGCGCCTCGAGATTGAGGTACACGCTGGCCGTGCCCTGCGGAGCGGCCGGCGCGTCCGAGCGCGAGAGAACGAGCGTGAGGCCATCCTTCTCGAGACGCGCCAGCTCGCCGCCGGAAGCGAGCATGCGGAAGCCGAGGCCCTCGACGTAGGCGCGCCCGGTGGTGGCCACGTCGCGCACGGGGAGCTCGAGCCCCCACACCGACGGCACGAAGCCAGGCGGATCCGACTGCGGAGACGGGCTGGGCTGGGAAACCAGCCCGGCCAGAGAAACCAGCCTGGATAGGAAAACCAGCCAGAGGAGTGCGTTCATGGTCGGGGTCCGTGTCGGGGGGACGTGGTCATTGCGTGCGGATGCGGCGCAGCTCGATCCAGCCGCCCTGCTCGAGGTGCGGACAGGTTTGCGCCAGCGCCAGGGCCTCTGCGCGGTCCCGGACTGCGAGGAGGAAGTAGCCCCCGACGCGCGGGCCAGCAGGACTCACCGTGGGTTCGGCCGAGCCCGAGCGCAGCTCGAGGCCAGCGGGCTCGAGCTCTTCACCACCGGTGCAGCGCGCGCCGAGCTCCGCGGCCCAGCGCCCGTAGCGCGCGACGAGCGCGGCATGCTCGGCCGCGTCGAGTCCGCTCCCGAAGCCGGCGGGCTCGTGCAGCAGCAGGAGGTAGCTCTCCTCGGCGCGCGCGACGCGCTCGGGCTCGAAGGCGCGTTCGCCCAGGAGCCGGAAGGCGAGCAACGCGCCCAGCGTCACGATCACTCCCGCGGCGAAGGCCAGCAGCCAGCGCGAACGCGGAAGCGCGCCCACGGAACGAATCAGCTCGTTCTCGATGCCAGGCCACAGGTCCCGGCCAGGCGAACGCACAGGCAGCGCGCGTGCCGCGTCGCGCAGGCGACGGAGATCGTCGAGGAGCTCGCGGCATGCCTCGCAGCCCGCGAAGTGCACCTCGCAGGCCCTGCGCGCGCTCGGCTCGAGGTCCTCGTCGAGGTATTCGGAGAGGCGTTCCAGCCAGGGATCGTCGGCGGTCATGTCTTCAGTCCTTCTCCCAGCGCGGCGCGCAGGAGCAGGCGCGCGCGGTGCAACTGCGACTTGGAGGTTCCGATCGTGTGCCCGAGGCGCGCGGCGATCTCCTCGTGCGAGAAGCCCTCGAGCTCGTGCAGCACGAACACGAGCCGGGCACCGTCCGGCAGCGCCGCGATCGCTTCCTCGAGCTCGAGACATGCCTCGCTCCGCCCGCCGCGTGCCGCCAGCGAGCTCAGGCGCTCCTCGACGCCGGTCTCCGGCCGCGCGCGCCGCGCCGCCAGGTTGAGCAGCGTGTTCAACGCCAGCCGGTGGAGCCAGGTCGCGACCCCGGCCTCGCCGCGCCAGCTCGCCAGGTTGCGCCAGGCGCACAGGTAGACCTCCTGCGTCGCCCCGTCGGCATCTTCGCGCACCAGCCGGCGCGCCAGCGAGTGCACGCGCGCGACCGTGGCGCGGTAGAGGCGCTCGAAAGCCGCCCGATCGCCGTTCCCGGCGGCGCGCGCGAGGGCGTCGAGCTCCGGCCGGGCGGGATCGGGACGGGCGAGCTCCATCGCGGACTTGGACAAGGATGCACGGGAAAGGGTTGGAACGCAGGGGCTTTTTTGGACAGTTCCCGAACCTCGCCGGCCGGGCACCGGGTGTACAACGAAGGCCCTGTCTCCGCTCGCGGCAGCGCGCCTCCCCGCCGCGAGCCTCCCTCTCCCCTGCCCGAGGAAAGCCATGCGTTCTTTCGCTCTCGCGTTGCTGAGTCTCTTCCCCGCCCAGGCGGTCCCGACGGCGCAAGAGCCGGTGGACCAGGACGCGGTCACGCGCATCCGCGCCGAGGGCATGGACCGCTCGCAGGTGATGGACACCCTGTGGTGGCTGACCGACCGCTACGGCCCGCGCCTGACGAACTCGCCGCAGGAGCGGCGCGCGCTGCAGTGGGCCAAGGAGCGCCTGGAGAGCTTCGGCCTCGCGAACGCCGCGCTCGAGCCGTGGGGCGAGTTCGGCGTCGGCTGGTCGTTCGAGCGCTGCGTGGTCGAGATGACGGCGCCGATCTACATGCCGGTCATCTCCACGCCCAAGGCCTGGACGCTCGGGCTGGAGCAACCCGTGCGCGGTGAGCCGCTGCTGGTCGAAGCCGAGAGCGTGGCCGATCTCGACAAGTACAAGGGCAAGCTCGCCGGCAGGATCATCATGCGCGGTACGGTGCGCGACACCGAGACGCCCTTCGAGCCGCTCGCCAAGCGCTACGACGAAGAAGCCCTGGAGGAAATCGTGAAGATCGAGGAGCCGCCCGCCTCCACCTCGAGCCGCTCCAGCAGCCGCAGCGACTGGCGCACGCGGCGCGAGATCGCCGAGAAGCTGCGCGCGATGATGAAGGAAGAGGGCGCGCTGTGCGTGCTCGAGACCGACGGCGGCGCCTACAAGGACTACGGCGTGATCACGCCCCAGGGCGGAGGGTCGTACAAGAACGGCGAGGAGCGCGCCCTGCCGCAGGTCATGATCGCCACGGAGCACTGGAACCGCATCGCGCGCCTGCTGAAGAAGGGCGAGAAGGTCGAGGTCGCGGTCGACGTCAAGACGACCTTCTACGACGAAGATCTGCAGGGCTACAACGTCGTGGCCGAGATCCCCGGCTCGGATCTCGCGCACGAGGTCGTGATGGTCGGCGGGCACTTCGACTCGTGGCACGGCGCCACGGGCGCGACCGACAACGCCATCGGCTCGGCCGTGGCCATGGAGGCCGTGCGCATCATCCACGCCTCGGGCCTGAAGCCGCGGCGCACGATCCGCATCGGGCTCTGGACCGGCGAGGAGCAGGGCCTGCTCGGCTCGGAGGGCTACACGAAGAAGCATTTCGGCGACTCCGAGAGCATGGAGCTCCTGCCCGAGCACCAGAACCTGTGCGCCTATTTCAACGTGGACAACGGCGGCGGGCGCCTGCGCGGGATCTACGCTCAGGGAAACGCCGCCGTCCGGCCGATCTTCGAGGCGTGGCTCGCGCCTTTCCACGACCTCGGGGCCACGCACGTGACGATCAAGAACACCGGCGGCACCGACCACCTGTCCTTCGATTCACTGGGGCTGCCCGGGTTCCAGTTCATCCAGGACCCGATCGACTACGACACGCGCACGCACCACACGAACATGGACACCTACGAGCGCGTGCACGTGCTGGACGCCAAGCAGGCCGCGACGGTCGAGGCCGCGTTCGTGTACTTCGCAGCCATGCGCGCCGAGAAGTTGCCGCGCGAGCCGCTGCCGCCCAAGCGCGAGCCGCGGCCCGAGACACCGCCGGCGGCGGCCGTGCAAGCCTCCGCTCCGCGCCCGAACGGATGAAGGGCCGGCGCCGATGAAGGGCACCGCGGCGAAGCTCGCGGTCAGCGTGGGATCGCTCGCGCTCGCCCTCCTCGGCGCCGAGGTCGCGCTGCGCTGCGCGGGCTACGACCCGCGCGAGGAGGCCCTGCAGGGCCGCGTGCAGCTCGTGCGCGCGTCGCCGAGCCCGGGGCGCGGCTACGAGCTCGTGCCCGGCGCGCGCGGCACCGGCTGGGGCACCGAGGTGCACGTGAACGCGCACGGCTTCCGCGGACCGGAGGTCGAGCCGGTTGCGCCAGGGCGGACGCGCATCGTGGCGCTCGGCGACTCGGTCACCTTCGGCAACGACCTCGCCTACGCCGAGACCTGGCCGGCACTGCTGGAACAGGAGCTGAGAGCGTCCCGGGAAGTCGACGTGCTCAACCTCGGACTCGGCGGCTACGACACGAGCCAGGAAGTGGCCACGCTGGAGGCAGTCGGGCTCGCCTTCCAGCCGGCGCACGTGATCCTCGGCTTCTGCGTGAACGACGTGGGCGTGGTCTCGATGTCGATGGAGACGCCCTTCGTCGAGGCCGACCGTGCGAACCCGCTGTACGTCTCGCGCATCGCGCAGTGGCTGCACGTGCGCAGCGTGGAGCGCGCCCAGGCCCGCGCGCTGTTCGAGCGCAACCGCGAGGAAACCTACGCGCGCGTCTTCGCGTCCGAGATCGAGCCGCTCGATGAGCGGTTCCTCCCGGAGCTCACCGAGCTGCGCGCGGCCGTCGAGCACGCGCCCGCCGCCGACCAGGACCTCGCCACGCGCCGCATCCCGCCGCGCTGGTACGCGAGCGAGCGCCGCCTCGGACGGCTACAGCACGCCTTCGGCCGGCTCGCGGCGCTGGCCGCGGAGCACGGCTTCGCGGTGACGCTGCTCCTGATCCCCTACCTCGAGGACGACCCGCTCATCGAGCGCGGGTTCGGACTCGTGCGCGAGCTGGCCGAAGCGCGGGGCTTCCACGTTCTCGAGGCCCGCGATCTCTTCCGGGCAGCGGACCTCGCTTCGCTGCGCATTCGCGCTGGCGACCCGGTGCATCCCAACGCAAACGGCCACGCGCTCCTGGCACGCGCGCTTGCCGCGGCCTTTCCGGTCGGACCGGCCGACTGAACGCGAACGGCGCTCGCCGGCTCCCATGCCAGCGAACGCCGCTCTTCTGCGGAGTCAAGCAACGCTCTAGCTGCTAGAGCTTCACTTCCTTCTTGTGCTTGTCGCAGGCCCGCTTGGCCCTGTGGCAGCTCTCGCAGGATGGCTCGAGGCCCGGCTTGCCCTCGTTCTTGAGCCGCTCGGCTTGGGCCTTGGCGTTGTCGGCGATCTTCGTGCCGGCGAACTTCTTCGAGACCGACTTGTACGCCTCGAACGCGTCGAGGTACTCCTTGTCCTTCTCGAGCTGTTCCGCTTCGAGGAAGACCTCGCCCCCGGCGATCTCCTTCTTGAACTCGGGCAGGGCCTGGAGCTCCTTCAAGAGCGTCGAGCTGTCGGCGCTGCTCGGGAACGCCGGTTGCGCGCTCGAGTTCGCCTCGACCTTGCGCATGGCCTTGAGTACGTAGCCCTTTTCCAGGAAGGTCCGTGCGTCGCTCAATGCGTTCTGGGCCTGCCCCTCGAGGAAGGCCACGAAGCCGTCCACGTGCGGCTTGTCCTGCTCGACGACTTTGCCCTCCGCGAGCATCTTCTTGAGCTCGCCGTAAGCCTTGATCGGGTCGCCCATCATCAGCTTGGTCACCTTGGAGAGGGACTTCGGCCAGAGGCCCTCCTTCTTCGACTTCGTCAGGCCCGTGCCGATCTCACTCTCGCCCATGCCCGAATTGCCGGCGTAGGCGATCATCCCATCCGGACCGATCACGGCGCTGTAGGGAAAATGCGGCACGTTGATCTGCGTCTCGAAGGCACCGCGCGTGATCGCTATGGGATAGCGAGGCTTCGCGCGCGCGAGCCACTCTTGCACGACTTCGGGCGCTTCATCGGTCACGCCGATGACGACCAGTCCCTTGTCCTGCTCCTTGTCCCAGCGGGAGGAGAGGGTCGGGACGAGGCCCTGGCAAGGGCCTCACCAGGTGCGGAAGACTTCGACCAGGACCGTGTGGCCCTGGAGCTGCTCGGCCGAGATGGGCGGCGAGTTGTACCACTGGGCGACGTCGAGGTTGGCCTTCTGGCCGACCTGCGCGTTCGCCGTGGCAGCCATCGCAAGGGCGGCGAGGGACGGAAGGAGACACTTCATCGGGGATTCCTCGGGATACCACGCAGCGGGAGTGCCACGCGGGGTTCCAGGCTAAAACCTGGGCTCGACTCTGGAAAGACTCGGGCCGCGGAAGGCTCGAAAAAGCCTCCCGCGGCCCGCTGTGTTCTTCACCGTCGACCGACGGTGACTAGGCCTTGACCCCTCAGCCAAAAGCCTTGGCGGTGGTCACGCTCACGGGCTTGCCGGCCAGGACTTCCTTGATGGCCTCCGCCAGGTGACGGCGCTTGACGCCGGCTTCGTCGCCGTTGTCGTCGATGCCGCCGCGGAAGACGATGTTGCGGTCCTTGTCGGTCAGGATGACCTGGGCCGTGTTCTTGCACTCGAGCGCCTGGGTGATCTTGGCGCCCATGTCGTCGATCATCGCGCCCTTCAGGCCGACCTTCTTCATCCAGGCCTGCTTGACCTCGAGCGTCTCGGTCTTGTTCGGGAAGACCCAGAAGAAGTCCACGCCCTTGGCGCGGAACTCGTCCTCCACGGCCTTGAAGCGCTTCTCGTAGCCGGGCGTGGCGCCGCACTTGACGCCGATGATCATGTAGGCGGTGGGGACCTTGACGTCGCGCGAGTCGACGGTGGCGACCGCGCTGGCGGTGAACGCCGGGATCTTGGCGCCGACCTTGGCCGCTTCCTGGGCCGAGGGCGGCGTCAGGCGCGCGAGGGCGGGCACGGCCAGCAGGCCGAGCGCGGCGAGGGAGATTCCGATCTTCATGTTGTGGTGAATCGATTGTCTTGGTTGCGAGGAGGAGAGACCGGCCAGGCTTCGTCCGGTCCGGGGAGGCGCTACTTCAACATCCCTCGGGGGGGTCTTTGAAGGGCTGAAGGCGATCCCGACCCGTTCCTTACCCGCGCGCACGCGAACGCTACTCTGCTGCGGGTCTTGGAAGCCGTCCCCCATGCACGCTCGCGGGCCCTGCTCGCCGGACTCGCAGCCGGACTGGTCCTGGCCCTGGCGGACTGCGCGGCCACGGGAGTGCTGCTCATCCCGAGTTCCCTGGTGCTGGCGAGCCTGGGCCTGGGGGCGTGCGCAGGGTGCGCGGCCGGCGCGATCGCCGCGGCCCTGTGCCGCCCGAGATTGGGGCCGGCGCTCGTCCTGGCCGGAGGCATCGGCCTCGAGGGCTTGTCGATCGCGTCCAAGGAGCTCGGGGGAAGCGCACGCCCGATCGCAGCGTTGTTGGTGGTGCTCGTGGCGCTGGCGAGCTCGGCCGGCGTGCTCTTCCCCGGCCGCGGAGCCGCGCGGGGTCGGACGCTCCTGGGCGTGCTGGCTGCCCTTCCTGCCGGCGCGTACCTCGCCGCGAGAATCACCGACGAGCCCTGGGGACACCTCGCGGGAGCAGGACTGCCCCTGCTGTTGCTCGTGCTCGGACGCGCGCGCGGCGAGAAGCTGTTGGTGCTGGGCTCCGCGCTCGCCGTGCTCGTGCTCCTCACGGCCAGCGTGCTCGAGCGACCCGCTCCACCGCGCATGACGCTGCCACCGCCCGTCGTTCCGCCGGCTGCGGGTCCGAGCCTGGTCTTGCTGGTGATCGACACGCTGCGCGCCGACGCCATCGATCCCGCGGGCGAGCTCGCGAGCTTCGCGCGCCAGGGCGCCGACTTCCGCCAATGCGTCAGCGCCGCGCCGTGGACGCTGCCGGCGATGGGCTCGCTGCTCACCGGGCTCCTGCCCTCGCAGCACGGTGCGCTGTCGGCCCTGACTCCGCTGGCCGAGGAAGTCACCACGCTGGCCGAGCTCCTGCGCGCGCACGGCTACGCCACGGCCGCCTTCACGGGCGGTGCCTTCGTGGGCGCCGGCCACCGCCTCGACCAGGGCTTCGAGCACTTCGACGCGCACTGCGAGCGCCGCTTCGCGCCCTTCCGGACGCACGTGCCCCTCGTCTGGCGCCTGGCGAAGAACCGCTACTTCCCGCTGCTGTGGCTGGTGCGCTGGGTGGACGAGGTGCGCGCCTTCGAGGGTGTCCTGGCCGCGGCGCAGACCTGGAGCGAGCGCCGCAGCGAGGCCCGCGACGGACGGCCGTTCTTCCTGCTCCTGCACACCTACCAGGTACACGACTACTACCTCTACGACCCGCCGCTCGACGATGCGCCGCGCGCCAGCGGGCCCGGGTTCTCGGCGCGCTTCGCGGGCCGGCTCTCGGTGCATCCCAGCGAGCTCCTCGCGGCGTCCCAGGACGATCTGGACGGGTTTCGCGCGCGCTACGAGGGACGCGTGCGAGCCCTGGAGGCCCGCATCCCGGAGCTCGAGCGCTGGGTTACCGCGCTCGGCGGCGAGGACGTGGCCTGGGTGGTCACGGCCGACCACGGCGAGGGCTTCGATGCCGCGCGCGGACGCGTGCACCACGGTGGCCGGCTGCACGACGACCTCTTGCGGGTGCCGCTCTTCTTGCGCGCGCAGGGGCGCGTGCCCGCGGGGCGCGTGATCGAGGAGACCGTCCGTTCGGTCGATGTCCTGCCCACCGCCCTCGACCTGCTCGGCCTGCCCGTTCCTCCAGGGATCGCAGGCGAGTCGCTGCTCCCCGCGCTGCGCGGCCAGCGCCCGTTCCCCCCCTCCGCCTTCGCCGAGGAACGCGCCCACGGCCATGCACTCCTGACCCTGCGCCGGGACGGCTGGAAGTGGATCCGCGGTCCCGGCCACACGGAGCTCTACCGGTTGGCCGAGGATCCGCTCGAGGCCCAGCCGCTCGCCGGCGAGCCGCCCAGCGAGCTGCAGGAGGAGCTGCTCTCCTTCCCCGCCCGCTTCCCGGCCCGCACCCCGGCCGAGTTCGAACTCGAGGACCTGCTCGATGCGGCCACCCTCGAGCACCTGCGCGCCCTCGGCTATGTGCGCTGAGCGCGCCTCGTTACCAGGAGTCGCTCCCGAGGTACTTCGTTCGAACTCCGGAAAGTCTGGGGAGTTTTTCGACTTTCGGTCGATCGAAGGCGAATCGGCGGCGTCCTTGTGTGTCGTCCGCCGTTTCCCCGGTGGATGGCGACTCCGCGCGTCCGGCAGGACTCCGGTTGCAGGGACCGGAGCGGGCTGGCGGAGAAGCAACGACAGAAGCGACTGACGGGCAGGGCAACGTCCAGCGCAATGGCTGTGCGGAAAGGCAGGCATGAAACTATCTCTGGCAGGCATGGGAGCCTTCTTGCTCCCGCTGGTGGTCTGGGCAGGACCCGCTCGAACTCCGGACGACCTCCTCTACGACGAGATCGCGCAACGCTGGTTGCAGCGCAACGAGATCCAGGAGCCGCACGGCTGGCGTGAGCTGCTCGAGCAGCGCTTCGCCCACATCGCGCTTGGACTCTTCGACGTGTACCTGCCCGTCACCGCGCTGCGCGACGGCAAGGCCCTGAAGGACGCCGGCGTGGCGCTCTCGGCCCTGCTCGACACCCAGGCCGGTTGGTCGGCCTGGGTGGCGGGTACCCAGCCGAAGATCCAGGAAGAGGAGTCCATGGCCCGCTGGTTGCGCGGCCTCACACCCAAGCAGTTCGCGGGCCGGACAACGGCCGGAGCGGACCTGGCCGAGCTGGTGGCCGAGAGCAACATGCGCACAGCGCTGGAGCAATACCGCGCCAGGCTGCGCACAGGCACCCCGCTCGGCGTGGAGCGTGAGCTCGCCGGCGTGCCGCTCGTGCTCTTCCCGCACCGTTCCGAGTTCGTGGAGTTCACCTGCGTCGCCGGCGCACTGGATCCCCAGCTGAAGGCCTCGGCCTGGAACGGAGGCATCACGACCTGGCTCGAGTACCAGGCAAACGACACGCGCTTCCTGACGCTGCAGTACTCGAACTCGGAGTCGAGTCGCGACTTCGAGCATGGCGTCTCCGTGGGCGAGCGCAATCCAGCCGCCCTGTCCCAGCTCGTGACCCAGGTCGCGAGTCGGGCGCTGGTCGCGCGCGTCTACAGCGAGGGGCTCGACCCGGCGCTCGGATCCGGGATGGCCAATGCCCTGGTGATCGACCTGTACGGCGAGCTCGATACGCGCGTCGACGGCGACGTGCGGGCGCGCAGCTCCCAGGGACGCTCGGTCTTCGTCCCGGGCGGCAACTCGGACGGCGGTACGCTGCCCGCCACCAGCGCGGAGAACCGCTGGCGCGGCTCGAAGGGCAGGGACCACTTCGTGGTGATCCTCACGCAGGTCCAGAGGCAAGGCGGCAAGAAAGGCGCGACGCGCTCCGAGAAGCTCGCGCGCTTCGAGCTCCTCTCCGACGAGAGTGGACGCAAGGAGCTCGTCAGTGCGCCGTTCCTCGGCGCGAGCGCGGTCAAGCCGGGCGCCGAGTTCTGGCCCGACTACCTGGAGCTGGTGCGCTGCTACGGCGTGGCTTTCCTGCACTGGCTGCGGCTGGAGGGCGCCGGCAAGCCCGAGGAATCTGTCGCACGCTTCGGCGAGTTCTTGCGCGCGCTCGGCAAGGGCGTGAAGACCGAGGACCTCCCGCACACGCTGCAGGAGCTCTATGGCCAGCCGCTCTCCGCCGCGAGCGCCGACGAGCTCTTCGCGCAGCCCACGCTGGAGGGTCGCTTCCTCGCCTGGCTGGCGAAAGGCGGCTGAGCTCACCCGGGAGCGCCGGGCTCCAGCCCGGCTCCGGTTCCTTTCTTCTTCCGGAGCGAAAGGAAGAGAGAAGGGAAGAGGAGAGAAGAACCGGAGCCGGGCTGGAGCCCGGCGCTCCCGGTTGAGGGTAGCCTCTGCCGGCATGAGTTCCTTCGTCACCCACCTCGAGGGTTCGCTCGACGGTTCGCGGCACGATCACCGCCGGCTGCAGACCACGCACGAGGGCCGGCCGCTGCTCGTGCGCTACGACCTGGCGGCGGCCGGGAAGGCACTGCAGCGCGCGGATCTGGCGCAGCGTCCGGCGACGATCTGGCGCTATCGCGAGCTCTTGCCGGTCGAATCGGAAGCGAACGTGGTCAGCCTGGGCGAGGGCACGACGCCCTTGCTCGCCTGTCCACGCCTCGGGCGCGAGCTCGGGCTCGAGCGGCTGTGGATCAAGGACGAATCGCATCTCCCCACGGGCTCGTTCAAGGCGCGCGGACTGTGTCTCGCGGTCAGCCGCGCGAAGGAGCTCGGCGTCAGGCGTGTCGCGATCCCGACCGCGGGCAACGCGGGCGGAGCCCTGGCGGCCTACGCCGCGCGCGCGGGCCTCGAAGCGTTCGTCTTCATGCCCAGCGACACGCCGCTCGCCAACCGTGGCGAGGCCGCGCTGTTCGGCGCGCGCGCTTTCCTGGTCGACGGGCTGATCACCGACTGCGCCGCGCTCGTGCAGGCCGGGACCGAGCGCATGGGTTGGTTCGATCTCTCGACCCTCAAGGAGCCTTACCGGCTCGAGGGCAAGAAGACGATGGGCTTCGAGCTCTGCGAGCAGCTCGGCTGGGAATGGCCCGACGCGATCCTGTACCCGACGGGCGGCGGCACGGGCCTGGTCGGCATGGACAAGGCCTTCGACGAGCTGAGCGCCCTGGGCTGGCTCGAGAGCCCTGCGCGACCGCGCTTCTACTCGGTCCAGTCGAGTGGTTGCGCGCCGCTCGTGCGCGCCTTCGAGCGCGGCGAGCGCTTCGCTGCGCCGTTCCCCGATCCGCGTACGGTCGCCAGCGGCCTGCGCGTGCCGCGCGCGGTCGCCGACTTCTTGATCCTCGACGCCGTGCGCCGCTCGGGCGGCGCATGCCTCGCGGCAGAGGAGCAGGCGCTGCTGCCCTGGATGCGGCGCGCGAGCGCGCTCGAAGGCATCGGCCTGTGCCCGGAGGCGGCCGCCTGCCTCGTCGCGCTCGAGGGACTCGTGCGGCGCGGCGCGATCCAGCGCGACGAGCGCGTGGTCGTGTTCAACACCGGCGCGGCGCAGAAGTACGTCGAGTGCCTGCCGGCTGAGCTCCCTCGGCTCGCGCGCGGCGAGCAGCCGGACTGGGACGAGCTCGCGCGCTGAGGGCTCGGCCAGCTCGGCTCGTCACTGGTAGGCCACGAGGTACGTCACCCAGGCGGGGCAGTTCTCGCCGCGCTGCGAGCGGCGAAAGATGCCGTTCCCACCTTCGCCCGCGGCGTCCGTCCCCTCCCAGTAGGAATCGACGAGACGAAAGCCCGCGTCGTGCAGCACGTCCTTGACCTCGGGCAGCGTCCACAGGCGCCAGTCGTAGGAGAAGGCGCGCTGGAGCTGGCTGCCGTCCTGGAAACGGAAGTGGATGTGCGCCTCGTAGTCGCCGGTGGCGGGCACGTAGCGGCGCTGGTCCCACACGTAGGTGAAGCCGCCCTCGATCTCGCGCTCCTCCTCTTCCTCTTCCATCGCGTCCGGGCCGCCGTAGATGTCGAGCACGAAGAGACCGCCGGGCGCCAGGTCACGCCGGGCCCGCGCGAAGTAATCGAGGAGCTCGCTACGGCGCTTGAAGATGAAATAGGAAAAGTTCTGGGCGCAGCGTACGTCGGGTCGCCGCGTGCTGGGCGCGCGCACGTCCTTCGCGTGCAGGCGAACACGCTGCGCGCGCTCGCCGAGCGGCTCGAGGTTGTTCGTGCGGCCCCAGGCGAGCGTCATGCGCGAGATGTCGAAACCCTCTGCCGTGCGCTGGTTCCGACCGCGAACCCAGGCCGCGCACAGGAGCGCGGTGCCGCAGAAGTCCTCGCGCATGTGCAGCGCCTCAGCGCCGCGCAAGCTCCGGTAGACGCGCGCGAGGAAGTCCACGTCCTCGCGCGGAGACTGCACCGCGAGCTGGTAGAGGATGTGCTTGTCGGCCGTGCGGGCAGTGAAACGGGAACGCTCGCCGCTCCGTTTGCGTCGCCTTTTTGCCATGGCAATGGGCGCGGATCCTACTCACGCCGGGGCAACGTGGAAACGAGCACCAGGAACGAACACGCCCGCGCGGCGGCGTCATGCCGCAGCGCAGGCGTGTCGAATGTCCTGACTCCGCCGGCTACTTGGCGGCCAGGGAGACCTGGCGCAGCTCCTGGAAGTAGCGCGTGCGGGCCTTCTTGTAGAGCAGATCGCGAATGGTCACGAACAGCTCTTCGTTGGCCTTGGGATCCCGCACCGGCAGCCGCACGGCGCCGGGAACATTGCGCGGCACGCTGACGACCCCGGGCGTTAGGCGGCGATTGACCTTGCGGGCCACTTCCGCGGGGTTGTCTACTTCGATGAGGATCCAGGCTCCGATCGAGGGCATGGTGCGGAGTCCGGGAATGGTGGCCAGTCTCGAAAAGAAGCGCTCGCGCTCCTCGTCCATTGCAATCTCCTGGGTGTGCGGACTTTGGCCTGGTTTCGGGATGGGGATGGGCTGCGGCGACGAGCCAGTTCTCAGACCCGGGTCTACCGTATCTAGTGGTATCGAGGGTCTCAAGCACCATTTCTGGCCTGCAGGAGACCTGCCCCAACCCTCGAGCGAGTCGTGAGCGGCTAGACTCCGGCCGATGCCCTCGAGCTGGACCGTGCGCGTGCCGGCCTCGACCTCCAACCTCGGGCCGGGGTTCGACTGCCTGGGCCTGGCTCTCGGGCTAGAGCTCGAGGTGCGCGCGACCCCCAGCACGGGCACGCGGCACGAGCTCGTGCGCAGCGGCGAAGGTCTCGCCGAGCTACCCGGACCCGAACAAGATCTCGTGCTCGCGAGCTTCGAGCGCCTGCGCGGGACGCGCGCGCCCGAGCGTTTCCGCTTCGAAGTGCGCTCCGAGATCCCGGTCGGGCGCGGGCTCGGCTCGAGCGGCGCGGCGATCGTCGCGGGCGCCCTGCTCGCGCGCTCGATCGCCCGGCTCGCGCTGACGGACACGGCGTTGCTCGCGGCCTGCGTCGAGCACGAAGGGCATCCCGACAACGTCGCGGCTGCGCTCACCGGCGGCCTGACGCTGTGCGCACGCACGTCCCCCGGGAGCTGGACCGTCCTCTCGCCACCGCTCTCCCCCACCATCGGCTTCGCCGTCGCCTGGCCCGCGCAGCCGCTCGAGACTGCCCGCGCGCGTGCTGCCCTGCCCGCGAGCGTGCCCTTCTCGGCGGCCGCCGAGAATCCGCGCCGACTCGCGTTCCTGCTCGAAGGCCTGCGCCGTGGCGATCCCGGATTGCTCGCCTTCGGCGGCGAGGAATGCCTGCACGTCCGCTACCGGCTGCCGCTCCTGCCGGGTGCGGAGCGCGCGCTCTCCGCCGGCCGCGCGGCGGGCGCGTGGCTCACGACCCTGAGCGGCGCTGGCTCCGGACTGGTGGCCCTCGGTCCGCACAGCGCGATGGAACGGATCGCGCAGGCGATGGCGGCCGAGCTCGAAGCCGCGACCGGCCTGGGCCTGGGCCGCGTGCTGCGGCCCGTCTTCGAACGACCCGTGGTGAAGGTCGATTGACCGAGCTACGGCCGCGCGTAGCCGTGGCGGAACTCGGACAGCGAGCGAAAGCGCGTCTCGGACAGGCTCGTGCTGCGAGCGCTGGTCCGGGCCGTGCGGGCGGCGGCCTTGGAGTCCACCTCGCGCAGCACCTCGAGAAAGCCCTGCAGAGCGGCGGGAGGGAGTGCGAAGCGGCGGAAGCCGCAGCCGATGAGGTGCACGACGTTCTCCGCCCGCTGCGCGCTGGCTCCGAAGATCGTCAGCTCGCGGCCCGCCCCGGCGGCCACTTCGCAGGCCTTGGCCAGGGCGCGCAGCACGTACGGATGCAAGGTCTCGAGCGCCCGGGCGAGCTCCGGATCCTCGCGGTCGATGGCGAGCAGGTGCTGCTGCAGTCCGTCCAGGTTGACGAGCAAGAAATCGGCCTCGGCCGCGAAGTCGCGCACGCCGAGCAGGGAGCCCGGCGTCTCGAGGATGACGCCGACCGGAACCGACGCCTGGAAACGCTCACCCGTGCGGCGCAGCTCGAGGCGCTCCTCGAACAGGACCTCGCGCACGCGCCGCAGATCGGAGCAGTCCAGCACGAAGGGCACGGCGATGCGCACGTCCGCGCCCGCACCCGCCATCAGGATCGCCTGCAATTGCCGCCGCAGGAGATGGGGCTGAGCCAGGAGTGCGCGCACGCCCACGCGCCCGAGACTCGGATTGCGCTCCTTCTGCGGGTGCAGGTAACGGATCCCCATGCTCGAGTCGACGCTCAAGAGGCGCAAGGTCACGCGCCCGCCGCGCGCCGCGCCCACGACCGCGGCGTAGTGTTGCACGAGAGCCTCGCGCGAGGGCGGGATGGCGTCGGTCAGGAACAGGAGCTCGGTGCGATACAGGCCCACGACCGTGAGGCCCAGCGCGCTCGCCTGCTCGACCTCGGGCAGGTTGCCGGCCGAGGCCGCGAGCACGACTTCTTCGCCGTCCTGCGTGCGTGGCGCATTGCGAGCCCACTCGGGAACCTCGCCGCCCTCGGTCGAGACCGCGGGCGCGCCCGCGCGCGTCGCCTCGGCGTACTGCGCGCGCACGAGCTCGTCGGGGTTGACGCGCAGCAGCCCCTCGGTGGCGTCCAGGATGACGAAATCGCCCTCGCGTACCTCGTCCAGCAGGCGCTCGACCCCGGTCAAGGTCGGAATGCGCATCGAGCGCGCGAAGATGGCCGCGTGGCTGGTGAGCCCGCCGGACTGGGTCACGATGCCCTTCACGTTCTCGTTCGCCAGGTTGAACATGTCGACGATCGAGAGCTCGCGGCCCACCAGGATGTAGTCGCGCGGCGGCGGACCGGCCGGACGTTCGGCGCTGCGCTGCTCGAGGTTGCGCAGCACGCGGATGCCGACGTCGCGCAGGTCGACCGCGCTCTGGCGTAGCGTCTCGTTCTGCACCAGACGAAAGATGCGGTCGAAGTCCCCGACGACCTTGCCGATCGCGCCCTCCAGGCGCATCTGCTCGTTCAGGATCAGGTTCTCGACGTCGGCGATGAAGGCCGAATCGCGCAGGTAGGCCAGGTGCGTGTCGAGGATGCGCGCGTCCTCTTCGCGCACCCGTCCGGTCAGGCGCGCTCGCAAGTCGAGGAGCTGCAAGCGCGAATCATCCAGCGCGGTCCGGAAGCGGTTGAGCTCCACCTCGATCTCGTCCAGGGGCACCCGTTCGGCGCGCTCCTTGGAGAGATCGTGGTCCTGGCGGTGGACCCGCCCCAGCACCAGACCAGGCGCCACAGTCGCGCCGCGCAGGATCGGGCCGCTCGAGAGCAGCGGGGCGGACTCGGCCGCGGGCGGGAGCGCGGTAGCGGACTCGGGTGCGGCACCCTCGGTCCGCGCGAGGCCTTCCGGCTCCGGGAAAGTCTCGGTCGCCATGGGAGCGACCATGGTAGGGCCGGGAGAGGGGGAACTGAAAAGCGGGGTATGGGGCAGCGCGGGCTACGCCCGCAACCCAAGCGCACCACAGAGGCACAGAGGACCCAGAGGCTCACGGAGGAAGAAAGGGAAGGGGCCTCCGGGGCTTCGGCTCTCGGAAGTCGACGATCCGGAGGCCCCTTTTTCTTCCCGCTTTTCTCTGCGAGCCTCTGCGTCCTCTGTGCCTCTGTGGTGTGCTCTTCCGGGCGGAATCGCCGCGTCCTGCGCAGACTCCAGGGAATAGAAGAGCAGCGCGGGCTTCGCCCGCAACCCAAGCCAACCACAGAGGCGCAGAGGGCGCGGAGCCTCACAGAGGGAGAAAAAGACGGAGCTTCGGGCTTTCGTGTGGGTAGCGAGCCGCCGGTAGTTGGCTTGGCACTTTTGCTTCTGCTGCTCTCACTCCCGCGCCTGTCCCGGGCTCGTCGGGGACCCCGCAGACGCGCGGGAGCGATCGACCCGGCGGCGCAA
>JANOGB010000151.1:0-4583 GCA_031413955.1 Planctomycetota bacterium | reverse complement strand
CTCCTGATGAGGAAGGTCAAGAAACGCACGGTGCAGGCCCGATTGTGGGGCTACCTCGGGGACGCGCAGCACAACCAGGTGGTCTACGAATTCACCCTGGACCGAGCGCAGGAACATCCCCTCGCGTTCCTCAAGGGGTTCAAGGGGCGGATCCAGGCCGATGCGTATCCGGGGTATGACCCTCTTTTTGTCCCGGGCTCCGGAGTCGAGGAGCTTGGATGCATGGCTCACGCGCGCCGATATTTTTATGATCTGCGGGAGTTGGAGCCCGACCTCACGAAGACGGCGCTCGACTTCATCCGGATGCTTTACATGGTCGAGCGGGAGGCGAAGGAGGAGAACCTGAAGCCGCCCGAGCGCCTCGCGCTCCGCCAGGCAAAATCGGTGCCGATCCTGGAGGACTTCAAAAAATGGCTCGACCATGAAGCTTTGAAGCTCCTGCCCCAGAGCGTCATTTCCAAGGCGTTCGGCTACGCGCTCAACCAGTGGGAAGCCCTCAAGCGCTACACGGAGATCGGTGAGGCGGAAATCGACAACAATTCGATGGAATCTCGGATGAGAGGGCCCGTCATGGGCCGGCGCAATTATCTCTTCGTCGGCAGCGAGGCCGGCGGCCGCTGGGCGGCGACGATCTACAGTCTGGTCGAGTCCTGCAGGCTCAACAACGTCGAGCCCTACGCCTACCTCCGGGATGTACTGCGGCGCGTCTGGACGCACCCGCAGAACCGGATCGACGAACTCATGCCCCGCCTCTGGAAGCCGGAGACGGCGTAACCGCCTACCCGAAGTCGACGTCGCCGAGGTAGCGGCGGGAATCCGCGCAGAGGACCTTGGTGTAGACGAGGGTCGATTCAAGGGATCGGTGCCCCAGCCACTCGGCCAGCACCAGCACTGGCACGCGCGCCAGCACGCAGGCGATCGCGAATGAGTGCCGCATCGTGTGCGGGTGGGCGCGGTCCCGGGGAAGCCCGGCCCTGAGCGCCGCCTTCCGGACGATCTGGTGGACGCGCTGGCGCGTCATGGGGAAGAGCCGGGCGTCCCCCCGGATCACGGCGCCCGCGATGTGCCGGGCGAGTTCGCCCAGCAGCGCCGGCCGGATCGGCACCGCCCGCATGTGGCCGCGCCGCTTGAGCGTGACTACCCTCAGCGCCTCGCTCGTGAAATCCACCGACTCGGGCGTGAGGGCTCCCAGTTCCGACACCCTCAGGCCCGTCTCCCAGAGGATTCGCAGCAGCAGCCGGTCGCGCGGCCGCGTGCAGGCCCCCAGCAGCGCCTGCACCTCATCACGCGTGAAGTATTTCGGCAGCTCCGCCCGGACGACGCGCGAGAGGGAGCGCGGCACGAGGGCCAGAGCGCTTGACGATTCCCGGGGCATGTGTAAAGAGATCGGTCCGCGGCGGCCTCGGGCTCCTGCGATTCCGCTGCGCGTTCGCGGTCACTGGGCCCCGCGATTTGACAATCTCCCGTGAACGAAGCCGCTTCGCGGCGGATTGGGGCGCGGCCACGCCCTGCCGCCCTCGCATGTCTAGTGCCGCGTAGAAATCTCACGTAGATTCCCTCCCGTGTCGTTGATCGCGTTCCTTCAGGATTCCATTTCAGGGAGGGAGTCATGGGTAAATTTCAGGATCTCATGGATGCGGATCTGGAGATTCGCGGGTACGCCCCGAGCACGCGGAAGTACTATCTCCTGGCTGTGCGCGAGTTCGTCGCACACTTCATGCGTCCGCCCGACGAGCTGAACTTGGAACACATCCGCGAATACCAGGTGCATTTGATTCGCGAACGGAAGATATCGTACGGCAAGTTCAACCAGGCCGTCTCAGCGCTGAAGTTCTTCTACCTGGTGACCCTGAAGAAGGATTGGGACGGCGAAAAGATCCCTTACCATAAGAAGCATTACCGGCTCCCCGAAATCCCCAGCCAAGAAACAGTCGCGGCTCTTCTCTCATCGCTGGGTAACTTGAAGCATCGCGCAGTCCTCATGAGCATCTACGCCGGGGGCCTGCGGGCCAGCGAGGCTGCCAATCTCAAAGTCAGTGATGTGGACAGCCAGCGGATGGTCCTCCGCATCGACCAGGGCAAGGGTCACAAGGACCGCTACGTCATGCTCTCCCCACGTCTTCTCGAAGCCCTTCGGGAATACTGGAACGAGTACAAGCCTCGCACCTACCTCTTCCCGAATCCGGAGTCCGACAAGCCGATGACTCGTCAGGCGATCCATCACATCGTCCAGTTGGCCAAGAAAGCAGCGGGGATCACCGGCAGGATGTACCCACACCTGCTGCGGCACAGTTTCGCCACGCACCTGCTGGAGAATGGGGCGAACCTTCGCGTCATTCAGAAGCTCCTCGGGCACAGGAGCCTCAGCTCAACCCAGATCTACACGCACGTCGCCAAGAACTACCTCCAGGAGACGCCGAGCCCGCTCGATATCCTCGACGACAGGAAGAAGGACCCTCCGGTCCCAGAATAGAATGGCCGCGGCGGCGGGCTGCTCCTCCCGCGCCGCGCGACCCCGCCTGGAACTGGCCGACGTCTTTCGCGCTCACACCGACTGCGTGGGCCCTTTGACCGGTGTGCAGAAGCAGGCCGTCCGTGCGATCACGAGTTGCCGGACAGCCGCGCTCGGAGGCCACCTCCAGGAGTGCGATCGCTGCGGCCATCGGGAGAACTCCTATAATTCCTGCCGGAACCGGCACTGCCCGAAGTGCGGAGGCCTCGAGAAGGCTCGTTGGGTCGAAGCGCGAAGAGCAGATGTGCTGCCGGTGGAGTATCACCATGTCGTCTTCACGATCCCCCAGGAACTTCATCCGATCTTCTTGGCGAATCCGAAGATGGCCATCAACCTGCTGTTTCACGCAGTCTCGGAGACCTTGCTTGAAGTTGCCTTCAATCCCAAGCGACTGGGAGCCAAGATCGGATTCACGGCGGTGCTCCACACGTGGACTCAGACTCTTCTTTATCATCCCCACATCCACTGCATCGTTCCAGGAGGCGGCGTTTCACCGAGCGGCGACCGATGGATTTCATCCGAACCACGCTTCTTCTTGCCGGTACACGTTCTATCCAAGGTTTTCCGGGGCAAGCTCCTTTCGATGATCGAAGAGATGTCATCCAAAGGGGAATTGCAGATGACCCCGGGACAGATTCCAACTCTATTGGCTCGGGCCGCGCTCAAGAACTGGGTGGTGTACAGCAAGCCGCCGGTCGCAGGTCCCAACCAAGTCCTGGATTATTTGAGTCGATACACCCACCGGATAGCCATCTCCAATGAGCGGCTCGTTCGGCTGGAAGACGGTCGCGTCAGCTTCCGCTGGAAGGACCGAGCCAACGGGAACGAGCGGAAAGTCATGACGCTTGATGCGACAGAATTCCTCCGTCGCTTTCTCCTCCATGTGTTGCCGAGAGGTCTCGTAAGGATCCGCCACTACGGCTTTTTGGCGAATGGGATCCGGCGTCGGCAAGTCGCCCTGTGTCGGACGCTTCTGGGCATGCGCTCAGAGGATCGCGAGGCCGACCGGATACGGCGGGAATCCGAAACATGGCAAGACCTTCTCCTGCGGCTCACCGGGAAAGACGTTACTCGTTGCCCACAGTGTAAGCAGGGCCACCTTCAAGAGGTAGATCTCCTCCTTCCAAGGACTCCGGGATTACGGCTCGTTGGCCGGGCTACGTCGCCATGAAAGCAGCCGTCACCCTCTCGTCGGATCTTGGTGAGTCCACGCGCGCTCGCGCAACTGCCGTCCCGTCTCCAGAGTCCGTCATTTGTCGCAATTCGGCATGGCTTCGACCTTACCGCCAACCGCTTGGTTACGGCTGTGCGCGGAAAACGATTCCCACAGGACCTTTCCTCAGCGTTGTTCGCACGCATCAATCTCCATAGGGCATCCACCGCTACGCGGCTTCGTTCTTGGATTTTTCATGAAGTTGCGCTGCGGCGCGACTTCACGAAAAACCTCTGGATATACTGTCAAACGTCCGGTTCGGGCTTCGGGCAGCCGGCGGGCGGCTTGTCGATCTTGCGCAGCGCCACCGCCGAGACGCCGAACGTCCCATGCTCCGGAAAGTGGATGTCCACCTGCTCCTTCCGGAACTTGATGATGTGGCCCTTGGCGCCCGTGGGCAGCTTCTTGCCGCCGCCTTGCGTCATCTCGACCCAGTCGCCGACGCGGAGCGCCGCTGCGGCAATCTGATCGGCGCGCCGGTAGCGATGCCGGAGTTCGTCGCTCAGGATCTCCAGGACCTGGCGCAGTTCGTCGTCGCCGAGTTTCTGCGCGGCCTCCACGGCTTGGGCGATCGAGGGCTTGTCGTCCACGCCGCCAGCGTACCGCCCGCGACGCCGCCGGGCCAGCGTTCGGGGCCCTTCAAATGCCGTGCCACCGCGACCTCAAACGGGGGAATTTCTGGGGGTGTCGAGGTTCGGACGGTTACTGAATTGATGCTTGGCGAGCGATTGTACCTTGGAAGCCCCCAGGCTAAGTGTGCTGCACTAGGTTGGTTTAAGGTGGCCGCGTCTACCGGGTCAGCGGTCTACCCACTTGACCAGTTGCGTTGACAGAAAGTTCTCGCCAGCGAATAAGCGC
>JANOGB010000150.1:0-3750 GCA_031413955.1 Planctomycetota bacterium | reverse complement strand
CCGTCCTCCAGGTCGAACAGGCCGTAGGTGTTGTGGTCGATCTCGTCCTTCGGCGTGGCCGTCAGGCCGACCAGCTGGGAGTCGAAGTACTCGAAGATGGCGCGGTACTTCTGGTAGACGGAGCGGTGCGCCTCGTCGATCACGACGAGGTCGAAGTACCCCGGGCCGAAGCGCCGCCGGCCGTCGTGCGTCTCGTCGATCAGGCCCAGCATCGTCGGATAGGTCGAAACGTAGACGCGCCCCTCGGCCTCCCTCTCCGTCACCAGATTGACCGGCGCCGACGCCGGCAGGTGCTTCTTGAAGGCGTTCACCGCCTGCTTCACGAGCGCCACGCGGTCCGCCAGGAACAGCACGCGCTTCGCCCAGTTGCTGCGCATCAGGAGGTCGGAGAGCGCGATCACCGTGCGCGTCTTGCCCGCGCCGGTCGCCATCACGACCAGCGCCTTGCGGTCGTGGTCCCTCTCGAACGCTTGCGCGATGCGCCGGATCGCGCGCACCTGGTAGGGCCGTTCGACGATCGCCGCATCGATCGTCGCGCTCGCCAGCGACACGCGTGTCGTGCGCCGCTGGATCAGGAGCTCGAGCTCGTCCTTCGTCAGGAAGCCCTGCACCGCGCGCGGTGGATAGTTCGCATCGTCCCACAGCCAGTGCTCGTACCCGTTCGAGTAGAAGACGAGCGGCCGGCGCCCGAACTGCTGCTCGAGGCAATCGGCGTAGAGCTTCGCCTGCTGCTGCCCGACGCGCGCATCACGCTTCGTGCGCTTCGCCTCGACCACGGCGAGGGGCTTTCCGTCGTCGCCCCACAGCACGTAGTCGACGAAGCCCTTGCCCTTCTCGTTGGGCATGCCGCTGACCTCGAACTCCCGATCCCGCGCCTGATCCAGCGCCCAGCCCGCCTCCTTCAGCAACAAGTCGATGAAGAAGTCGCGCGTCTCCTCCTCGGAGTAGTCGTGCGTGTCGGGCCGCGCCGCGTTGGACTTCTTCGCCGCCGCGACTTCCGCGCGCAGACGCTGGAGCTCCGCGTCGAGCGCGGCCTTGTCCGCAAGAACAGCCATGAGCTGCTCGTCGCGCTCGCGCAAGCCCGCTTCGAGCCGCTGCAACTGCGCGAGCGTCTGCGTCGCGGCAGGCGCGCCCTTCGGCAAGAGCTCCATCCGGAACTCGAGCCCCTCCGCCGGCTTCGCCCCGCGCGCGTAGCTCCTCGCCAACCAGTACCCGAAGTGAAACAGCTCGCGCACCGCTGCCAGCGCATCCTCCGGCCGTACCGGCTTCCCGCTGTGCACCGCGAGGTTGCCGAGCTCCTTGATCACCCGCGCCTTGCCGAAGATCTTCGGCCCGACCCCGTCGCGAAAGGTCGGCTCGTGCAGGAGCGCGCTCAGGTGCTCCTGATACGGCATCCTCAGCGACTCGTCGTGCCGGTACAGCCACCGCACCGCCAGCTCCAGCGTCCTCCGCGCGTAGAAGCACGCCGTGCGCGCATCCACCAGCGTCACCGCCTCCGCCTTCTCCGCCGACTCGAACAGCTCCGGCCACTCGGCCCGCAGGAAGGCGAACTGGCTCATCCGGCCAAGCGAGCGGCCATGTCGGCCACCAGACCCCAGGCTCGCTCGAGATCGAAGGCGCGGAAGTCGTCAGGACGGAGCACCGGCCTCAGTCCCATCTCGAGCTGCTGCTCGAGTGCCAGCCGACGTTGCGATGACACGTTCGCGGGATCGTTGCCGGGAACGGCAAGCTTCCGTCGCACGAGTTCCACCAGCGCGGCGGGTCGCAGCCGTCCTTCGCGCTCCAAGTGGTCGAGATCATAGAAGTCGCGAATCGCCACGCGGCGTCGCGCCAATGCCGCGCGGAACTTCTCGGCCAGGGCCTCCTCCATCGAGAGGCAGTGTACCGCGATCGGATCGAGCCGCGTGGCGCCCGACAACGGATCGAGCAGGAGCGTCCGTGCCTGGGCGGACACCATCGGGGTGAGCAGCGGTTCGCGCAGTCCGACCTCGACCTGGATCGACTCGACCCGTCCTGCGAGGCACGAGCCGTACTCGACCGTTCCCATGTACTGGAGAGACTCGTTTGCTCCGGTCAAGGGCTTCGCGAGGCGCAAGGCAGGGACATGTCGTGGGAGCGCAGCCAGGGCTGTCTTGGACGCGGCGCTGCGCTTTCGTCGCTCGTTCCGTGTGGCCTTCACTGACATGGGCAGGACGAAGTCCAGGTCCTCGCTCATGCGGTGGAAGCGCATGTGCACCTTTGCGAGGCACGTTCCGTCCTTGAACACAAGCTCCGGATCCAGTCTCGCGAGGTGCGCGAGGATCACGGTGCAGAAGTAGTCCTTCTCGATCAGCTGGGGCTGGAAGCCCGTCTCTGCCGCGGAGAAACGCACGGCCTCCCGGAACAGCTCGGGGTCCTCGTGCAGGCGCGGCACGACCGGATCACTCGCGCTCATTCCACACCACGCCCCAACGCGGATCCTGCTCGCCTCGTTTCGGTCGCGTCGGATCGAGGGGGATCAGCCCGGTCGTCGGCGAAAGGGCGCGCTCGAGCCGCCGCAGTAGAGCAGCCGCCACCTTCTCGCGCGCGAGCAAAGCTCCCATGCGCCGGATCGTGCCCACGTCGCCGTAGCGCAGCGTGCAGCGCACGAGCTCCGCTGGCCTCACGCGCTTCGCCTTCAGGTCCGCCCGGATCCACTCGAAACCCCGCGGCAGGCTGTCGAAGCGTGCCCAGTCGTACACCGCGTCGACGAGGGTGCGCACGCGCGAGGCGTACACGATCGTCACGCCATCCGACGTCTCGAGCTCCTCGGTGTCGCCGAGGCGCTCGTCCGCGACCTTCATCAGGTTCAACGCCACGCTCCCGATCGTGCGCTCGCCCGAGAAACGGTTGTTGTAGGCGTAGACGCGCGTCGGCATCTGCTCGTCGAAGCCGTAGCGGTTGAACGCGTTCGGCCCCGAGATCTGGTAGCGCCCGCCGCGATCCGCGAGGAGACCCTCGAGCGCCTGCGCTTCGTCCGGGCTCCAGATGCCCCCCAAGGGAAGTCGTGGCGGCACGAGGTAGAGCCCCGGCCGCACCCGCGCGATCAACCGGCCGCGCGCGAGGCGCCGGAAGAGCTCCCGCTCCTGCACGGCCGAGAGGTGCAGGGGGCCCCTCAGCTCGCCCGTGCGCACCGTGCGCAGCTTGCGCATCTGCACGTAGGCGAGGAGCTGCGCCTCCTGCCGTCCCAGGCGGTGCTTCACGCCGGTATTCTATTTCGAGCGGATGGCTCCACAAGCCATCGGCGCAAAATGCCGTACCGCGGAGGATGGGGGTTCTGGCGGGTTGCCTGGAGCGAAGACCACGGCCGGGGCGAGGGGTGTCACAAGTACTGGCCTTCCTCTGAATAGCGTCCGGAGCGCGCGCGGCGATCTTCACCCTGGTCCTGCTCGTCTTGCTCCACCGCCACGCGCCGCATGACTTCGGCGATCCAGGGGGGAGCGTGGCGTCGATCGGCCAGCAGCACGCGCTTGTCCGCCGCGCTGAGCCGTTTCCTCAGGATCCGCACGTGGGCGTCCTCGAGGTGCTCGCGACCGAGCCACCGGAACGCCTGGATCACCAGACCGCTCACGCGGCCGGCGGTTGCCATGTTTCTCGGTGTCGTACGGCGGAAGGTGATGACCTGACCGTCCCCCGGTTCAGTGGACACGGGGTTAGGTAACAGCCGCAGTAGACGACGAGGTTCGTAGAGCCGTCAAGGGGGATGGGGTGCTGGGGAAGGGTCCTCCCTTC
>JANOGB010000149.1:0-6661 GCA_031413955.1 Planctomycetota bacterium | reverse complement strand
AGTCGCGGGTGCCGTTCCTGGGAGCGATTCCCATCCTCGGGAACCTCTTCAAGAGCCAGTCGCGGACGGACACGAAGAGCAGGTTCTTCGTCTTCATGCGCTGCAGCGTGCTGCGCGGGGCCACGTTTGCGGATCTGCGCTACATCAGTGCGCCGATGATGGCGGCCGCGGGCGTCGAGGGTGACCTGCCGGTGGTCGAGCCGAGGATCATTCGATGAGGGCGTGGGCGCTCGCGCTGGTGCTGGCAGCGGCATGCCGAAGCGCGGGCAGCGGCCCCTACGAGCGGCCGGGTGAGGGCGGGCGTAACACGTTTCGCGCCCAGGAGCTGAACGCCGAGGCCGCCGACCTGATCGCGTCGGAGCCCGGAGAGGCGGAAGATCTGCTGCGCGCGGCGCTGACCGCAGACATCTTCTTCGGGCCGGCGCACAACAACCTGGGAGTCCTGCACCTCAAGGCCGGACGCCTGTACGAGGCGGCCGAAGAATTCGAGTGGGCGCGGAAGCTCATGCCGGGGCACCCGGATCCGCGCATGAACCTCGCGCTCACGCTGGAGCAGGCGGGGAAGACGGACCAGGCGATCCAGACGTACAAGACGGCGCTCGAGGTGTGGCCCGGGCACATCGGGACGGTGCAGGCGCTGGCGAGGTTAGATGTCACGTCGAGCCGCAACGACCCGGAGTTGGGCGCGTGGCTCGATCAGATTGCGATACAGGGGGAGACGGAGCGGTGGCGGGAGTGGGCCCGCCGTCGTCGGATTTCCCAATGATCTTGGCGGCTCCACCGAGCCCCTGACGTTGAGGCATCTGCGGGCGACAGCTCGACAGTGAAGATTCACTACCATCACGTCCTGGAGAACTCTAGATGATGCTTCGATACTCTCTCGCCATCGCAGCGGCTCTCACCGCCTCCTGCGCAACGGTCGATGTCTATCCGGTCGCGAACGAGTACGGGAGCAAGGGAAAGAACGTGGGTGCCGACGCGTCAGGTATTCGATTCTTCCGGCCAGCGCCTCACGTGTGGCTCACGAAGGCCCCGGCTTCCGACAAGGTCAACACGGCCCAGACCGTGACGAAGGACAGCAGCGTCGCCGGCAAGGAAACCACGAGCACCGCCACGGTGTCCACGGCGACGGACGGCTACAGCGCGACGGTCGTGATGCTGCCGGACTACTCGAAGGAGTACATCGTGCAGTGGTCAGCCGGGATGGGCAGCGTCACACCCAACCTGACCTTGGCCGAGGGATGGAACCTGACCGCATTTAACAGCACCGTGAACTCCACCGGCGCCACGCTGCTGGACTCGACCATCGGAAAGACGATCACTGCCATAGGCACCGTCGCCGCTGCCGGGGCGCTCACGAGCGACCAGGACTTCAAGGGGCCGGGGCTCTACAGGCTCGCCATTGACTCCAAGGGACTGTACTCGCTGGGAGAGATGGTCCTCCCGCTCCAGTAGGTCCTCGGGCCGAGATCCCGCGTGGTACGCCGGCGACGAGCGCCTTGGAGGGATCCCGCCTGGCTAGCGAGGGCGTTGAGCTTCCACGGATTCGACGGGGAGCTGGACGCCGCGCTCAGGTCCTACCAGGCATGGATCGGTGCTCCGAGCACCGGACGCCTCAACCAAGCGACGATCCGAAGTTTCCGGGAGTGGCGTTGTGCACATCCACAGCTCTCCATCCCGATCGAGGAACACGAGCGCCGGTTCCACACGAGCACCTTCCGCGCGGCAATCCTCGTCGACCGCTCTCCGGCGCAGCCCGAGATATTCATCGACACCTCCATGCCTCCCCAGGAACGTCGATACGAGCTGGTTCCGTGCCGCTGGGCAGGAGCTCGGCTCACGTTTGCGCTGGTTGGTGCGCCCCCGGCTGCGCTTGGCACCAGAGGGTGGGATGCGGTTCGGACGGCGTTTGCGACATGGAGTGCGGCCGGCGTGTTGATGCTGGAGGAAAGCGCCGAACCGAAGGGTGCCGAGATCCGCGTGATGTGGACGCCGGGAGCCAGGGAGGATCCGAGTTCTCCCGACCCCTTCTACGGCCCGGGAGACAAGGTGGCCGTCGGCTACTATCCCTACCCGCACCTCGGCGCACTTGCTGGGGACCTTCATCTCGACACGAGCGAGGAATGGGCCGTCGAGGAATCCATGCCTGGACTGGACGTCCAGGCAGTAGCCTTGCACGAGATCGGGCATTGCGTCGGACTCGGTCATTGTCGCGACGAGAGTTCCGTCATGTGGCCCCTGTATAGGTCCGGCCGGCGGCAACTGACGAGCGCCGACACCGCGGAACTACGGAGGCACTACGCCGGGCTCTCGTAATCCCGTCCTGACGGAGTTGGCCCCAATGCGACCGCTTCACCGCAGACCTACGATCTAATCGAGGCCCTCACCCGAGCCTTCAGCGCACATCAAGATCGAGTGAGCGGCCGCGCGCGACCCGCGAGAACGCAAGCGCGCGGAAACCCTGCCCGGTGCTGCTCGATGAGCCAAACCCCGAGCTCCGGGTAGTTCCGCTTGTTGTGTGAGAGGCCGAGTCCGGTGGTCACCCCGATGGGTCATCTCCCGTGCCACCCCGCCGAGGCCGCTCGAGATCCCCGAACCCGCCGTTGCTGTTTGGTGGCGCATATTCGCGCCCCTCCTGGTACATGAAAGCACATCCTGTCCAGGCACCCGTGGTCACGAAAGCACACGTTGTCCGCGAGAAGCACACGAACGACCACGGAGTCCACCCCAGGCATTCCGCTTCCCAAGCTGAATGTCGAGGGTTCAAGTCCCTTCGCCCGCTCCACGGAAGTGGCGTGTGGGGCCAGAGTTACGACCGGAGCTGCGGATGGGGAGTCCTAGATTGCGCGCCATGTGGCTGTTTAGTGGCTGTTGAACGCGGCGGCAGGGGCGGGGAGGAGGGTCGGTCTGGGGCGGGGCGTGAGAGCGGAATCGGGGGCGGGGCAGGGGGTTGGAGCGCGAGTTGATGGGTCGGGCCGGCGATTGAGTGAGGTGTCAGGTAGCGGCATGACGTGCCATCTCCAAGGAACAAGCTCTATGATCCCTGCCACACATCCCGGACCGGCCGTCCAGGCAAAGCAACATGACGACGATCCTTCTCGGTAACAACACAATCACGAACTGTGAGGCAGCCCTTGTCGTCAATGGTGTGGAGGTTTTGCGCATTCGCGAGAGAAGCGGCGATGGGCAGTTGGTTGTGGACTTCGATGTTCGTGCGGAAGACGGCACCAGGCTGGCAAAGGTCGCCAAGAACAACGTCGTCCATGCTGCGCCTGGGTATAAGGTCGTTCACGCCCCTTCCGAGTCGTACGTTGTGCAGCCTGACACGGATACGGTCATCGCGAAGGTTGAAGAGCTCTCATCCGGGACGATTCGGATTACCGGAGAGTTTTGGATCGACGGGTACCACGTCTCCATAACACCGGGGAAACTTGTCGCGGGCACGACCACGATTTCAGGCACGACTGTAGATGGATTCCGTAGGGCTCTCGTACTCCGTCCAGGAGCCGTTGGAATCGGCAGCGGATAGGTCGAGGTTTAGTCTAGGTCGCTTTACGGCCGCGCCTGGGTACCTGGTCGACGCGCAGACAACTGCCATCGCTACGAACTTGCCCTCCCTTCCTCCCGCTCGACGCATCTTCTTTATTGGCGGAGTACACGGCTCGGGGAAGTCGACCCTCTGTAGACACTTGGCAGCACAGCTAGGCGTTGACCACGTGACAGCAAGCGAGCTTCTGAGGTTTGTCCCTGGATCTTGTGACACTACCAAGGCCGTGCATGACGTTGAGGCCAACCAAATCAGATTACTCGCTGCTCTAGAAGGCCGAGTCCAAACTGGACGTGCAATGATATTGGATGGACACTTCTGCCTGCTGGGGCGCAATCAGCAGATTGAAACCATCCCTGAATCGGTTTTTGCGGCCATCCAACCTATCGCCATGGTCCTAGTCGAAGCGTCCGCTGAGGAGATCCTGGGGACACTGCACCACCGCGGTAGCCTGGGGTTCAGTCTTGGCTTGATGCGTGACCTCCTCTTGATCGAACGGCAACGCGCTCTCCAGATTAGTGCTCACCTAGCAAAGCCTCTATTGATCTGGCAACGGCATCAGCCTCCTGATGAGGTTTTCCGGTTTCTTCAGGGAAAACATTGAGCAATCTGATCTACCAGCAGATCCTTAGTGTGTTCGCACCCTTGTCGCGCCCCTGTTGCATACCTTGGCAAACACGGCTGGCTCGAGGTATCTGTAGCTTTGGGGGGCTACGAGGCCGCTAGAGAGTTCGCAAAGAGTCAGCGGTGTTGTCAGCCTGAATACCCCAGCAATGCCAATCGCTACAGCGTTCTCCCTCCCGCGAAAATACGCCCGAAAGGCTTGTCGGGTGATCGCGCCCACTTCTTGAAACATCTTCCAGAGTTCCATTGGGCGGGCTTGAGTTACGTGCGCAACTCTAAAGAATCCCACAACCATTTGCGTGGGATGAGTCTCATAGACCACCACAAATTGAGGGCGTTGCGAAAAAGCCTTACGCCTGAACTCAACTCGCTTCGAGCCATCCAGGATCGCCCGAGAATACTTGGGCTGAATCGCTAGCAGGGCTATGCCGCCAGTTTCTTGCGAAGCCACTCTAGGCCCTCTCCTTTCAGTTGCATAATGGATTGAGGCGGGCGAGAGAATACCTTCTGCGTAGTCAGCTCAGAAGCTGATATCGATGGCTTGAGTATCAAGGACTGTCTGAAAAGGTAGGCCAAGACCTGGCCGCGACATAGTCCCTGTATTGAATCCAAGCTGTATACGGTACGCTTCCCTACCCTTTGCGTAATCTCCATGGCAGCGCGCGACTCAAACGCTTCTTCCAATATGCCTATGGCGATCGCTCCACGAGCTTCATGCGAGCGATAAAAGACCAGTACTGCGCCGCAGGATGCCGTGCGAATAGATGAGTTGCATAGGTATGCCTTGCGAATTGCGTTACCGCACGGCATCTGGCCAGCAAAGAGCTGCTGACTGGCGGATTCCGGAAAGAGAGCATTGGCGTAGCGAGGTTGGATCGGGATAAGAAACCACGGTACGTCACCGCGGAATAGGCGAGGCCCGAATCTGATGTGGTAAGCAAGCGGTGTCTGTGGAATTGCCACATTGCAACGGGGGTGCATTGGCTTTGCAAGAACGAGCTCACCTCTGGAAGTGAGCGACCGTAGTGAGCTGAATCCAAAAGCCTCAAACATGTCGACGAGCCGAGCGTGCTTGGGGAAGACGGTGACGTATAGCCAATCGTATGTGTTGTCTGTTGCGTGCTCGAATATGGCCTTGAGTAGAAGCTCCCCATAGCGGAACCCGTTCGAACGATCGGACACTTTGAAACTGCACACCTTGAGGATCTTTCCCCTGATGGAGTCGAAAGGCTCCGATTCGGGCTTCACGATAGAGAGTGCACTTAGATGTCCACTGTTGCCGCGTATGATCCAGGACTTGCGGTGCTCGAGTCTGCACCTTGCGAACCATTTGTCGAATCCTGGAGAGTAATCGGCACGAAATGACTCTAGAATAGGATCCGTCGGATCGATCGCATAAGCTGGGACGCTTTCGACATCTGGGGGCGGTGTAGGGACTCGTTCCGTGAGGTCGGCGATCAAAGTGATCGCTTCGGCTATCGTGAAGACACGCTCTGCTAGGCCCAATCGCCTAGCTTTCTTGTAGAGTTTACGGTCCTCCGTGACCAAAAAGTTGACTGCGTTGGCCTCTAGGGCGGCGACCTGCTGGTGATCCACCCAATCATTCGTCCCCGGTGGTGCTTCCCCTAGTTCGGCAACTAGGGATGCGGTTAGCGGAGGTGGGTGTGGTAGCTCTGGGTATTTTTCGAAGAGGACTTTACGTAGCTCGCGGCGTCCGACATCTTTGTCGCGTTCGATGTCCGCCCGAGCTGCGGGATGCAGGAAGATCTGGAATCGAGCTTCCGCTGCTAGGCGCATGAGCCTGCTCGCATCAACAGTCAGCGCCTCTTGGTCCTGGGAGAGCGCGGGCTCGAGCGGAATGAAAACGTTCGTGTCGATGAGGAACTTCAAGGCGCGGGTCTTGGGTTCTTCCCCTATCGTCGGTCGCCGTTCAAGGGCTTAGCCAGGAACGATGGCCTGATGTCCTTTGGACTGCCCGGAGGCAGGGAGCCACCTGGGACCCCTACGCCGCCGCGTACGTCATCCCGCGCTTCTGCCCCTCGGTCGCGACCTTGCCGTCGGCGATCAGCTTCTTCATGACCGGGCGCATCGTTGTGGCGTCGGTTCCCAGCGCCGCCGCGATCTGCTCGCCGCGCTGGCCGGGGATGCTGCGCAGGTAGGTCCGACTACACACGCGAAGTCATCGCTTTCTTACCTTGCAAGGGACGGCGGGTAGGACCCCATTGAGAATCGTGTTGCCGGTGATCAGGACGCTGAAGTGGCGATCCTGCGCCATCGGCAACGAGCATCCCGGCGGTGAGAAGGTCACGTTGAAGGTCCCGGGCGGGACCCTCACGGAATAGGCTCCCTGGGCGTTCGCGTTGTCGTTGCACAGCACCAGGGCCACTCCGCTCGCCGAGTCGCGTACGTCCACATCGGCTCCCTGGATGGCAAGGCCGTTGGAATCGGTGATCGTCCCCGAGAGGGTGACAGCGCTCTGGAGGGTAATGG
>JANOGB010000148.1:0-4475 GCA_031413955.1 Planctomycetota bacterium | reverse complement strand
CGCCGGGCTCCAGCCCGGCTCCGTTTCTTTTCTTGTTCCGTTCTCCGGGGTTCTGGAGGAAGAAAGAGAAGAGCCGGGCTGGAGCCCGGCGCTCCCGGTTGAAGAAGAGCGCTACGCCTTGCCGGCGCGCAAGAGACGGCGAGCTTCGGCGCGCGCGGTCTGCTCGTCGGCGCCGCCGGCGATCATGTCCGCCACCTCGGCCACGCGCGCTTCGCCCTCCAGGACGGAGATCGTCGTGCGCGTGCGGCCGGCCTGGACCTCCTTGGAGATGGTCAGGTGACGCGCGGCCACGGCGGCGATGGCGGGGAGGTGCGTGACGCACAGGATCTGGTGGTGCGCGCCGAGCGCGCGCAGCGCGGCGCCGACCTCGGGGCCGAGGCGTCCGCCGACGCCGGAGTCGATCTCGTCGAAGACCAGCGTGCGCCCGCGGTCGCCCGCGGAGAGCACGGCGCGCAGCGCGAGCATGATGCGCGCGGCCTCGCCGAAGCTCGCCACCCGTGCGAGCGCGAGGCAAGGTTCCCCGGGGTTCGCCGCCAGCAGGAACTCGAGGTCCTCGATGCCGGCCGGTCCGAAGCGCTGGTCGTCGCTCCCCGCGCGGGGCTTCAGGCTCACCTCGAAGCGCGCGTTCCCGAGGCCGAGGGCCTCGAGCGAGGCGCGAATGGCCTGCTCGAGTTTGGGCGCGGCGGCGCGGCGCTGCTGCGCGAGCTCGCGTGCGAGGACTTCCAGCGCGGCCTTCTCCTGCTCGACCTCACGCGCCAGCTCGCTCGCGTCGTGCCCCGAGCCCTCGAGCCCCTCGAGCTCGCGCTCGACGCGCTCGAGCACGCCTCCGAGCTCGGCCTCGCTCGTGCGGTATTTGCGTGCGAGGGTCTCGAGCTCCGCCAGGCGCGCCTCGACCGCCTCCAGCCGCGCGGGATCGTCGGCGATGCCGTCGAGGAGCGTGCTGACGAGCGCGCCGGCTTCCGCCAGATGCACCTCGGCGCTGCGCAAGGACTCCAGCGCGCCCGCCAGGCGCGGCAGGCGCTCGCTCCAGCGCTCCAGCGTGCGCCCGGCCGACTTGACGCGGTCGAGGGCGGCGCCATCGGACTCCAGCAGGGCATGCACGATCGCGCCGAGCTGAGAACGCAGCTCGCCCGCTCCGCGCAGGAGCTCGCGCTCCTCGAGCAAAGCAACGTGCTCGCCGGCCGAGAGCCTGGCCTCGCGCAGCTCGGCGCGCTGGAAGCGCAGCAGCTCGAGTCGCTCGCGGTGCTCGTCGGCGCGCGCCTCGTGGTTCGCGAGCTGCTCGAGCTTGCCCAGCCAGGCCGCACGGTGCCGGACATAGTCGGCGAGCAGGGGCTCGAGCCCGCCGAAGGCGTCGAACAGCCGCGCTTGCTCGGCGGGTTCGAGCAACCGCTGGTGATCGTTCTGGCCGTGGATCTCGAGCACGAGCGCGGCCAGCTTGCCCAGCGATCGCAGCGGAACGGGCCGCTGGTTGACGTGGGCGCGCGTCTTGCCGTCGCGTCCGAGCGTGCGCCCCAGAATCAGCTCGGGCAACTCGGTCGGCTCGGTCTCCGCCGTCGCGACCTCTTCCAGCAGCTCCGGCAGCTCCTCCCGGAGACAAACCTGGACGCGCTCCTGAACGGCTGGATCCGAGAGCTGAAAGCGTCCTTCGACCCGCGCCTGCGCGGCGTCGCGCCGCACCCAGGATGCAGCTCCGCCCCGCGGCGTGGCGCCGCACAGGAGCTCCAGCGCGCCGACGAAGAGGCTCTTCCCGGCCCCGGTCTCGCCCGTCAGGGCGTTCAGCCCGGCGGAGAGCTCGACCTCGGCCGACTCGATCAGCGCCAGATCTCGGATGACCAGTTCGGTGAGCATCGAACGGAGGATCTCACTCGCGCCCCCAGGTTTCAAACCATCCCGGAATCTCTCGCGCCGGCGCGGCTTGAATCGAGGTCCTCTTCCCGGGAGCATCTGGCATGCCCCAGAAACCCGACGTCGCCCCGATCCTCCAGACCGCGTTCTCGTTCTGGTCGTCGAAGGTCCTCTTGACCGCCGTCCAGTTCGGGCTGTTCACCCGCCTCGGCGACAGGCGCCTGACCGGCAAGGAGCTGGGCGCCGAGCTCGAGCTCCACCCGCGCGGCATCCACGACTTCTTCGACGCGCTGGTGGCGATGCGCTTCCTCGAGCGCGACGGCGACGGCCCCGCGGCGCAGTACCACAACAACGAGGCCGGCCTGCTCTATCTCGACAAGGCGAGCCCGCGCTACGTCGGCGGCATCCTGGAGATGCTCAACGCGCGCCTGTTCCGTTTCTGGCACGACCTGCCGGCGGCCCTGCGCACGGGCAAGCCACAGAACGAGGTGAAGCACGGCCAGAAGAACATCTTCGAGGAGCTCTACGCCGATCTGCCGCGGCTCGAGCAGTTCATGGGCGCGATGACGGGCCTCTCACGCATCAACTTCGAGGCCTTCGCCGAGAAGTTCGACTTCAAGCCGTTCCAGACGCTGTGCGACGTGGGCGGAGCGACCGGGCTGCTCTGCATCGAGGCCGCCAGGCGCCATCCGCACTTGCAGTGCATCTCCTTCGACCTCCCGCCGGTAGAGCCGATCGCGAAGAAGGCGATCGCGGCCGCGGGCCTGACCGCCCGCGTGCGCACGGCTTCTGGTGACTTCTTCGAGTATCCGCTGCCCAAGGCGGACCTGATCACGATGGGCATGATCCTCCACGACTGGAACCTGGAGAAGAAGATGCACCTGATCCGCACCGCCTACGATGCGCTGCCGAGCGGCGGCGCGCTGGTGGCGATCGAAGCCCTGATCGACGACCAGCGGCGCGAGAACGCTTTCGGTCTGCTGATGTCGCTCAACATGCTGATCGAGTTCGGCGAGGCCTTCGACTACACCGGTGCGGACTTCCGCAAGTGGTGCGGCGAGGTCGGCTTCCGCCGCTTCGACGTGCTGCACCTGGCCGGCGCGTCCAGCGCGGCGATCGCCTACAAGTAAGCGCCCAGGGAAGCTCGTCGTCGTTCGCCCCGCTTCATTGGCCGGCCAGCTCGACGCGTTCGACCAGGCGTGCCTCCCGCTCGGGATCCGGCCGCTCGGGATCGGCCCAGTAGGGCGTCAGCTTGTAGAACAGCGCCACCTCGAGCGCTCCGCCTGCCGCCGGATCCTCGAGTGTGATCCGCCGAGTGTGGTGCGCGGGAAGGAGCGTGCTGGTCACGCCCAGCTCGTCGCGGTAGGGACTGCGGAAGCGGTACAGGAAGCGCCACGGGCCGGTCTCCGCCGGCAGCGGACGCCAGAACACGTCGGCCGCGCGCGAGCGCTCGTCGGTCGGGAAGCAATGGCCCGCGCCCACGTTCTCGACCTCGACCAGCACGCTTCCGCTCTCGCGCCACGCGCGCAGGTCGACGGCCGTGCGCAGGAGCTCCAGCGAGTGTCCGCCGTGCATCGTATGGTCGCGCCCGCGCTCGGGCTCGCCGCCGCGGAACGGCATGTGGCAGTCGATGCAATCGATCCCCTGCGCGGCGTAGCCCGACACGAGCCACTCCGTGACCGTCTGGTGCTGGTTGTGGCAGGCGGCGCAGAACTCGGGGCCGGAGAGCGCCGTGACCAGCTTCGGCCGGCAGGCCACGTCCGCGCGCTCGATCGTTCCGGCCATGCGCCCCTCGATGTCTCCCTCGACGCCGTCTCCCTCGACGCCCCCCTCCCCCGTGCCGCCCAGCGCATGGCAAGAGATGCAGTCGACGCCTTCCTGGCGGCGCGCAACGCGCGGCAGGACCCGCTGGTCGACGCCCGTCTCGAAGACCGGGCGCGGCGCATGGCAGTCGATGCAGTCCGTGTTGGCGAAGTCGTTCGAGAGCGCGCGCACCTCCGGATCCGTCCAGGACTGCGCATGCCAGGAGCCCTCCCACTCCTGGTAGACCTCGCGGTGACAGTCCCGGCACTGGGTCGAGCTGGTGAAGGCCGTGACCCTGCTCCCGGACGGACTCGGGCGGCACGCGGCGAAGAGCACCGCCCCCGCCGCCTCGAGCACCACCAGACCGAGCAAGGTACGCGCGCTCACGGCTGGTGCCTGGCACGCCTCATGTTCCACTCGCCGTCCTGCGCCGGATCGGCACGAGGAAGAAGGTCGCGAGCACGAGCAGGCCGAAGGCGACGTACGAGACCGTGAAAACCCACTCGGGCGCACGATAGAAGAGGACGTCGCGCGCGAGGCGCGCCAGGAAGGAGATGTCCTCGGGGAACTGGCCGGCCTGCAGGCGCAGCTCGCGCTCCCAGGTCGTCAGGGGACAGATCATGCCCCCCAGGGCCTCGAGCGGCACGATCAGCGTGCACACGAGGTGCGGCACGCGAAAGAGCGGCCGGCGCACCCAGCCCCAGCCGAGCAGCACGCCGAGCCAGATCAAGACGAGGCCGGCGAGCACGAACGTGACGTAGCCGAGGTGCAGGAAGACGAGCAGGTCCGCGAGCAGGGCGGGAGACACGCGCGGATCCTACGCTGCG
>JANOGB010000147.1:0-16320 GCA_031413955.1 Planctomycetota bacterium | reverse complement strand
CTCCAGCCCGGCTCTTCTCTTGGTTTCTTCTTCCGCTCCAACACCACCCGGAGGAAGAGCCGGGCTGGAGCCCGGCGCTCCCGGTTGAACCGAGCCACCCTGCTTGGTCAGCGCCACGAACACGTCCTCGAGATCGGCGCGGCCTGCGCGGATCTCGAGCGTCTCGGGCGCGAGCGCCCGCCGCAGCGCGTCCTCGTCGAACGTCTCGCCGCACAGCACGCGGATCGCATCACCTGCGAGCGTCGCATCGCGCACGCCGGGCGACGCCTTCACCAGTGCGAGCGCCGCCGCGGGCCGCTCGAGGCGCAGCTCGAGCCGGCGCGTGCCCGCCGGCGTGACGGCCGGGTGTGTCTCGAGCTCCGCAGGCTTGCCCTGCACGAGCAGGCGCCCCTCGTAGATGTACGCGACCGTGTTGCAGCGCTCGGCCTCGTCCATGAAGTGCGTGGTGACGAACAGCGTCACACCACGCCCGGCGAGCTCGGCCAAGAGGTCCCACAGCTCGCGCCGCGCCACGGGATCGATGCCGGCCGTGGGTTCGTCGAGGAACACGACCTCGGGGTCGTGCAGCAACGCGCAGCCGAGCGCCAGACGCTGCTTGTAGCCGCCCGAGAGCGTGGCCGCGAGCTGTTCTTCGCGACCCTCGATCGAGACCAGGCCGCACACCGCGCGCATGCGTTCCTCGAGCGCGGCGCCTTCGAGGCCGTACACGCGCCCGTAGAAGGCCAGGTTCTCGCGCACCGTCAGGTCGCCATACAGGCTGAAGCGCTGCGACATGTAGCCGATGCGGCGCTTGATGGCCTCGCTCTGGGTACGCACGTCGAGCCCGAGCACACTGCCCTCCCCTGCGCTCGGCGCGAGCACGCCGCACAGCATGCGGATGAGCGTCGACTTGCCGCTCCCGTTCGGCCCGAGCAGCCCGAAGATCGTGCCGCGCGGCACCTCGAACGAGACGCGATCGACCGCCGTGCGCGGCCCGAACCGGCGCGTGAGCGCGCGCGCGACGAGCGCCGCCACCGGGATCATGCTGCGTGCCCGCTCGTCATTCACTGAACCACACGTCCGCCGACACGCCCGGACGCAGCAGCTCCTGGCCCTCCTCGAGCGTGACGCGCACGCGCACGACCACCTGCGAGCGCTCCTCCGGGGTCTGCACGTTGTTGGGCGTGAACTCGCCGCGCGGCGCGATGAAGTCGACGTGCGCGCGAAAACGGCGGCCGGGGAAGGCGTCGACGCTCACCCAGGCCGGCGCGCCGGCCGTGAAGGTCAGGCGATCTTGCGGCACGTAAGCGCGCACGCGCAGCTCGGAGGTGTCGCGCAGCACGATCACGGCGGCGTTGGGCGCCACCAGGTCGCCGGGTTCGAGCTCGCACGACTCGACCACGGCGGCGCATGGCGCACGCACGCTGAGCTCGTCGATGGCGCGCTCGAGCGCGCGTTGCGAGGCGCGCGCACCCTCGAGCTCGGCCTCGGCCCGGTCGAGCTCTTCCTTGCGCGTGCCCTCCTCGAGCAGTCCGAGCGCTTCCTCGCTCGCACGCACGTCGGCGCGTGCAGCCTCCAGCACGGCCTGGGTGCGGTCGAGAGCATCGCGCGAGCGGATCGCGTCCGCCACGAGCGAACGCGTGCGCGCCTCTTCGAGCTCGGCCAGCGAGTGCGCCGCGCGAGCCGCGTCCGTGTGCGCGCGCGCGGCCTCGATCTCCTGGCTGCGCGGTCCGGCGCGCAGCTCCGCCAGGTGCGCCGCGAGTGCCTGTACGCGCGCCACGAGCTCGCTGCGCCGTTCGAGCAGGTCGTAGGGCTCGAGCTCGACCAGCAGCGCTTTCGCTTCCACGCGCGAACCCTCGTCCACGTGCACCCGGGCCACGCGTCCGCCGACGCGCGAACCCACGCGGATCTCGTCGGCCTCCAGGAAACCGCTCACCCGAAAAATCTCCTCGCGCTGCTGGCTCCAGCGCAGGGCGGCGAGCAGGAGCAGCAGCACGAGCGGGAGGAGGAACCAGCGCTTGTCCATGGACTTCCCGCCGCTCGGAACGGCGCGAGACCATGCTGCCTCGCGCCGAGGTGGATCGCAAAGACTCCGTTTCGCCGCACGGCCGCGTCCGCTCCCACGCACCTCATCGGTAAGAGAAGGGCATACGCCGGGCGCGTCTGGAGCACGAAGAGCCCCGCCGACGATAGCGGTGCGCGGAGGAGGGAAGGCGTCACTCCGCGGACGCCCGGGACGGCGCGACGACGCCGGCAACAGCCCTACAAGAAGATGTTTCTCGACCGCCTTTCGAACGTTGTTCGCCGCAGGGACCCCAAGCAGTCCGCGATCACCCAGCACATCACCGAGCGTGGAGGCCGAGTCGTGCGCATCCGCCCGACTCCCTACGCCACGATGTGGTTCGGGAAGACCGACGACGCGATCTACGACGTGATGTTCCGCGACGCACAGGGCCGGGAGCGCCAGGCCACGTGCAAGGTGTCCGCATCCGGCGTCCTCTCCTGGCTGGACGCGGCGCGCGACCCGCGGAACTTGCACAAGCGCGAGCCGTTGATCACGGACAGGAATGGGATGCTGGAAGTCGTGGGCTGCCCCTTCTGCGGCACCGTGGTCTACCGCGGCGCCAAGCGCTGCAGCGCGTGTCGCGTCCCGTTCGTCGGGACCTGAGTATCGCTCGTGCCCCTGGCGGCCGGAGCCGGGGCGCGCGGCGCGGCCCATCCCTGGGTCGACACGGGAACGCTACCGAATCGATCCTCTTCCCTAATCGAGCCACGCGGGCTCGGCGCCCGATGACTCGGGCACGGTCGCGATGCCCGTGGTGGCGCGGCCGAGGAGAACGACCATGAAGAAGACTCGCCATCTGCTCCGCTACAGCGCCGTGACTCTCGCGTGGCTCACAGCCTGCGCCAAACCGCCCGCCCCGCCCGCGCTCGACGATCCGCTGCCCGACCTGAGCGCGGACGAGCTCGCGCGCTTCGAGGAAGGCGAGGAGATCTTCGAGGGCACCTTCACCGTCGAGCAGGGCCTCGGGCCGCTGTTCAACGCCGAGGGTTGCGCGGTGTGCCACAGCGAGCCGGTCGACGGCGGAGCCGGCCCGATCCGCGAGCTGCACGTGAGCGGCGTCGGCGCGGAGGGCGAGTGCGATGCGCTCTTCGACCTGGGCGGCCCGGTGATCCAGCAGCGCGCGACGCCGGCGCTCGAGGCTCTCGGAATCGCCTCCGAGCCCGTGCCTAGCGCGGCGAGCGCTGAGGCGCAACGCTCGACGCCCGACGTCTTCGGCTTCGGTCTGCTCGACGCGATCCCGGACGCGACCATCCTTGCGCTGGCCGACCCCGACGACCGCGACGGTGACGGTGTCTCGGGCCGCGCGCACGTCCTGCCCGGCGGCCACGTCGGCCGCTTCGGACGCAAGGCCGTGGTGGCTTCGCTCGCGCAGTTCAACGAGGGCGCGTTCCAGATCGAGATCGGGATCACGACCCCGAACCAGCCCTTCGAGAGCACGATCGCCGGCGCGCCGCTGCCCGCGGGCGTCGATCCGCTGGGCGAGCCCGAGCTCACGGCCGATGAAGTCGCGCTCGTCGACGATTACGTGCGCTTCCTCGCGCCACCCGCGCCTGCGCCGCTGGACATCCATGCACGCAAGGGCCGGCGCGTCTTCGAGCGCATCGGCTGCGCCACCTGCCACGTGCCCAGCCTGCGCACCGGCGCGCACGAGGTGAACGCGCTCTCCCACAAGGAAGTCGCGGCCTACACCGACCTCTTGCTGCACGACATGGGGCCGGAGCTCGCCGACATCTGCCTGGTCGACGCCAGTCCGTCCGAGTTCCGCACCGAGCCGCTCATGGGCCTGCGCCACATGCAGCGCTTCCTGCACGACGGCCGCGCGTCCACCGTCAGCGACGCGATCCTGGCACACGGCGGCGAGGCCGGCCGCTCACGCGCTGCGTTCGCAGGTCTCGAGGAGCACGAGCGCGCGGCGCTGCTCGCGTTCCTCGGGACGCTGTGAGAGCCCGAGCTCTCGCTCAGCCCTTCGGCTGAGCTGCGAGCTTCGCTGCGACCCGCTGCTTGAAGAGCTTCATGCGCTCCTGCGCGACCGGGCTCTTCCGCACCAGCCACTCCGAGTTGCGGAACGCGGTCGGCGAGAGCTGCTTGCGGAAGGCCCTCAGGTGCGGCTCGATCTTGGCGTAGAGGAACAAGCCCTCGCCCGTGTTCTCGGCCAGGAAGTCGGCCGGCACGATGCCGTGGCGCGCGAAGCCGAACGCCATCTCGAAGTAGCTCGAGACCTGGCGCCAGGCCGCGTTCTTCGGATCGTCGGGCTTGGTGATCGCGAGCACGTCCTCGAAGTCCTTCGGGAACCAGCCCGTGATCGTTTTGCGCGACTCGCGCATGACGGCCTCGCGGCGCAGGTCGTAGAGCCTCAGGATCAACTCGGCGTCGGCGTGGCTGGGCTTCTTCTTGGACATGAGAAACGCGGGTGGAGTCGGACGGAAAACACACTGTAGCGGATCGCCCTGCTCGGTCGCTCGAGCCCCTGGGGAGGCGTCAAGGCAAGAACTCGAACTCGGCCGTGCGACCGCGGAATCTCAACTCGGCCTTGCCGAGCCGTAGCGGCTCGTGCTCGAGCGGGCTCCGCAGGCTCATCACGAACCCCGTGACGCCGCCGGGCTTGGCCGAGCGCCGGATCGCGAGCCGGGACTGCGGGACATGGACGACCCAGCCATCTCCAGCGGACTCGACCTCGTGTCCGGCGGCCGCGCACACGTCGAGCACGCGCTCGCGCTGCGCGTCGTCCAGGGCGAGCCGCACCTCGGTCACGTCGGCGAGTGGCGCCTGCGCGCGCCAGTCGGAGCGATCCAGCGCCGCCGCGTAGCGTTCGAGCACCGCGGCGCGCGCAATGCCTCCGCCGCTCGGCGCGAGCGTGGCGTGCCAGCTCTCGAGGAAGCGCGGCTCGTACTCCAGCGCGAACAGGTTGAGCGGCGAGGGCGGCAGCTCGATGCCGAGCAGGCGGAACCAGGGCACCTGCTCGCCCTCGAGCTGGCGTGTGATCGGCACGATCTGGGTGCGCACGGATCGATTCCCGAGCGTGCTCGCGAGCGTCTCGCTCGCCCCGGCGACCTCGAGCCCGAAGGCGAGCCCGCTGGAGCCCTCGACGAGTCCGGCCGCTCCGGGCGGCAGGAACTCGAAGTAGGTGCGCGCGCCGTAGAAGTACAGGCCCTTGTAGGAGAGGTCCGCGCGCACGGTCTCGCGCTCCTCGAAGACCGCGAACGACTCGCGCAGGAACTCGCAGCGCGCCAGCGCCGCGTAGGTCTCGCGGTCGGGCACGACGTAGAGGTGGTTCAGGAAGAGCGGAGTAGGCCGCGCGGCGCGCCAGCCGTCCCCCAGCGCGCGTAGCTCGTTCCAGATCGGCGCCTCGGCATCGAGCGGCGAGGCGAGTGCGAACAGCTCCGTCCGCCGCGCTGCCTGGTGGACCTCGATCTCGAGCGCGATCTCCAGCGGCTCACCCGTGACGAACGGGTCGAACATCGCCACCGTGGCGCGGAAGCGATCCGCTGCGCCACGCACGCTGGCTTTGACCTGCGCCAGATCGAGCCCGAGCTTGCGCTCCTCTCCCACCGCGCGACACAGCCCACGGTAGTAGCTCTCGAGGAAGCGCGTCAGGTAGGCCTCGTCGACCTCGAGCTCGCCCTCGACGCGCAACGCCAGAACATAGGAGAAGTAGGAATCCGAGTCCGGCGCGAACATCCCCGGCGCGAAGAGCAGATCCTCGACCCCGTTCAGCTCGAGCTCGGGCGCGAAATGCGGCGGCAGGGCCAGACGCTCGTACCGCCAGCCCTGCGGCGCGGGCGGTAGGAGCGAATCAGCCTGGAGCGCGAGCGTGGCGAGGAGGGCGAGCATGCGTCCCTCGCCGATGATATCGAGTGACCGTCGTCGATCCAGGTGAGGACGACGCCGAAGACGAACCGCGTGCCGGCCCCAACGGCGAGAGTACGGTGCCTGGCTCGGCTTTGCCGGATTCCGCCCTTCGCTCCTCATCACTCCTGCGCGCACCCGGAATCCGGCGAAGCCGTGCCTGGCTCCGTACTCTCGCCCACGCGCGAGTCCGAGTTCGCGCAGGAGTGAGAGGCGGTTCCGGCGGACTCGTGCAAAACCGAGCCAGGCACCTCCCTTTCGCAGTCTGGACGCCTCGAAGCGCTTCTGGGGCTAGAGCCCGAAGCGCCCGCCCCAGCGTTCGCCGCCCTTGAAGCGCGTGGGCGAGAAGAACGCGGCGTCGAGCGCCGTGACGGGCTCGCCGAACAGCATCTGCGCCACGCCCTCGCCGACCGAGGGGCCGAGCTTGAAGCCGTGGCCGGAGAAGCCGCTGACGATGAACAAACCTTCGATGCCGGGCACGGGGCCGATGAGCGCCTGCGCGTCGGGCGTGAGCGTGTACCAGGCGGCGAGCAAGCCCGCGTCGGGCCGCTCGGCGTAGGAGGGGATGCGCTTCGTGACGGTGGCGCGGCCCCAGCGCACGAGCTCGTCGCTCACGCGCTCGTCGAGCGCATCCGGGTCGACGAGCTCCTGGTCGTCGTCGTAGTCGACGCGGCCGACACGCGTGCGTGCGTTCGCCGGCTCGCAGCGCGCGTAGCAGCCGAGCTCGAGATCGATCAGCACCGGGTGTACGCCGCGCGCGACGCGCTCCGGGAGCTCGACGCGCATCTCGGGCACGCCGAGGTAGTGATTCTCGGGCCGCACGACCTTGAGCGGGAAGTCGAGCCCGAGCTTCTGGAACAGCGCGCGTGTCCAGGGCCCGGCGACGACCACGAGCTGCTCGGCCTCGATCTCGCCCACGCTCGTGCGTGCGCCGGTCGCGCGGCCGTTCCGCACGCGGATCTCGAGCAGCTCGACGCCCGTGCGCAGCTCGGCGCCCAGCGTGCCAGCCCGGCGCGCGAACGAGGCCAGCGTCTGGTTCGGATCGACGAAGCCGCCGCCCGGTTCCCAGGCACCGACCGATCCGTCGCGCACGACCGCGCCCGGGACCAGCGCGCGCATGCGCGCGGCGTCCACGAGCTCGGTCTCGATGTCGAGCGCGCGCAGCATGGTCACGTTCTCGCGGATGCGCTGGCACCAGTCGGCCTGGTCCGGACCCGCCAAGGTGAGCACCCCCGTCCGCTGGAACCCGAGCGGGAGCCCGGTCTCGCTCTCGAAACGCCCGTACTCGCGCAAGGAGTCCCGCGCCATGCGCGCCACCTCGGCGTCGCGGTAATGTTGCCGCAGGATCGCGCCCGAGCGGCCGGAGGAACCCGCGCCGAGGTGCTTGCGCTCGATGAGGACCACCGGTTCACGCGTCCGTGGCGCGCACTTCAGCGCGCTCGAGACGCCCATGATGCCGCCGCCGACGATCAGGATCCGGGCCCGCATGGAGAAGAGAGTGAACCAGGATCGGGACTAGCAGGCCGTTGAACAAGTCCCGTCGCGAGGCAAAGCGCGCTTTGTCTGGGCTAGGAACGCGACAGAGAGACGACGGAAGCGGCCTTCATGGCCGCTGAGCACGGCCTGGCTTGACAAGAAACGTCGAGCGTGACGACGCCCAGGCGACGCGCGCGAAGCCGCAGCAGGGACCTTTTTCAACGGACTGCTAGGCTCCAAATGGATCGTTCGACTCGCCTGGGACCCGGGAGCGCGCGTAGAATGCCGCGCAGGAGGCAGAGATGAACGAGCTGGCGCTGGCGCACTTCGTCCGGCCGCGGGTCATCGACCACGGCAGCGGGAGCCTGGAGCCCGTGCGCATCGAGGACGCGCTCGAGCGGCGTCTCGAACAACATGTCTACAGCGAACTCTATCTCCAGGGTCCGCCCGGCGCCGGCAAACGCACGGCCCTCGAGTACGCGCGCCTCTACTTCGAGGACCGGCACACCCTTGGCTTCGGCGAGATCGCTCCCGGCGAGGAAGGCAAGGAGACCGTCGTCCGCATGCGCGTGGGTGCGGCGACCGCCAAGCACCCGCCGTTCCAGCGCCTCGAGCTCGTGCCCTGGAAGCGCGACGAATGGATCGAGTACCTGCTCGCGCGCCATCCCGAAGCCTGCTGCGGCGTGATGGCGCGGCTCGAAGCGCCGGAGGTCGAGCTCGAGCTCAAGGGCCGGCCGCTGCTCTGGATGGCGATCCTCGACGAGCTCGCGCGCGATCCGGAGCTGCCCAGTGCCTTCGCGGCCCTGCAGAGAGCGGTGTGCCGCCGTTTCTCGAGTTCCGACGCGTACGCGGCGGCGGCCGGCCGGCTGTGGCGCGCGCTCGCGCCCGCGCCGGACGCGCTGGTGGCCGCGGAGCTGCGCGAGCTCGCCGAACGCGAGGCCGAAGCCGTGCCTTTCCTGAACCAGAGCTCCGTTCACCTCCTGCTCGGCGCCGAGCACGTCGCTGAAGCGCTCGCGCGCGGGGCGAGCATCGAGTTCCCGCGCTGCTTCGCCGATCCCTTCCTGCGGGCGGTCCGTCCGCTGCTCCGCGCTCGGCCGCGCGCGCGTGCGACGCTTGCGCGGCTCGTCGGCCAGCCGGAGGAAACCCTGGACGCCGCGGCCGGAGCGAGCGCGCACGCCAGCGCGGCCTCGCTCCTGCACCTCTATGAACCCACGGCCGTGAGCGCGGTCCTGCGCGAACTCGTCGAGCACAGCGCCAGCCTGCCGCGCCTCTCCGGCGCGCACCTGGAGGGTTTCACGGCGCCCGGCGCGCTGCTGCGCGAGGCCCAGCTCGACGAGGCCCATCTCGCCCACGCCCAGCTCGACGGCGCGGATCTCTCGCGCGCGCGGCTCGATCGTGCGGACCTGCGCGGCTCCTCGTTGCGTGGCGCGAAGCTCGTGGGCGCGAGCGCGCGCGCCGCCGACCTGTCCGGCGCCGACCTGCGCAGCGCCTGCCTGGACGACGCGTTCCTGAACCAGGCGCAGCTCGCCGAGACGCGTCTGGAGGCCGCGCACCTCTGCAAGGCCGTGCTCGACGGAGCGCAGCTCCAGCGCGCGCTCCTCGACCGCGCTGACCTCTCCGGCGCTTCGTTGCGCGGCGCAAACCTGGCCGAGGCCTCGTTCATCGATGCGAACTTCACCGGTGCGATCCTCGACGGCCTCGACCTCCGTGGCCTGCGGCTCGCGACCCGAAAACTCGCGAACGCCTCGCTGGTCGGCTGCAACCTCGAGCAAATGCAGCTAGACGGCCCCGACCTCTCCATCGCCGACCTGCGCGACGCGCTGCTCACGGCCTCGCGCTTCACCGCCGCCGACCTGCGCGGCGCCCAGCTCAGCGGTGCCGGCCTCGCACGCATCGAATGGCCGGGCGCCAACCTGCGCGAGGCCGACCTCACCAACGCGAGCTTTCACCTCGGCTCGTCCCGCAGCGGCCTCGTGATGGCCGCGCCCGCGAGCTGGGGCACGCGCACCGGCTTCTACACCGAGGAGCTGCGCGACGAGCACTTCAAGCGTCCCGAAGAACTCCGCAAGGCCGATCTACGTGGCGCCGACTTGCGCGGCGCACGCATCTTCGACACGGACTTCTACCTGGTCGACCTGCGCGGCGCGCTCTACACCGACGACCAAGCACGCCACCTACGCGGCTGCGGCGCCATCCTCTGATTCATCCGGGAGCGCCGGGCTCCAGCCCGGCTCCGTTCTTCTCTTCTCTTCTCCTCTTCCGCCCTCACTCCACGCGCTGCATCTCGAACACCCCGTGGTCACCGTTCTCCGCGCGGAAGATGGCATGGAAGAGATCCCCACCGACCGTGCCCTCGTAGCGATACACCCCGCCGACCATCTCCCCGAGATCCTGCTCGCCCACGAACCTCAGCGTCCCGTCCTCCTCCGCCGTGACCTGGAACACGGTCTCGTACTGGAAGAAGAGCACGCGCGCGTAGGTGGAGAAGAACCACGCGAGATACCGCCCCTCGTCCTCGCGCCTCACCAGGCAACGCAGTCCACCCGAATGCCCGTTCCACTCGCTCTTCCATTCTCCCTTCCAGCGCCCCTCCATCCCAGCGCCGCCGCCCGCCGGAAAGCTCGACCAGGCCCGGTTGAAGCGCATCGCTCCGCACCCCGAGAGCAGGAGCACGAAGGCCACACCCAGGAGAAACCGCTGCACTACTTCTTCTCGACGAAGATGAGCACGTCGAACCAACGCTTGCGCGGGTCGGCGAGCTCGCGGCAGGCGACGACCACCTCGCGCGCCCCGTCGCCATCGAAGTCGGCGCACTCGAGGCCGAGCACTCGGGTCACGGCCGGATCGCGCAGCGGCAGGCTCTGGTCCGGCGGGCGTTCGCCGGTCGCGAGCGCGACCTGGCGTTCGGCGATGTTGCCGAGAGCGGTGAAGGCGCGCTCGAGGTCCCAGACGCGATCGGAGGAATCGAACAGGAGCTTGCGCAGCCAGCGCTCCTTTTGCTCCTCGGGCGCCTCGCCCGGCCGACCCCGCCACAGCTCGAGGGCCTTGCCGTCGACGGTGACGAGCAGGGTGTCCTCGGTTCCGTCGCCGTCGATGTCGCCACGTGCACCGGCGCGGAAGCTCTTGTCGAGCTCCTCGAAGCGTTGCGTGAACTTCTCGGGGTTCTTCATGAGTCCGACGATGCCCGGCAGACGCAGCGCGAGCTCGCTCGTCTGGCTCGGAGCCGTCTCGAACTTGCCGGCGCCCACGTTCTTGTAGCCGAGCGCGCGAATGGGCACGTCCCACTCGCCGAAGAGTCCGCGCAGCAGCGCCCCCAGGGTGGGCACCTGCACCTTGATCAGCAGGAGATCCGGCAGCGCATCGTCGTCGAGCGGATAGACGAGCAGCAGCGTGACGTCCTCGGCGGTCTTCAGGATGGCCGACGGTTCGGTGAACTGCGGTCCGGCCGGGCCGCCACGAAAGACCCACACCTTGCGGCGATGGGCGATGACGTAATCGGGCACGGCATCACCGTCGAGGTCGCGGCTCGCGAAGCTCGCGTCGCTGTCGGTCGTGAGCGTACTGCCGAAGCTGGTCTTCGCCTCGGGCGTGGTGTCGCGGAAGATCGCGAGGTCGACCGAGACGTCGGCTTCGGCCGGGAACGATGCATCCGCGCGCTGCAGGTGCCAGGCGCGCCGCTCGTCCTGCGTGACGAGCAGGTCCGGACGCGAGTCGCCGTTGACGTCGCTCGTCTCGAGCGCGGGGATCGTCACGAAGTGCTCGAGCGAGCTGGAGAGGCTCTCGATCTCGTGCTCGGCTCCGCGCGCGATCTCGACCGCGATCGTGGCCACCTTGCGAAACACCGGGACGCTCTTCTCGGGCTCCAGCGTCGCCTGCCACAGCTCGACGCCCCCGAGGGTCGGCACGACGACGTCGTCCACGCCGTCCTGGTTGACGTCCTGGACGATCTTCGAGAAGGTTGGCGCGCCGAGGCGCAGCCCGAGCTTCGCGCGGGGAATCCAGGTGGCGCCGCTCGCGCCGACCACGCCCTGCTCGTCGAGCGGGTAGGCAAGAGTTCCCTGGGGCGTCTCCGCGATCAGGTAGGCCTTCGCCCCCCAGACCGAGAGATCGACGAGGGTGCGCTCCGGAGTCGCGAGCACGAGCTCGCCCAGCGCTTTGGCGGGCTCGGACGACAAGGGCCGGAACGAACGCACGCGGCCGTCGCGCGCGAGCAGCACGAACTCCGCGCGTCCGTCGCGATCGAGATCGACGATGCGGTGTCCGCTGATCTCGAAGCTCGCATCGACCGCGCCTGGATCGATCGTGAGCGTGCGCGGTGCCGCCTGCGGCACGATCAGCGAGAAGAGCACGAGAACGGCGCTCATCCGAACTTCACCCACAGGACCTGCGACGACTCCAGCACGAACAGCGAGGGGCGCCAGCCCTTCACGGGCACGACCAGCCGCACCCGTGCTTCGGCGGCCACGCCGAGCTCCCACAGCGGCTTCGCGAGCAAGCTCCAGGTGCTCTTCTCACGCGGCCCCTGCGCGCGCAGCATCAGGATCTGGAGCTTTTCGGGCTCGTCGCGCACGAAGAGCTCCGCCAGGCCATCGCCCGTCAGGTCGCAGAAGAACTCGGTCTCCTGCTCGGAATCCTCGAGCGCGACCGGATGCCGGCGCGTGAGTTCGGGCTGGCGCGCGAGCACGCCGCGGCGATTGCGGTAGACGTGGAAGTCCGCGTCGATGGATTCGGTCGAGGTGCTGCGGATCTGGTCGATCAGGTCGGGGCGCACGGTCTCGAGCACGAGCTCGGGGTAGCCGTCGCCATCCAGGTCGCGAAAACTCGGCTCGGCGACGAAGCCGGCGAACACGAGCAGGCTCGCGGGCCGGCCCTCCTGGCCGAACAGGGGCGGCCCTTCCGTGACCGCGCCTCGCGTGAAGAACAGTCCTTGCGTGCGCACGTCGTCCGAACGCTTGTCACCCGCGAAGATCACGCAGTCGGCGCGGCGATCCAGGTCGAGGTCGACGGCGTGTGCGCTGTACGAAGCATCGAGCTCGCGCGCGCTGTCCGCGGCCACGGGCAGGGTGAGCGAGTGCTGCGGCGCGCTCGTGAAACCACCGTTCGCATCCTGGAGCCAGACGTGCAAGTGCCGCGAGGTCTGCAGCAGGAGGTCGAGGTCCGCGTCGGCGTCCCAGTCGAGCCAGAACGGGGCGGGCACGCGCTCGTGGACCGACAGGAGCGGGCCGCCCGACTCCTCGTCGGGTGCGGAGGTCTTGATCTGCAGCGAGAACGAAGCGCGGTCGCGCCGGGTTTCGACGTTGTCGTCGTCGTGCTCGGCATCCTGGTCCGGGGGCACGCGCACGCGCGACACGAGGCCCCACGGCGCTGCGCCTCCCGGAGTGTCCGCCGACGTGCCGCTCGTCCCGGCGGATGCGCGCGGCCGGCGCTGCAGCGCGATCAGGAAGCCGCCCGGCTCGGGCAGGATCAGATCCGCGAGACCGTCGCCGTCGAGGTCGCGCACGCCCTCGTGCCACTCGAAGACGAGCTCGGGATCGGCCGTCTGCCACAGGAACTCGCAGGCGAGCAGGCGCTCGGGCCGCAGCTCGGGCCCGGAGCGCCACACGAACACGCCGCCGGCGTTGAACAGCAGCAGCTCCTCGCCGCCACCCGCGCGCACGTCGGCGTGCGCGAAGGCGACCACGTCGGGCGTGAGCGCGATCGTCTCGGCGCGCGCGAGGGCGCCGTCCGCGCCCGGCCGCCACGTCTCGAGGTGGCGCGCGAAGCGCTTCTCGGGCTCGTGGACGGCGAGCAGGATCTCGGGCGCTCCATCGCCGTCCAGATCGGCCAGCGTCGCGCTGTCGGCCTGACGGCCGCCCTCGAGCTCCATGGTCTGGATGCGCGCGAAGTCCTGCGCCGGCGGCGGGACCGAGACTCCGATCATCGCTCCACGCTCTCCAGGCGATCCGCGTCGCCGCCGGCAAGCCGGATCAACCAGAGAAGGCGCAGCCGCCAGGCGGCCGGAGTGTGCTCGTAATAGAACAGACCGAGGAGGAACGAGGTCGAGCTCTGGTCGCGTTCCTTCTCGTAGGAGAAGAGGAGCGGGATCGAGAACTCGTGCAGCTCGTGTTCGCGGCGCGAGACCGGCGCCTGCAGCGCGAGCCGCGTACCGTCGCGCAGGATGTCGAGCTCCAGGGCGCCGCTCTCAGGCGCGGCGCGGATGCGCTCGAGCACGACGGCCGGGTGGGCAACCTCGACCCCGTCCACGGCCCGGATCAGGTCGCCGAACACGATCCCCGCCGCACGCCAGGGGCTCTCGCGCGTCAGGCCGACGACCACCGCGCCGCCGCCCGGACCGAGCCCCGCGGCGCGCGCCTCGACCTCGCTCGCCGTGCGCAGCACGACGCCGACGCGCAAGCCCTCGCGCACGCGCTCGGAGGGCCCGCGCTCGGCCGGATGCACGCGCAAGACCGTGATGAGCTCGAGCGCGCGCTCGGCGCCCGAGCGATCGATCGTCAGCCGTATCTGGGTTCCGGGTTCGGCCTCGAGCTCCAGGCGGCGCCACTCGCTCGGCCAGCGCAAGGAGCGCGCTTCGCCCGCTCCCGCCGCCGCCTCGAGGATCAGGTCGTCGACCTCGATCCCGGCCGCGTCCGCCGGCGAGTTCTCGACCACGGACGCCACTAGCAGACCCTCCGGTTCGTCCAGCATGGCGTCGAGCGACCTGCGCGCGTCCCCCAGCGTGAGGCCGGTGAACGAGCCCGCGGGCAGCTCCCGGCGCGCCGCCTCGTCGTCGGGTGGCTGCACGAGCTCGAGCGGCTCCTCCATGGCGAGGAGCGGCGGCGCCTCGCGTGCCAGCTCGCCGGCGGCGCACGCTGTGGCGGCGAGACCGAGGCACGCGACGATTGCTCCTCTCGCTGCGACGTTTCTCATGCAGGATTCTTCATGACACTGCTCGGCGGACGAGCAGTATGACGGACAGCGCGACACAGACAACGGCCCAGAGCAGCGGGTAGGCGAGGTCCTGCGGGACGCCCAGCCACGACGCGCCGAAGTCGAAGACCGAATTGCTGATGCCCTGCGCGCGGTCCGCGAAGAAGTGCAAGTACGACGTATCACCGAGCGGCGTCGGGAGGTAGGCCGTCAGCAGCCAGCCCTCCGCGCCGAAGTCGCGCGCCACCACGCGCGCGAGATCGAGCCCGAGCAGCACGCCGAGGGCGAGCCCGAGCGCGCTCGCGGCGCCGCGCGTGCAGGAACCGGCCAGGAAGCCGAAGGCGAAGAAGCCCAGCAGGGCAACGACCGGAGCCGCCAGGGCGCGCGCGAAGTCCGCGCGCAGCTCGGTGGCCGTGACCAGCGGGAACTCCTGGCCGTTGGGCAGGATCTCGACCAGATCTCTGAAGCCGAAGGCGGCGGCGGAAGCCAGGAGCGCGACGAGCGCGAGCAGGAGGTACGCACCGAGCGCGAGGACCGTCCCGGCCAGGGCTTTTCCTGCGACGATCTCGAGGCGCGTGGCCGGCCTGAGCAGCACGTTGCGCAGCGTTCCGCGCGCGACCCCTCCGGCGATCATCTGGCTGCCGATCGCCGTCAGCACCAGGGCGAGGAGTGGTAGCCCCGTGCGCAGCGCCGCAGCGGTCGCGCTGAAGCCAGTGATCGCCGTCGTGCTCGCGAGCTCGCCGCTCGCGACGCGCGCTGATTCCGTCATGGCGCGGCTCTTCTCGAGCGCGATCGAGATCCCGGCCACGAGCGCAGGCAACGTGAGCAGCGCCGGCGCTCTCCGGCGCGCGAACGAGCAGGAGAGCTCGTAGCGCAGCACGCGCCACAGGGCGTGCGGTGCCGCGTGTCGTTCCGTTGGCTCGCCGGGAACGCCAGGCTCCAGCCTGGCTCTTCCTTCTGCGCCCGCCGTACGAGAGGAAGAGGAAACAGAAACGGAGCCGGGCTGGAGCCCGGCGCTCCCAGTTGAGGCGCTCCCAGTCAAATAGATCTCCTCGAGGGACGACGGCCGCGAGCCCAGACGCCAGAGCTCCAACCCCGCTCCGACCAACTGCCGCGCGATCTCCCCCGCCGAGCGCGTGCCCAGCTCGAGCGCGAGTCCGCCCGCCGCGAGCGGCCGCACCTCCACCCCGAGCTCGGCCAGCACCCGCGCCGCGCGCACGTCGTCGCCGGTCTCGACCTCGCAGCGCCCCGGCGCCCGCGCGAGCAACTCCCTCGTCTCCGCCTCGACCAGCAGCTTCCCGCGCTGCATTACGCCGATGCGATTGCACAGCTCCGCCAGCTCGTGCAACTGGTGGCTCGAGATCAGCACCGTGACGCCCTCGTCGCGCACGAGCCGCCGGAGCAGCGCACGCACCTCCGCCATGCCCTCCGGATCGAGCCCGTTGGTAGGCTCGTCGAGCAGCACGTAGGCCGGCCTGCCGAGCAGCGCCTGCGCGATGCCCAGACGCTGGCGCATGCCCTGCGAGAAATCGCGCACGTGCTTGCGCCCGACCTCCCCGAGGCCCGCCAGCCCGAGCAGCCGCTCCGACTCGCGTCGTGCCTCTCCGCGCGACAACCCCTGGAGCCGCGCGAGCAGGCGCAGGTTCGCCGCCGCGTCGAGGTGCCCGTGGAACCCCGGCGCCTCGATCAAGCCGCCCATGCGCGCGCGCGCCTCACGCGGCCGTCGCAGCGCGTCGAAGCCATCGACCCGCACCTCCCCCGCATCGGCCCGCATCAATCCGAGCGCCACGCGCATGGCCGTCGTCTTGCCAGCCCCGTTGTGCCCGATGAGCCCGTAGCAGTCGCCCTTGCGCACGTGCAGCGAGACCGCATCGAGCGCAAGCTGCCCACCGAAGCGGCGCGTGACGGATACGAGCTGGAGCGACATCCAGTGCGTGAAGTACGGTGTCAGCGTCGCCAGCGGAAGTCCGGAGTCGGAGCAAATTTTCAACGATCCGGCTGAAACGCCCGGAGAACGCCTGGCCGCAGGCAGGATCGTTGAAAATTTG
>JANOGB010000146.1:0-4456 GCA_031413955.1 Planctomycetota bacterium | reverse complement strand
CTCGAGCGGCAGCCCGTCGAGCAGCGCTTCCATGTCGTCGATCGAGTCGATGGCCACGCCGACCCGGCCGACCTCCCCCTGCGCCATCGGATGGTCCGAGTCGTACCCCATCTGCGTCGGCAGGTCGAAGGCGATCGAAAGCCCCGTCTGCCCCCGATCCAGCAGGTAGCGCAGCCGGCGGTTGGTGTCGCGCGCATCGCCGAATCCGGAATACTGCCGCATCGTCCAGAACCGGCTGCGGTACATCGTCGGCTGCACGCCGCGCGTGAACGGCGCCTGTCCCGGGAACCCCACCGCCTCCCGGTAGTCGATGCCGGCCACGTCGCGCGGCGTGTACAGCCGCCGCAGGGGAATCCCCGAGTCGAGCCGAAACTCACGGCACCGCTCCGGCATCCGCCCGAGCGACTCCCGGAGCGCCCCCTCCTCCCAGGCCGCCATCAGGTCATCGAAGCTTTTTCCGCGGGAACGACTCACGCGCCAAACGCTACCACAGAAGCCGCGGGGCCCGTTGCCGGAGAACGCCGTTCACGGCGGGCTTGTCATATGTACTAAACGATAGTACACTTCCCGGGTGAAACTCTCCGCCGATCGAATCCGCACGCTCTGCGCCCGCCGCGGCTTGAACCTCCAGGGGCTCCTGGAGTCGGCCGGCGTGAGCCGGACCGCGTATTACTCGCTGATCCGCAAGACCTCGATCCTGCCCGGGTCCGTCCAGGCGATGGCCCGCATGCTGGGCGTTGCTCCCTCGGCGATTCTCGAGGAAGCGCCACCGGTCGCAGGGCGCGCGCAGGTCTTGATTCGGCAGGCCGGCCGCGTGCTGGCGCTCAACCCGCGTGCGACCTTCGAAAACGTCTGGCATACGCTCGTGCTGCTGGACGATTCCCCCATCGACCGACTCAGGCGGAGCCTCCTGCGTGGCCGCACCCACGATCTTCACTGAAACGGAGCAGGCATTCCTTCGAGAGCTCGGCCGTCGCCGGGTGGAGTTCATGATCGTCGGCCTGGCAGCCGCCGCGCTTCAGGGGGCCCCGGCAGTGACCCAGGATATTGACCTGTGGTTCAAGGACCTTGGGGACCGGAGAATCCACGAGGCACTGGCGCGGGTTGGAGGCATCTATGTCCCACCGACCGCGACTACTCCGCCGATGTTCGCCGGAAAGAACGTCGCCCTCTTCGATATCGTGTTGACCATGCACGGACTGCGTGATTTCAGCCGGGAATGGCGCCATACCGTCAAGGTGCGCGTCGGCGGGACGCAGGTCCGGGTCCTGTCGCTCGAGCGCATCATCGTCAGCAAGAAGGCGGCGAACCGCGAAAAAGACCGGCTGATACTCCCCGTGCTCGAAGACGCCCAGGCCACTTTGAAGACACGTCGAACGAAGTAAGCCAGAAGGTCCGCGACATCAAGGACGTCGCGCACCTCGCCTGGACTCTCAAGAAGCGCTGTGCTATCAGCGAGCGGATGGTCGCCGACATCACCCGCCTGTTCACCATGTCCTGCGCCCCGGGCACGGCCTACGTCCTGATGCATCACTCGACCGGCCAGGAGACCGAAGGCCAGGTGGCGTCGTGGGGGATGCCCGAAGGGGGCATGGGCGCCGTTTCGGAGGCGATCGGCCAGGCGGCGCGCGGATTCGGCGCGACGATCCGGGTGAACGCCCCGGTCTCGAAGGTCCTCATCCGCGACGGCCGTGTCACTGGGGTGGTCGTGGGTGGGGGCCGCGCCGGCAGGGCCGGCGAGGGCGGCGGCGAGGAGATCGAAGCACCGCTCGTCGTCACCACCTGCCATCCGCAGATCACGTTCCTGCGCCAGATCGATCGCAAGGATCTGCCTTCCGAATTCGTCGACGACATCGAGAACTGGCGCTCGCGCTCCGGCACGGTGAAAATCAACCTCGCCCTCGCCGAGCTTCCGGAGTTCACCGCCAGCCCCGGCTTCAACCCCGACGTCCACGGCGGCGCCATCTCCATTCTCGACGGCATGGAGTACCTCGAGCGCGGCTTCCAGGAGGCGCGCGCCGGCCGGCCGGCCACACTCCCATTCGCGGACTGCGAAATCCCGACCGTCTTCGACCGCACCCTCGCCCCCGAGGGCCGGCACATCATGTCGATGTTCACCCAGTGGGTGCCGCACACCCGGAATGCCGAGCCGCACCGCGCCGAGCTCGAGGCCTACGCCGACCGGCTCATCGAACGATTCAACCTGGTCGCCCCGAACTTCAAGAGGTCGATCCTGCACCGCCAGGTGATCGGACTGTACGAGATGGAGCACGAGTACCACCTGCTCGGCGGCAACATCTTCCACGGTGAGCTGACTGTCGATCAGCTCTTCCACATGCGCCCGGCGGTCGGATACGCCGACTACCGCACGCCGATCCGCGGGCTCTACCAGGCGTCGTCCGGCACCCACGCCGGCGGCGGGGTCAACGGGCTTCCGGGGCATCACGTGGTGCGGGAGATGCGGCGCGACGGGGTTCTCTAGGTGAGAACTCCGGGCTAGGGTCAATGCCGGTTAGTTTAGCCGCACGCGCCGTCCGCTCAACGACATAGCCAGGAGTTTATCTCAGCCGCCCTCCCTGCCACTTGACGTGATTCTAGTCTTACGGTTATAAGAACGTAAGACATGAAGCGCCTCATCAACCGTCGTCGCCGGGCGGTGACCGGCCTCCCACCCCTCGCGGACGTCCTCCGCGGCAGTGTCGTCGTCCGCACTCTGCGCTGTGGCAAAGCGGGTTGCCGCTGTGCGGACGGCGATGGACATCGCGCAACCTATCTCAGCGTCACCTTCGCCGAGCGGCGCACCGAGCAGATCTCCGTACCGCCCGAACTGGTTCCGCTCGTCGAACGTCAAGTCGCCAACTACCACGCCTGGTGGAGCGCGATCGAGAAGGTCTCGGCGATCAACCGAGAACTCCTGCGCGCCGAACGCCAGAAGCGTGTGCCCCGTAAGCGCCCCGAGCGGGAGCGCCCGCGAGGCCAGCGCACTCGCTCATGAGGAGGCTGACACGATGGGTCTCGGTCACGAACTGGCAGCGCTCGGGCTGACGGCGGGAACGGAGAACTACCAGACACTCACCCGAGCGCTGGACCCGCAGTGGGTCCAGAGCGTCTTGGAGGCGACCGGCACGGCCACTGTCCGGCGACGGAAGCTTCCGGCCGAGCATGCGATCTGGACCGTGATCGGCATGGCGCTGTTCCGCGACCGGCCGATTCAGGCCGTCGTCCACCACCTCGACCTCGTCCTGCCCCCGTCCAAGTCGAGCACGGCTCCGGGCATCATCACGGGCAGCGCCGTGGTCCAGGCTCGTGATCGCCTGGGCGCGGCGCCGATGGCTCAACTGTTCGAGTTGACCGCGACACACTGGGCCCGCACGTCCGCCGAGAAGCACCGCTGGCACGGTCTGGCCGTCTACGGCATCGACGGCACGGCACTGCGTGTCGCGGACACCCCCGAAAATGAACAGGCCTTCGGCCGACCCGGCAGCGGGCGTGGAAAGTCGGGATACCCGCAGTTGCGCTTGGTGGGTCTGATGGTGCTGCGCTCCCACCTGCTCGCCGGGCTCGCCTGCGGCGGCTGGACCGAGGGTGAGATCACGCTGGCGGAGTCGCTCTGGGAGAAGATCCCCGACCATTCCCTGACGATCCTGGACCGGGGTTTCCTCTCCTACGCCCCTTTGCATCGTCTCCACGCGGCGGGGACAGAGCGCCACTGGCTGACCCGAGCCAAGTCGAACCTGAAGTGGCGAACCGTCAAGAAGCTCGGCCCGAAGGATGCGCTGGTCGAGATCACCCTGTCACGGAAACTGCGCCGAGCCAACCAGGACCTCCCAGAGACCCTCTTGGTGCGCGCGGTCCGTTACCAGCGGCGCGGCTTTCTCCCGCAGACCCTGCTCACCTCGCTGCTCGACCCCCGCGTCTACCCGGCCACCGAGATCGCCGCGCTCTATCACGAACGCTGGGAACTGGAACTCGGCTTTGACGAGATCAAGACCCACACCCTGGAGCGCGAAGAAGCGCTGCGCAGCCGCGCGCCCGAACGCGTGCTCCAGGAGGTCTGGGGATTGGCGATCGCCTATAACCTCGTGCGACTGCACATGGAGCACGTGGCGCTGCACGCCGGTATCCCTCCGCTGCGGGTCAGCTTCCGTGCCACTCTGCTCGAACTGCGCGACTTGTGGATGGCCGCCTGGACCATCTCACCCGGGACACTACCGCGGATGCTCGAGCGCCTCCATCGCCATCTCGCCCTCCTCATCCTCCCGCCTCGACGCCCCCGCCGTTATCCACGTGCCGTGAAGATCAAGATGAGCAACTATCCACGGAACGTGTGACACCATGCGGCCCGCCCCTAAACTGATCTTCCGGAATGAGATTCCGCGGTCGTAGTGCGGGAAAGTCGCCGTTTCCGAGTTCCGTCTACTGGGTACAGCCTATGCCAGGCGGTGCGAGACACCCA